>CAJQJC010000026.1 GCA_905478565.1 uncultured Candidatus Pelagibacter sp. | reverse complement strand
TGGATATTTCTCGAATATTCGTACTAAATCGTTTTCAATATCTTTTTTAGATATTCGCTTATTATTCATACCAAGTATTATACATTACTTCGAACCGTTTGTCAAGCACTTATAAATAGTTTATGTAATTCAAAAGCAATCTTTATTAAAGGAAAAAAACAATGCATGAATATAAAGTAAACATTTTAAAAGTAGTTGACGGAGATACAGTTGATGTTGACATAGATTTGGGATTCGGCGTCTGGTTAAGAAAAGAAAGAGTGAGAATCATGGGTATTGATACACCAGAATCACGAACAAGTGATAAGACGGAAAAGATATTTGGACTTCTTGCAAAAGAAAGACTAAGTTCTCTTTTAGGTGCTGAAGCAATTCTACAAACACAAGTCAGTAAGAAAGGCGAGGACATGAAAGGTAAGTTCGGTCGTGTTCTTGGAAACTTCATAACAATTGATGGTAAGAGATGTGCGGATATATTAGTCGAAGAAAGACACGCTGTTTACTATACCGGCGGTAGTAAAGAGGCTATACAAACGCAACATTTACAAAACAGACAACAGTTGATTATGGAAGGTAAGGTGATTATTCCTGGACTCTATGACGGCGTTACAGAATTGCCAGAGAAAGCATCGGAAGAACAAAAGTCGAATATGGCAGGAGAACTTGCAGAAATCTCAGACAAAATGAAGGCAGACATGGCGGCAAAAGTAACTAAACCTGCTGCAATTCAGAAAGAATATGTGCCTGAAGCAAATGATGCTCCAATTGTAAAAACTGCAAAACCTAAAGCAAAGAAAACTGCAAAGAAAAAAACTGCTAAGAAGAAGTAATGCCAGAAGTAGCACTCAAAGATGAAGTGAGTTCTGTGGCGTGTGAAGATGGCGCAATAGGTACTGTTTGTTTAACATCGGGTGCACCAAGTTTTACTCCGATAAAGTGGAATTTTGATACCGATACGACACAGAAAAGTGATGCTGGCAGTAGTGATGTTTTTGCAGAAGGTACCGGCGTTGTAAGAAAAGATGATGCAATGAAGGCTCACGCTAATGGTGACCTGTGTGTTGCAACAGCGACTAATCATGCACCAACAGTTTCTACTCACTCAGCAACTGTATTTGTAAATGGTAAAGAGATTGCTAGAATAGGCGACAAATATAATAGTGAGAGTAGCCAAGACCATAAAATTACAACTGGTGCAACTACTGTATTCGCTGGATAAGATATAAATATTACAAAAGAAAGAGGTTTCTAAATGTCAAGATATGACGCTACACAATCTAATGAAAGCACAAGAAGTTCTAGGATTTTTAAGGACCTCAATTTAGACTTTCAACAAAATACTGCAACAAAGGATATTCAGAAGATTAAAGATATTGAAGCAGTAAAAAGAAGTGTAAGAAATCTAATTAATACGAATCATTATGAAAAACCTTTTCACCCCGAAATCGGTTCTAATCTGAGAGCAATGTTGTTCGAGTTAATGAGTCCTCAGATGAATCATTTAATCAGTAAACAAATCGAAAACTTAATTAACAACTACGAACCAAGGTGTAATCTAGTTGAAGTATTTGCACAACCAATGTTTGACAGAAATGGATATTCTGTTCAGATATCGTTTATGGTAAATAATCATCAAGAACCAGTAATAGTAGAATCCTTTTTAGAGAGATTGAGATAACCTATGGCAACTAAACTAGAAATTTCAGAATTAGACTTTGATGGTATCAAGTCTAACTTAAAAACATTTTTATCACAACAGAACGAATTTACAGACTACGACTTCGAAGGTTCTGGTATGTCTGTACTTCTTGATGTACTAGCATATAATACTCACTACCTTGGTTACAATGCAAACATGCTTGCAAACGAGATGTACCTTGATAGTGCAGACTTGCGTTCTAGTGTTGTATCACTTGCAAAACAAGTTGGTTATACTCCAACAAGTTGCACATCTTCTACAGCCACACTTACAGTTTTAGTTAATGATGCTACTGGCGCTTCTCTTACAATGTCGAGAGGAACTAAATTCTCTACAACAGTTGATGGTCAATCATATAGTTTTGTCAACAACGCTGATGTAAGTATTACTCCTGTTTCTGGTGTTTATCAATTTGATAATTTAACTGTCTATGAGGGCTCTTATTTAAACTACAAATATACTGCAAACACATCTGATATTGACCAAAGATTTATTATACCAAACGATAGTGTCGATACAACCACATTGACCGTTAAAGTACAAGAATCATCTTCTGATGCAACAACAAACACATACACACTTGCAACTGGTATTACAGGATTAGATTCGACATCTAAAGTCTACTTTTTACAAGAAGTAGAAGGCGGTCGTTTTGAAGTTTATTTCGGCGACGGAGTTACAGGTAAGACAATTGCAGACGGCAACATAGTCATATTAGATTATATCAACGGCAACAGAGATGCACCGAACGGCGCTACAACATTTACTCTATCAGGAACAATTGGTGGATTTTCAAGTGCAACAATTACGACAGTTAGTAATGCTTCAGGCGGGACTGGGCTTGAATCAATTTCTTCGATTAAGTATAATGCACCAAGAGATTATTCTGCACAAGATAGGGCGGTTACTGCTGAAGATTACAAGACACTAGTTAAAGGTCTATATGCAAACGCACAGGCAGTTCAGGTTTATGGTGGTGAAGATGCAGCTACACCCGACTATGGTAAAGTCTATATTTCTATCAAGGCAAAATCTGGTTCTAATCTTACAACTGCTACAAAAGAAAGTATTGTACAGAGTCTTAAATCATATGCTGTTGCTTCAGTAACACCTGTAATTATCGACCCTGAAACAACATTCATTACACTTGTTGTCAACTTCAAATATAATTCAGGCATAACAACTAAGGATGTGTCTACACTTCAAACAAATGTTTTAACAAAGATTGCAAGTTATAATAACGACACACTAGAGGACTTTGCTGGCATGTTTAGATACTCAAAACTAATTGAAGATATTAATAATGCAGATACATCTATTCTAAGTAATATCACAACGGTGAGAATGTACAAGTATTTTACACCAACATTAAATTCAGGAATAAAATATACACTTAGTTATAATAATGCATTGTATAATCCACATTCTGGACACAACTCATCTGGCGGCGGTGTTATATCATCATCTGGTTTCAAGGTAAACAATGACAGCTCACTAAACGAACATTTCTTAGATGATGATGGTGCTGGTAATTTAAGATTATATTATCTAAGTGGCACAACACGAGTTTATACAGACACAACATACGGTACTGTAAACTATACAACAGGTGAAGTGGTTCTTACATCCGCACACATTACAAGTATTTCAAATGTAGACGGCGCAACAAGTACTCAAGTTCGAGTATTTGCAACGCCAAGCTCTAATGATGTTGTGCCAGTAAGAAATCAAGTTCTATCTATCGATACATCAAACTCAACAATTACTGGTGAAGTTGATGGTATTGAAAGTGGAAGTTCACAGGCAGGAACAACATATACGACAACATCTAGCTACTCTTAATCAATGGCAACGAAATATAAAACTAACAAGAGGAAACTATCCTCACTTGTTAAACAACAAGTACCTCAATATGTTTTAGAGGACCATCCTAAGTTCACAGAATTTCTGTCGTCTTACTACCTCTTTATGGAGTCGGCAGAATTAAATCTGACCGACATCACAGCAGTAGATAATATTCTTTTAGAAACTGAAGGCTCAACAG
>CAJQJC010000025.1 GCA_905478565.1 uncultured Candidatus Pelagibacter sp. | reverse complement strand
TTACATTCTCACGTACAGAATATGATAGAGATTATTACAACGGAACAGAACACGATGAATATGATTCATCAAGTAACACTGTGTTGTTTACAAACACCATACAAAAAGAAAAATGGGATATCACACCAGGCGTGGAGTACGAGGAGTTTGATGGTTCATTCGTCAACAGAGGATCATATTCCGCAAGTGTTGACACGGGCGGTGAGAACATAGGCTACTTCGTAAACACAAACATAATCGCTTCTGACAGGTTGATACTGTCGGCTGGTGTGAGACAGGATGATCCAAGCCTGTTCGATGACTACACCACATACAGACTAGGGGGAACGTACATCCTCACAGATTCGTTGACGTTTAAAGGAAACTACTCAACATCTGTAAAGACACCAACTCTGTACGAGATGCACGGTTCGGACAACTACGGATACAACGGAAATCCAAACTTGTTACCAGAAGAAGCGGAGACAACAGACATTGGACTTGAATTCAAATTCAAAGATAGTGTTCTAGATGTGGTGTATTTCAGCACAGATTTGAAGAACCTTATCACATACGGTGCCAGCACTTACTCCAACGCATCAGGCACGTCCAACAGGCACGGTGTTGAAATGAAGTTCAACAGTTTGTTGACCGACAACATCTACTGGAGGAACAATGCCACTTTCACTGTGGCGGAAGATGGTAATGGCACACAGGTTACCAGAAGGCCAAAGTGGACAGGACTGACAGCGATAGACTACAAGAAAGAACAGTGGACAACAACCGCAGAGTACCTGCACACAGGCAGTCATCTCGACATAGACTCTGCCACATGGGCAACAATAACGCAACCTGCGGTAGGCATAGCGAACGTACACACCAACTATGAGATAAACGACAAGGCAAACGCCATACTGTCTATCAACAACATAGGCGATAAGCAGTACGAAAGACCAGATGGTTATGCACAACACGGCAGGAATATCTTGTTGACTTACAAGTTGAAGTTCTAGTATAATTAGGTATAGATGAAAGTCACACTCGTAGACAAGATGGGCACAGACTTATCCGTTGTCAATGCGGCACGGGTCAGTTACGCCAAAAGCAAAGACTCCTTTGACGTTGTCAAGGATGAGAAGTTAATCAAGTACCTAGCAGAGCACGAACACTGGTCACCATTCGCACACGCATCATTACAGTTTAGGATCAAGGCACCCATATTCGTTGCAAGGCAACTTGTGAAACACCAAGTTGGACTGGTATGGAACGAGGTATCAAGACGCTATGTGGATGACGCACCAGAACTGTACCGGCCAGACTCATGGAGGGGCAGACCACAGAATTCAAAACAGGGTTCAGAAGGAGAAGTCAAACTGGACCAAACAATCAATTACAACATGGAGACTACCATGGAGAGTTGTCTGATACTGTACAACAGTCTGTTGCAGAAAGGTGTGGCACCAGAACAGGCACGTATGGTGTTGCCACAGAGCATGATGACAGAATGGTACTGGTCTGGCACACTGTACGCATTCGCCAGAGTGTGCAACCTGAGATGCAAACCAGACACACAACGAGAAACACAGGAGGTGGCCAACGAGATCGATAGACTTACCAATGAGGCGTTTCCAAGAAGTTGGAAGCATTTAAGAAAAATTTAACAAATCTGTAACATAACTTTAACATAACATATATTAAATAGGAACGAAGATGGAACAAACTTTCTCATTATGGATGGTACTGGGTTTCTTGTTTGCCGCATACTCTGTTGTGGCCAACGACAGTGTGCAGACACTGGGTACCTGGATGGCATCAAATCAAAACAAATTCAAATGGTACTACTTGTGGGCGGCGGCCACAGTTGTGCTTTGGTTCACCATGTGGTGGGGTTGGAGCACCAATGGCGGTGACATATCTTATGGCAGGCTTAACAAGATACCTTTCCAGGAGATACAGTGGTATCATGCCACTGCACCACTAATACTTTTATTATTGACACGTATTGGTATTCCTGTATCAACTAGTTTCTTGGTCTTATCTGCTTTCGCAAGTACATTTGTATTAGAGAAGATGCTGGTGAAATCAATCATAGGCTATGCACTTGCGGCCGTTGTGGCATACGCGGCATGGCAGATAATCGAGAGGATCATAGACGAGAAGAAAAATCAAATATCGGAACGTAACAAGACACGTTGGCGGATCGCTCAGTGGTGCAGTACTGCATTCCTATGGTACACATGGTTGAGTCATGACATGGCCAACATCGCTGTGTTCCTGCCAAGGGCGGTGCCAGTTGAATGGATGGTTGCGATATCGATCGTGTTCGCGTCATTCCTTGGATACACGTTCTGGGAAAAGGGCGGTAAGATACAGAAGATAGTTGTCGAGAAGACCGGCACGAGATTTGTTAGGTCTGCAACAATGATTGATCTGGTATATGCTTTTATACTGCTGTTCTTCAAACAATACAACGACATACCAATGAGCACCACGTGGGTGTTCGTGGGATTGTTATGTGGAAGAGAACTAGCAATTTCAACACTGATGAAAGACTACAAGTTCAAGTATGTGTTTCCGATAGTTGCAAAAGACTTCGCGAAGATGATGCTTGGTTTGTTGGTTTCGGTTGGTATAGTTCTTACCATACACTACATCATAGTTCCAAACGGGTGGTAATCAGATATAGACATTACCATAATTTCCTAGTATAATATATCGTATGAAACTAGGTATTGTAGGACACGGCTTCGTGGGCACGGCAGTGGATCATGGATTCACAAAGGACGTGCAGAAGTTCATAGTGGATCCCAAACACAACAGCACCAACACCATAGAGGATTTGATTGCATTCAAGCCAGACGCAGTGTTCGTGGCGGTGCCAACTCCCATGTTGGAGACGGGTGAGTGCAACACAGAGATACTGGAAACGGTGATGCAAAAGTTGAACAGCAACAAAGGTTCACTTGTTATAGTGAAATCAACAGTGCCGGCATACAAGTTGCAAAGCATACAGGAACAGTGTGTGGACATCAGGATAGTGTACAATCCAGAGTTCCTCACAGAGAAGAACTACATCAACGATTTCGTCAATCCACCCATGCACGTGTTCGGAGGACTAAACGCAGACACAGATGCAGTAGAAAAACTTTACAATGAACATAGTGATTGCCGAGAATGTCCTGTTTACAAGACGGATCTGATAACTGCTAGTATGGTAAAGTACTGCATCAACAGTTTCCTAGCAACTAAGGTCACATTCATGAACGAGATGTATGACGTCCTTAAAGCGGCAAAAGGCACAGACTGGCAGACATTCACAAAGATTATTGAAAACGATCCTAGGATAGGCAACACGCACATGAAGGTGCCTGGCAATGACGGGCAACGAGGATACGCAGGAAGTTGTTTTCCCAAAGATACCAGTGCATTGGCATGGTTCGCCCGTGAGATACTTAACACACCGTTCACACAACTGGAAACCAGCATAGAGATCAACGAGAAACTGCGTAAGACCAATCAGTCATAACGGTTAAATAGCAATATGAAACCATGGTTTGCCAAAGAAGCGGATATAATAAAGTTCCCAGAACCCAAAGCAAAGGTCGTAGAACTGCCAAATGTGCAGAGCTATACGGACTTCCTCACAGGGGTCAAGGACCTACACAACCGTAAGGACAAGGGCGAGATATCACAGGCGTCACATGACAAGTTATACACGGACCTGATCAACAGGTTCATGAAAAAAGAGAGTTTCGAAACTCCGTGGTTCTTGAGAGAGGCTCCAGAGGATGAAGCAATCAAAAACAGAGTACTAGGTGCTTTGAATAAGAGAAAAGCAGAAGATCCAATTTTCGATAAAGTATACAAAAGCATCATTGGAAAACAACTAGATACTAGAATTCAAAATTACATCGCACAACATAAAGATGCAGACATTGGTGCAAGTGAAATGGCGTTCTTGGTTAAGGAGATTCCACAACTTGGCAAAACAGATGAGGTAAAACAATTTGTAGGCAAATGGAACAAAGGTGAAGACTTTATTGATATAAACGGTCTAGTTCCAGATTCTGGTATGACTGCACCTGCTGAAATTCAATCAATTGTAGCAGACGGTATACCCAAAGCATTGTTCCAATCATTGACAAGAAATCAAAGTCAGTTTACAAAAAGTGATGCAGGCCCGGCCGAAGGTGCTCTAGCAATCATGAGTAAAGAAATTTCATATGCAAAGGATGGTGGAGATTTAATTATTGGTGGAAAAAAGGTTGAAGTAAAAAGTGGCGGCCGTGGAGGAAAGTCAGGCGGTGGTAGACTCTGGGGAGGAGAACCTATAGACCATACAGAAATGACCGAAATATTACAAAAGGCTAAATTTCAAATGAAGGGCAAAT
>CAJQJC010000024.1 GCA_905478565.1 uncultured Candidatus Pelagibacter sp. | reverse complement strand
CAACAGCGGTCAGACCTAATATCATTAAACCAAAATAATCTGGTGATCTAAAAGATAAACTTACTTTTGATAAACTTGGTGCCGCAATTAATAAAAAGATAGCTGCAATAGTTCCTCCGGCAAAAGAACTATAAGCTGCAATAGCTAAAGCTTTACCAGCTTTACCTTGCTGTGCCATTGGGTAACCATCAAAAGACGTGGCTACTGTTCCTGGAACACCAGGCGCATTAATTAAAATTGAAGATGTTGAACCACCAAATACAGCTCCATAATAAACTCCTGCCATTAAAATAAGTCCTGTTGCAGGATCAAAACCATATGTAATTGGGATCATTAAAGCGATTGCAGTCATCGGTCCTAAACCAGGCAACATTCCAATAATTGTTCCTGCAAAACATCCGATCATCACCATCATTAAGTTCTGAAAAGATAAAGCAGTTTTTAAACCAATTAAAATTCCTTCGATCATCCCATTATTCCTATATATTTTAATAATGGATCTCTAAGGTAAACAGCTAGTAAACCGTGCAAGAGATACATAAAGATAGCAACAAAAGGAAAAGAGAAAATTAAAATGTATTTCCACCTTCTCTCACCAAGAAAATAATAAGAAGCTACTAAAAATAAAGAGGTTGATAAAAAGAAACCTACTTTAAGTATAGTTGCTCCATAAAAAATCATAGTAATTACTAAAAGAATTGTCTTTTTAAAATCTAGATATGTTGGATCTACTTCAATAGGCTTAGGATCTGGTAAGGCTATTTTTAATCCAGCAAAAAACATTCCTGCATAACCTAAATAAATTGGAAAGGTTTTAGCATTAAAGGCTGCTCCCTCGTCGAAAGCAAAAACTTGTATTTGATGTGCGGTGTATAAGTAAAAGGCCGATAAAACAAAGAAGAGCAGTGAGATAATTTTAACTGAATTTATTTTCACTGCTCTCCCTCTAAGTTAATTAACTAGATTACGCCTAGCTCTTGCATTAACTTTGTCATTTCTTTAGTTTGCTTTTTTAAGAAACTGTCAAATTTACTACCTGGATTGTAAATATTTACCCAAGCATTTCTTTTTCTAACTGTTTCCCATTCAGGAGTTTTTTGAACATCACCTAACATTTTAGCGATCTTCTTAACATCTCCACCTGACATACTTTTAGGAGCAAAGAAACCTCTCCAGTTAACAAACTGAACATTGTATCCTTGTTCTTTTAAAGTAGGAACTTCAGGAGCATCACCCACTCTTTCAGGAGCTGTGATACCAATAATTCTTACTTGGTCTCTAGCACCCATTAATTCACCTAAACCTGTAGAGATAATTTGAGTCTCTCCAGATAAAAGTCCAGCTAAAGCTTTACCACCAGCATCGTAAGGTACGTACACTACGTTGTTAGGGTTTGCTCCAGCTTTTTTAAATGCAAGTGCACCAATTAAATGGTCCATGCTTCCTCTTACAGAACCACCAGCCATTTTAATTGACTTAGGATCTGCATTGTAAGCATTCACTACATCTTTAAAGTTTTTGTAAGGTGAATTTTTAGCAACTGCGATTGCACCGTAGTCACCGATTACACCAGCAATTGGTTTAACATCTTTATAAGATAATACACCTGAACCTTTAACGTAACCTTTGTGTCTAGTGATTGATCTTAATACTAAAGGTGTTGATTGAACCAATACAGTATTTTCAGGCTTCGAATTAATTATGTAAGAAAGAGCTTTTCCTCCACCACCACCTGACATATTTTCAAATGAAGCACTTTTTAGCATACCAGCTTTAGTTAAAGCTTCTCCAGTTCCTCTAGCAGTTCCATCCCAACCACCACCAGCACCACCACCAATTACAAAGTGTAATTTGTCGATAGCAAAACTAGTTGATGAGATTGAAGTTAAAAGAACAGTTGCGAAAACTAAGCTAATAAGTTTTTTCATTTTATTAAACATATTTTTTTCCTCTGTTAATTAATTAATTATTTTCGCAGTTAAAATGAATGAGTAAATAGAGTCAACATTAGATTTCATGATTATATTACGTTGTTATACTTATTCTTTTAAAATATAATAATTTTATGAGCAAAAATTATCCAAGAGACATGGTTGGCTATGGGTCAAAGAAAATAAAAGTAACCTGGCCTAATAGTGCAAAACTGGCTCTTCAAATAGTATTAAATTATGAGGAAGGCGCTGAAAATTCAGTATTACACGGCGATAAAAACTCAGAAACTTTTTTATCGGAAATAATAGGAGCTCAACCAATTAAAGGTCGACATATAAGCATGGAGTCTCTTTATGAGTACGGTTCTAAAAGAGGATTTTGGAGAATACATGAATTATTTCAAAAGAAGAAAATACCATTAACTATTTTTGGTGTTGCAATGGCCTTGGAGAGAAACCCCGAAATTTGTAAAGCAATAAAAGATGCAAATTATGAAATTGCTTGTCATGGTTGGAGATGGATTGATTATCAAAATATCAGTAAGTCCATTGAAAAAAAACATATGGACCTTGCAATTAAAACTATAAAAAAAATATTCGGTCAACGCCCTTTAGGTTGGTACACAGGTAGATGTAGCCCAAATACTAGGGACTTGGTAATAAATGAGGGTGGCTTTCTTTATGATAGCGATTCTTATAGTGACGATCTTCCTTATTTTGAAAAAAGAAATAACAAGAAACAATTAATAGTTCCTTACACTTTAGATAATAATGATATGAGGTTTGCAACTAATCAAGGATTTAACAGTGGTGACCAATTTTATAATTACTTAAAAGATAGTTTTGATGTTTTATATAAAGAAGGTGAAACAAATCCTAAAATGATGTCTGTGGGTTTACATTGTAGAATCGTTGGTAAACCAGGTAGATTAAAATCTTTAGAAAGATTTTTAGATTATGTATTAGAACATAAAGATGTTTGGATTTGTAAAAGAATAGATATTGCCAAACATTGGATAAAGAATTACTCAAATATTTAATGAAAAAAAATAAAAATATTATTTTAAATGGCTTAATAGACCTTGCTCAACCAAGGCTTGGAACAAAAGTAGTCTACAGAACTGATGATTTCTTTGCTGCAGCTAAAAGAATAATAGATCCATCGCCTCCGGTATTTAAAGAAGGTGTATTTGATAAGAATGGTAAATGGATGGACGGATGGGAAACAAGAAGAAAAAGAAAATCAGGTCACGATTATTTAATTTTAAAATTAGGTAAGCCTGGAAGAATACATAAAGTTGATATTGATACATCTCATTTTAATGGAAACCAACCAAGTCAAG
>CAJQJC010000023.1 GCA_905478565.1 uncultured Candidatus Pelagibacter sp. | reverse complement strand
GCAGTATAAAAAAAGGGCTAGATAAATCTAGCCCTTTTTATCAATTTATAACTTTAAATTATCTTGATGGTGGAACGTATAAAATACCACCTTTAGTCCATAATTGGTTTGGACCTCTGTCTGGTAAGATACCCGTGTCAGCTATATTTCTTTTATAGCTTTCACCATAGTTTCCAACTTGTTTGATAATTCTTAAGTTCCACTCGTTATCTAAACCGAATGCAGCACCCATTTCACCTTCAGCACCAACAAGTCTTTTAATTTGTGGGTTTTCAGAAGTTTTCATCATGTCAGCATTTTGAGATGTAATACCGTACTCCTCAGCTTCGATCATAGTGTTAAGAGACCATCTAACAATGTCTTCCCATACAGCATCACCTTGACGTACAACTGGGCCTAATGGCTCTTTTGAAATCGTCTCAGGTAACACAATGTGTTCATCTGGGTTTGACATTTTAGTTCTTTGAGCTGCTAAACCTGATTTATCAGTAGTGTAAGTATCACATCTACCTGCATCATAAGCAGCAACAACTTCATCAGCTTTTTCAAATGCTACTGGAGTATAAGAAATTCCTTTTGAATTAAAGAAGTCTCTCATGTTTAGCTCCGTAGTAGTTCCGATGTTTGTACATGCAGAAATACCATTTTTGAATTGGCTTGTAGAAGTTATTCCAGAGCTTTTTCTAACCATGAAACCTTGACCATCGTAGAAGTTTACTCCAACGAAAGTAAGACCAATGTCAGCGTCTCTTGAAAGTGTCCAAGTTGTGTTTCTTGATAAGATATCTATCTCACCAGAAGTAAGAGCTGTAAATCTTTCTTTAGCACTTAGTGGAGTGAACTTAACTTTGTTCGCATCACCTAATACTGCAGCAGCTACCGCTCTACATACATCAACGTCTACACCAGTCCAATTTCCAGCAGCATCAGCATTTGAAAATCCTGGTAAACCTTGAGATACACCACATCTTACAAAACCTTTTTTCTGAGTGTTTTTAAGAGTTTTTGACTTCTTAGCAGCCATTGTTTCTGTTGTAAAAGCAAACAGAACTGCAACCATAGCAACTAGAGAAGTTAATTGTTTTACGTATTTAAACATTATTTATTCCTCTGTTTATTTATTTATTTGTTAACAAATAATTCAAAAACTAATTTGAATTATTTATATTATTAACATTATCTAATTCCGATCAAAGAAAATTTGATCTAAATAAAATGAAAAATATCTATATGTTGTGCTAAATAAAAATTAGAGAATATATGTTGTATGGTGCGCTCTGGTGGACTCGAACCACCGACCCTCGGTTTAGAAAACCGATGCTCTATCCAGCTGAGCTAAGAGCGCAAAATTTACTTTAATGACTTTATAGTACTAATTTAATTTTTAAAAAGTAATTTTTTACTAATTATTAATAAAGTCAAAAGCTCAACTCTACCTATAATCATAAAGCAAATTAAGTAATATTTTACGGAAAAATGAAGATCAGTGAAGTTTAAATCATTAAGACCATACATTGACGAATTTACTGTGTTCATAAGGGTTAAAATAGATAACTTAAAAGAACTATCAAACTCCATACCACTTAAGGTCAATAAAAAACTTAAGAAAAATAATGAAATAATAAAAATAATAATTGATAAAAAATATTTATAAACTTCTTTTATCTCAAAAGACTCTTTTGAAAAAAGATGTTTATTAACATAAATATTTTTGGGCCTACTATATGATAATATTTCATTTAAAGAGAACTTTAATAATGAATAAATTTTTAAAAATCTAATACCTGAGCTTGTTGAAAAAAAGGAACCCCCTATTATAACTAAGATTAAAAATATAAAGGATAAATTTGTAGAATTATTATTTAAAGAAAATCCAATATTTGAAACACTGCTAGTTAAAGAAAGAAAAACTTCTACAAAATTATTATCGAAATTAAAAAATACAAAAAAAATAATTAATAAAGCCAAGAAGTAAACTAGTAAATGAATATCTTCATTGAAAAAATTTATATTGTGATTTTTTGTAAAAACAAGATTGTAAATTAAAAAAATACTAAAAAAAGAAGTTAAGAATAGGAGGGATATAATAATTATTTGAAGATTATTTACTAATATATCAGATAATTCATTAGATGGTAAAAAACCTCCAGATGAAATAATAGTCATAGCTAAATTAAGAGAACTAAAAGTTCTTATATTTAATAAATTCAAGATTACAAATATTGCTAATGTAATAGAAGAGTATAATAAAAATATTTTTAAAGACTGTTTTAAAGTTTCAGCTTTATTAAATGAAATAAAGTTTGTTAAAGATTTCTTGAAACTATTATCGAAAATATCAATTAATAGAATGATTGAGAATAAAAAATAAAGACCACCTATCCATTGAGATGAAGATCTCCAAATTATTAAACTTTGATCAAGATGTTTGATATTATCAAAAATAGTAAACCCTGTTGAAGTAAAACCTGATATTGCTTCAAAATAAGAATTTATAAATGTTAAATTATAAATACTAAAATAAAAAGGAATACAAATGATTAATGGAAGAAAAAAGTAACCAAAGATAACTGTTATAATTTTTTCATAAATTGTAATTTTTTTTTCTATCTTATCTCTGGAAAAATAAAAAAGTGATGCGAAAATTAGCGAAATAAAAAAAGTCCAAATATAAGTGTTTAGGTTTAGATATAAATTTAGATAATAAGAATAAATAATATTAAAAAAAGAAAGAATAGAAATTAAACAACAAAATGTACTCAAATAAATGAGTTTAAAATATTTCATAAAATTAAATTGAGCTTATACGAAACATATTTTCAACAACATCTAAAGACTCTTTTTTAGCTAAAAGAACTACTACATCTTCTTTTTTGAAAACAAAATTTGATCTAGGTATAATGACCTCATCCCCTCTTAGAACAGCACCAATTCTTATCTCCTCAGGAAGGTCAGATTTTTTTAACTCTTTATTAATAAGTTCAGATGTTTCTATTATCTCTGCCTCAATAATTTCAAATTCTCCATTTAAAATACTATAAGCATTTTCAATTGTACCTTTATGAACATGTTTCAGGATACTTGAAACAGTATTCATTCTTGGGTCAATTAAATCATCTATTTTTAAAGAAGATTGTAATAAAGAATAATTAGGCTTATTAATTAATGCCATTGTTCTTTTGTCATTTAAATCATCTTTATCTTTAGTAAATTTTTCTACCAATACACTTACCATTAAATTATCTTCATCATCATTTGTTAGTGCTAAAACTGTTTGCACCTCATCAAGGTTTGCTTCAATTAAGACTTCCTCATCTAGGCCATTTCCATTTATAATGATTGTATTATTTAGTTCACTTGCAATAAATTCAGCTCTTTCTTTGTCTTTTTCTATTATTTTAACCCTTGCTGAGTCGAAAGTTTCCTCTAAATTTTTAGCTAAATTAAATCCAATGTTTCCACCACCTATAATTAAAATTTTATTAGAAATTTTTTCATTATGCCCAAATGCGCTTAAGGTATCCTGCATTTGAGAAGCATTAATGGCTATGTAGGCTTTATCATCTTTTTTTATCACGTCTTCTTTTTTTAATACGGCGAACTTTTCGTTTCTAATAACACCCATGATATTCGCATCTAATTTTGGAAATTTCTTAGTAAGGTCTTTTAATTTGATATCTATTAAAGGGCAATTTTCATTTATTAAAACCTCTAAAAGTCTAATTTTATTCTTAGCAAATGGAACATTATCCAGAGCTCCTGGTGCCTCAAGTTTTCTTTGTAATGATTTTGCAATTTCAATTTCTGGAGATATTATTACGTCTATTGGTAAATTTTCTTTATTATAAACTTTAGTAAATTTTGGGTTTAGATAATCCTGAGATCTTATTCTTGCTATTTTTTTTTGTACATTAAAGATAGAAAAGGCAATCTGACATATAAGCATATTAATTTCATCGTTTCTTGTAACGGCTATAATCATATCTGCTTCAGATGCATTAGCTTTTTCTAGTATCGATGGATAAGTTGCTTTACCAACAATTGCCTTAACATCTAATGTATCATCAATTTTTTGTATATCTTCACTTGATTGATCTATAACTGTTATAGAGTGACCCTGCTCACCAAGAATTTTAGCTATGGTAAATCCAACTCTACCAGCACCACAAATAATAATATTCATTTAGTTTAATTCCTTAATTCCTAAACCTTTAAGCTTTCTGTGCAAGGCTGATCTTTCCATGCCAATAAAATCTGCTGTTTTTGATATATTTCCATTAAATTTTTTTAATTGAGTAGTTAAATACTCTTTTTCAAAGTTTTCTCTAGCCTCTTTTAATGGCACGGATAAAGCGTTTTCTATCGGAGATGTAGTATTATCAGGAGTTTTTAAAGACTCTTTAATTATATTTGAAATTTTTTCATCGGTATCAGGCGATAAAATTGCAATTCTTTCAATTAGGTTTCTCAACTCTCTTACATTACCAGGCCATTCATAGTTAATTAGATATTGATTATCAGCGTCAATCTTTAATTTTTTAAGATTATAATTTGAAGAAATTTTTTCTGAAAAATACTCTATTAGTAAAGGGATATCTGAAACTCTTTTGTTTAAAGGTTCAACATTAATTTCTAAAACATTTAATCTATGATAAAGATCTTCTCTAAAGTTCCCAAGTTCAATTTCTTTTTTAATATCCTTGGTAGAAGAACAAATAATTCTTACATCAACATTTATATCATGATTACCATTTGTTCTCTTAAATTTTTGATCAGTCAATACTCTTAATATTTTTGATTGTGTTTCCAACTGGATTTCAGAAATTTCATCAATTAATAATGTTCCACCACTAGCTTTTTCTAAAGCACCATATGAAATTGCACCATTTTCTTTTTCTTCTCCAAATAATTCAAGTTCATATTTTTTAATATCTAACAAAGCAGCATTAAGAATTATAAAAGGTCCTTTATTACGCTTTGATTGTTTGTGAACTTTCCTTGCAATTAACTCTTTTCCAGATCCAGTTGGGCCATTAATAAAAATTCTACTTTCTGTAATTGAAACTTTATTAATTTCATCTTTAATATTTTCTATATTATTGCTTTTGCCAATTAAGTCATAGGAATAAAAAAGTTTATCCTCAAACTCTTTATTCTTATTTTTTAAATTGATATTTTCTACAGCACGATTTACAAAATTCATTAATCTTTCTTGATTAAAAGGTTTTTCAATAAATTCAAATGCACCAGTTTTTAAAGCTCTTATGGCCATTTCAATGTTTGCGTGGCCTGTAATGATTATTACTGGAATGTCAGAGTTTTTACTTTTAATATGAGATAAAAGTTCTAATCCATCATTGTCACCCTTATCTAATTTAACATCAATAATTGCAACATCAGGAAGTTTTTTATCAATCTCATTTAAAGCTTGATTGTAATTTGCAGCTATCCTTGTTTTGTAACCAGCATCAACAATAAGATCATTTATTATATTTCTAATATCCGCATTATCATCGATTATTAATATTTCGGTACTCATTATACTTTTAAAAATTCAACAGTAACTTTGGCACCATCGTTTAAATTTACAAATTTGATTGAACCATTGTGATCATTAATTATTTTATTAACTATTGCCAAACCTAAACCAGTTCCTTTTTTTTTAGTGGTAAAATAGGGGTTTAAAATTTTTTTAATGTTTTCTAAATTCTTAAAACCCTTACCATTATCTTTTATTGTAAATTCTATATAATCATCATAGTCATTAATTTCTATACTAATTTTACCTTTGGTATTGGTGATTTCTAGACATTTTTCTTGAACACTTTCTATAGCATTTTTAATTAGATTGAAAAAGACTCTACTTAGCTGTTCATTGTCAGATCTATAAAAAATTTCTTTTTTTTTGCTTATTAAATCTATTTCAATATTTTCATCCAAAGTTTTTAAAAGTTTTAAGTTGTCATCAATAATATTAACTAAATTGTTATTTTTTAAAATTGGTTTTGGCATACGCGCAAAGTCTGAAAATTCATTTACCAAATTTTCAATTTGTTTTATTTGTTTATCTATAATTTTTAAACTATCAGTAAAATTTGTTTTTTGCTCAGAAGATAAAACTTCAGAAAATTTATTTCTGAGTCTATCAATCGTTAACTGAATTGGGGTTAATGGATTTTTTATTTCATGTGCAAGTTTTCTTGCTAAACTTTCCCAAGCTTCATGTCTTTCAGTTATAATGAGTCTATCTTGTTGAGATTTTAATTTTTCAGTCATTAGATTGAAATTTTTATTCAAAATTTCCATGTCTTTATCAGTTTTTATTTCAGGTACTTTAATATCTAAATTACCTTTTCCAATATCTGCTGAGGCAATAATTAAATTGTTAATAGACCTAAAAAATCTAGACGAAAAGCGAATAGCAATAGAAATCGATAAAAAAAGCAATAAGGTAACAATGATAAGATATATTAGTGCAAAAGAAACTTTAATTCCTGTTTGTTTATTTAAAACTGTATAATAAAAATTAACAGCCTCCTCAGAATCTATTAAATATTGTGATATTTTTTTATCTAAATATTTAATAATGTATAAATAATTACCCTCAAAATTTTCAAGTTTAATTAATGATGCAGATTGATTTTCAAATGCATTAATAATTTTAAGTGGTCTTGAGTCAGTTAAAACCATTTCAAGTGCTTCTGTAAGAGGTGGTGAATAATCTTTTGGATCTTGTAAAGTTGTTAAAACAAGTTGCCCCTTATTATCTATAATATGCACCTCATCCATTCCCCTTATTAATTTTTGAGTATTTAAAAAACTTTTAAATTGATCTAAATTAATCTTTAGGAAATTTGAACTTTTATTTAAGTCATAAGCAATTAAAATTATTTCTGATTGTGTTTTTGACTTTGCTTCCTCAGTATAGCTTTTTGCTATTTCATAAGAATTATTAACAGCCGAAATTATTTTTTTATCTAAGTATTTATCAAGCGCAAAAGTTAATAAAAATAATGAAAATAATGAAATTAAAAGTGATGGAATTAAAGTAAAAAGAGCAAAAAAAGTTATGTATTTTATATTTGCTTTTGAGCCACTTACATCGACATCTACCTTTAATGAATTTTTGACTTCATAAAAAATCATTATAAATAAAAGTATTAGCAATCCTATACTTGCTATTAATAGAAACTGTAGGTTTTGATCGTTTAATTTAATAAAACTTTTGTCTATAAAAGTTAAAAAAGTAAGAAAGCCCAATGATAATGTAATTGTGAAAATTATCGTAATAAATATATTTTTTTTGATAAAATCCAGCATTATGAGATAAATGATATAATTATAATTTTTATCATGAATATTAGTTTTATAATACTAGCTGGTGGAGAAAGTAAAAGATTTAATTCTAAGACACCTAAGCCCTACCATCTTTATAAAGGCAAACCTTTATTAATGCACTCTATAGATAGAGTAAAAAGTTATAAAAAATTTAAAAAAATAGTTATAGTAGTTCATAAGAATCACACAAAATTTATTAAAAAACTCAAAATTCCAAACATTAAAATTATTAAAGGTGGCAGAACTAGAGCTGAGTCAGCTTTCAAAGGGTTAAATAGTTTAAAAAATTCAAATACCAAATATGTGATGATTCATGATGCAGCAAGACCAAATTTTTCCTTAAAATTATTAAACAAATTGAAAAAAGAAATCCAATTCAATAATTGTGTTGTTCCTGCTATACAAACTGCAGACTCGGTCAAACAGAAGATTAAGGGAAAAGTTAAAAATTTAAAAAGAGAAAATATTTTCTTTATGCAAACACCTCAAGCATTTAATTATAACGAGTTATTTAAGCTCCAAAAAAATAAGAGTTTGGAAGTGACAGATGATGCTAATTTATTTGTAGAGGCTGGTAAAAAGATAAAAATTATTAAAGGAGAACTAGAAAATAAAAAAATTACAATTAATTCAGATATTAAATCAAATGTTTCAATAAAATATGGATTAGGTTTTGACGTTCACCGATTAGTTCCCAATAAAAAACTATACCTTGGTGGAATAAAGATTCCATCAAAAATTGGTACATTGGGTCATTCGGATGGTGATCCTGTTTTACATGCTGTAATAGATGCTGTTCTTGGTGCTTGCGGAATGGGCGATATAGGTAAAAAATTTTCAGATAAGAGTAAAAAATTTGAAAATATTAGGTCAACAATTTTATTAGATAAAGTAATTGATCAAATTAGACTTAAGGGTTTTATCATCAATAATTTAGATATTAATATAATTACAGAAAAACCTAAAATTCAAAAATATAATAAAAAAATTGCAAATTGTATTTCAAGGATATGTAAAATTTTGCCCTCACAAATTAACATCAAAGGCAAAACAACTGAAAAATTAGGTGTAATTGGAAAAGAAAAAGCTATAGCTTGTGAAGTAATAGCCTCAGTAATTAAAAATGATTAAAATTTTTAACTCTTTATTTGTAACTATGTTGGGTTTAGGTAAAATTAAATATATACCTGGAACTATTGGATCTTTTGTAACAATAATTATACTTTATTATTTATTTCATATTATAAATTTATCTCCAAATATATTTTTGTTTTTTTTAATATTAATATTTATTTATTCTTTTTATGCAGTTTCAAGTCATATAGAAAATAATGAAAATAAAGATCCTGGAGAAATAATCATTGATGAGTTCATTGGTCAATCCATTCCTATCTATTTATATGAAATTTCTCATGGAACAGAAAAAACACAAAATGAAGCAATAATTTTTTATGGAATTTGTTTTATTTTATTTAGATACTTTGACATTATGAAGCCATTTCCAGTAAGTTTTTTTGATAAAAATTTCAAAAATAGTTTTGGTGTTATAATGGATGACGTTTGTGCTGGGTTTTATGTTGTCTTATCACTAATTTGTTTCATGATTTTAAAAAGTTATATTTTGTAATGAAAAATCTTGTAAAAAAGTTATTAAAAAAAAAGCTTAAAATTTCTGTTGCAGAGTCCTGTACAGGGGGAATGCTTGCAAGCTCAATTACTTCTATCAGTGGTGCATCTAAAGTATTCAGCTTAGGTCTTGTTACTTATTCTAATCAAGCAAAAATTAATGTTTTAAAAGTAAATAAAAAAATTATCAAAAAATATGGAGCTGTAAGCGCTGAGTGTTGTGAGGCAATGGTCAAGAATTTAGCAAAGATATCTAAAGCTCAGATTAATATATCTATAACTGGAATAGCTGGACCAAATGGAGGAACAAAATCAAAGCCTGTTGGATTAGTTTATATTGGAGTTAAAAAAGGTAATAGATTATTGATATCTAAAAATTTTTTCAAAAAAAAATCAAGAAATTCAATTCAAAAAGTTACGGTTAAAAGATCTCTAGAAATTTTAAATTCTTTAATCTAAATAAATTATATCGTTTCAGCCCTTTTTTGAAAAGCATCAGCAATTTTGTTCAAACCAAATTCAAATGATTTTTCCATTAATACATTTAGAAATTTATTTTTAATCTCAAAATCTACATCAAAATAAACTTCTGTTGTGTTATTGTTTTCTACAAACTTCCAATTATTTTGCAAATGTTTTAACGGACCATCTAAATTTGTAACATTAATTGTATCATCTTTCTTATTATATCTGACATCACTTTTGTATGTATCGCTAAAGGGACCTTTTCCTATTGTAAGATCTGCTATAATATAAATTTTATCATCCTTTATTTTTCTTTCATAAACTTTCGAATTCAAACAAAAAGGAATAAATTCAGGATATTTTTCTATATCCAAAACAAATTCAATAAGTTTATCTTTTTTTCTATTTATTACTCTTTTAACAGATGCCTTGGGCATTAATGATTATTAATTCTATTTTGTTGTAGTTTGGTAAAATCCTCATCTGCATGATAAGACGATCTAGTTAATGGTGTTGATGAAACTAACAAAAAGCCTTTAGATTTTGCAATTGTTTCTAATTCTTTAAATTCATCTGGATGATAGTAACGATCTAAAGGATGATGTTTAACTGATGGTTGTAAGTATTGACCGATTGTTAAAAAATCTACGTCTGCAGCTTTCAAATCATCCATAACTTGAATAATCTCTTCTTTTTTTTCTCCCAATCCAACCATCAATCCTGATTTTGTAAAAACTTTTTTGTTTATAGATTTTGCATTTTTAAGAAGTTCTAATGATGAAAAGTATCTAGATCCTGGTCTTACTTTTAGGTAAAGTCTTGGAACTGTTTCAATGTTGTGATTAAAAACATCTGGGTTTGCTTCTAATACTTTTTTATAAGCATCTCCTTTTCTTAAAAAATCTGGAGTTAAGACTTCAATAGACGTATTTGGATTTTGTTTACGCGTTTGATTAATAACATCATGGAAATGATTAGAGCCACCATCATCAAGATCGTCTCTATCAACTGATGTAATTACAACATGCTTTAAATTTAATTTTCTTACAGCTTCAGATATTTTGATGGGTTCTAATGGATCTAACTTTCCAGGTTTTCCAGTTTTAACATCACAGAATGCACACGCTCTTGTGCAGGTATCTCCCATGATCATAAAAGTTGCGTGTCTCTTACTCCAGCATTCGGTTATATTTGGACAGTTTGCTTCCTGACATACTGTTACGAGATTATTACTATTTACAACTGTTTTAGTTAAAAAAAATTCTTTACTATTAACTAATTTTGATCTGATCCAAGATGGTTTTTTCTTGATTGGATTTATTGGTTTATTTACTTTTTCAGGATGTCTAACTGTCATTAATTTTTAATTATATAAAGGGTCTCGCCTTCTTTGCCAAATAAAAATTTCTCTCTTATTAAAGTTTCGACATAATCTAAGTCTAATTTATCACTTAATAGGGAATTTTTAAATTCAAAATCTTTAATCTTATTTGTCAGATCTATTTCTTTATTTTGTAAAGATACTAAAACTTCTTTTTTTTTAAAATATGAAAATAGGCCTCTTTCTCCATCTAATAAATTAAAAAAAAAATAAAGTATCAAGAACGTGGAAATTAATAAAAAATAATTTTTTTTTAATTTACTGAACATTATTGAATTTTATTCATTCTTGCTTTTTTTCCAAGCTGTTCTTCTATACGTATTAATTGGTTATATTTGGCGACTCTTTCTGATCGAGCAAGAGAACCTGTTTTTATTTGGTTTGAGTCTGTTCCAACTGCTAAATCAGCTATAAAAGTATCTTCACTATCACCCGATCTATGAGATATAATTGTCTTATATCCTATTATTTGAGCAAACTTAATAACTTCAAGAGTTTCAGAAACAGTTCCAATTTGATTTAATTTTATTAATATTGAGTTTGATGAATTGTTTAAAAACCCTTTTTTTAATCTTTCTAAATTTGTAACATAAAGATCATCTCCAACGATTTGAACTTTATTTGTTGATCTCATTATTTTATTCCATGACATCCAATCATTTTCTGCAAAAGGATCTTCAATTGATTTAATTTTATATTTATTAATAATTTTTTGATATCCTTTAATAGATTGATCTACTGATATATATTTTTTAGAATGAATTGAGTATTTATTTTTATTAAAAAGTTCATTAGCCGCTACATCAAGACATATAGAAACGTCTTTGCCATTTTTAAAACCTGACTTTTTAATTGCAGCAACTACTAAATCTAACGCTTGTTCATTATTGTCTATCATTGGTGCAAACCCACCTTCATCTCCTACAGAGGTTGATAAACCTTTTTTCTTAATTAAGTTTCTTAAATTGCTAATTACAATAAAACAAATTCGCATAGCTTCAGAAAAATTCTTAGCTTTGTCTGGTCTAATCATAAATTCTTGAATTCTCAACCCATTATTGGCGTGAGCACCACCATTAATTATATTCATTAGTGGATAAGGTAGTCTAAAATTATTTTTTACTAGGAAGTTTTTATACAATGGTATTTTTTTAATTTTTGCAGAAAGTTTTTTAGCAGCCATAGATACAGCCAAAATTGCGTTGGCTCCCAATTTAGTTTTTTGTCTAGTGCCATCAAGGTTTATCAAAATTGCATCAATGCGTTCTTGGTCATGAACATTAAATCCCTTTAGTTTTTTTGAAATTTTTGTATTGATAAGATTTACAGCAGTTAATACACTTTTACCTAAGTACTTTTTGTTATTTTTATCCCTTTTTTCAAATGCCTCGTAAGTACCAGTTGATGCTCCAGAGGGACATATAGCTGATGAGCTTAGACTTTTTGAATAAACTTCTGCTTCAATTGTGGGATTTCCTCTACTGTCAAAAACTTGACGAGCCCTTATTTTTAAAATTTTACTCATTTATTTTTTTATTAAATTATCAATTTCAAAAAGTTGGGATAATAATTTTTCTAACTTATCTAATGGAACCATATTAGGGCCATCTGATGGAGCATTGTCTGGATCTTGATGTGTTTCAATAAAAACTCCCGCTACACCAACCGCTACTGCAGCTCTAGCTAAATACTCTACAAACTCTCGTTGACCACCACTCGTTTCACCTAAACCACCAGGCTGCTGTACTGAGTGAGTTGCATCAAAAATTACTGGATACCCATTTTTAGCCATGATAGGTAAAGATCTCATATCAGAAACTAAAGTGTTATAACCGAAGCTAGCACCTCTCTCCGTAACAAGAATATTATTATTACCTGAGTCAGCAATTTTTTTTGTTACATTGACCATGTCCCATGGAGCAAGAAATTGTCCTTTTTTTACATTTATAATTTTATTTGTCTTTGCGGCAGCAATTAATAAATCTGTTTGTCTGCATAAAAAAGCAGGTATTTGTAATACGTCAGCATGAGGAGCTACTAATGAACATTGTTCAGCATTATGAATGTCCGTTAATATTGGTACATTTAAATCTTTTTTAATTTTATCAAAAATAGGTAGCGATTGTTCAAGTCCTGCACCTCTTTTTCCTTTAAGGCTAGTTCTGTTAGCTTTATCAAATGAAGTTTTATAAATAAAACCCATATTAAATTTGGCAGTAATTTCTTTAATCTTACCAGCCATGTCCATTGCATGTTGTTCAGTCTCTAATTGACAAGGTCCAGCAATAATACAAATTTTATTTTTATTTGAAATTTCTATATTTCCACAATTTACTTTAATATTTGTCATCTATGATTTTTTGCAGCTTTGATAAAAGATGAGAATAATGGATGTGGATCCAAAGGTCTAGATTTAAATTCAGGATGGAATTGAACAGCCACAAACCAAGGGTGATTTTTTAACTCTATTATTTCAGGAAGCTTATTATCAGGAGATAATCCAGAAAACATCATGCCTTTATTTTCAAATTTATCTTTATAAGCTATATTTACTTCATATCTATGCCTATGCCTTTCTTTAATAAGATTCGATTTGTAAATTTCTTTTATCAAAGAATTATCTCTTAATTTAGCATCGTAAAGACCAAGTCTCATAGTGCCACCTAGGTTTTTATCAGTTCCTTTAATCACTTTACCATCTTTTCTCCATTCAGTAATTAGTCCAATAATAGGTACCCCACCTTTACCAAATTCACTTGAAGTTGCTTTTTTAATATTCAATTTATTTCTAGCAAACTCAATTATAGCCATTTGCATGCCAAAGCAAATTCCAAAAAAAGGAACTTTATTTTGTCTTGCATATTTAATTGATTCAATTTTTCCCTCAGTCCCTCTTTTACCAAATCCACCTGGTATTAAAATTCCAGAAACACCTTTTAATCTTTTTTTAATTTCTGAAACTTTAAGTTTTTCTGAGTCAATTCTTACTAAATTTACCTTTAAATTATTACTAACACCCCCATGTGTTAATGCTTCATCCAAAGATTTATAAGCATCTTTAAGGTCAACATATTTACCAATAATTGCAATATCGATTGATTTTTTTGTATTTAAAACAATCTTAGTAATTTTTTTCCAAGGATTTAAATTAACTTTTTTCTTTGATTTAATTTTAAAATAA
Organism: uncultured Candidatus Pelagibacter sp.; assembly: GCA_905478565.1. Taxonomy (GTDB): domain Bacteria; phylum Pseudomonadota; class Alphaproteobacteria; order Pelagibacterales; family Pelagibacteraceae; genus Pelagibacter. The sequence continues at coordinate 47,134 of CAJQJC010000023.1, read as the reverse complement.
TCAAGAACTTGTGTATCTAAATTTTCTCTATTAAAACTTATCGGTGCTTCATAAATAGTTTTTACATCAACTGTTTGGATTACATTTTTAATATCAACATTACAAAATAGCGATATTTTCTTTCTGTGCTCTAATGGAATTACTCTTTCTGATCTACAAATGATTATATCTGGCTGAATGCCTAAGCTTCTAAGTTCTTTAACTGAATGTTGAGTTGGTTTTGTTTTAATTTCATCTGATGCTTTAAGATAAGGAACTAATGTTAAATGGATAAACAAAGCATTTCTTTTACCAATGTCATTTGAAAATTGTCTAATTGCCTCTACAAAAGGAAGGCTTTCAATATCACCTACTATTCCTCCAATTTCACAAATAATAAAATCTTCTTTAGATGTATCATTCTTTATAAATTCTTTAATTCGATCAGTAATGTGTGGAATTACCTGAACTGTTTTTCCCAAGTAACCACCCTTACGTTCTTTTTTTAAAACATCACTATAAATTTTTCCTGTTGTAATATTGTCAGATTTTTTTGAAGCAATTCCTGAAAATCTCTCATAATGCCCTAAATCTAAATCTGTTTCAGCCCCATCATCTGTTACAAAGACTTCTCCGTGTTGAAATGGACTCATTGTTCCTGGGTCTACATTTAAATAGGGATCAAGTTTACGTAACCTAACTTTAAAACCTCTTGATTGAAGTAGATATGCTAAAGAAGCAGATGAAAGTCCTTTTCCTAAAGATGAAACCACGCCGCCGGTGACAAATATATATCGCGCCATGGAAGTATCTTATAGCGATTTATTTATGAATTGAAAAGTATTAATTATTATTTTCAGGAATTGAGGGCATGTCATTGCTATTTTCCTCAATTTTGTCTAATACTGAAGTAGTTGGAGCCAACTCACTTCTCGAGATTATTGTTAATGCCAAACTGCAAATAATAAATAATGTTGCAACTACAGCAGTAGCTTTTGTCATAAAATTGCCAGCTGTTCTGGAAAACATAAAATTATCTTGAGATACACCAATCCCTAGGGCTCCGCCTTCTGATTTTTGTAGTAAAATTAAAAGAACAAGCACAAAAGCTATGACTAAATTAATTACTAGTAAAATATTTTCCATGGGGATTAACTATATGTTTTTTTAACTATATCAATAAATTTATTTGCATTTTGGGAAGCACCACCAATCAAAAAACCATCAATGTTGCTAACTTCTTTTAAGTTTTTAATATTATTAGGATTAACAGACCCACCGTATAAAACTCTGGGAGGTTTACCCTTAAATTTACTTTTGATGTAGTTTACTGTTTCATAAAGATCTTTTGACTTTGGAATAATTCCAGTGCCTATTGCCCAAACAGGCTCATAAGCTATGAATATATTGGACTTATTCTTAATTTTATTTAGTCCAATTTTAATTTGCTTTGATAAAATCGACTTTGTCTTTTTTTTTCTTTTTTCAGATAAGGTTTCTCCTATACAAAAAATAACTTTTAATTTTGAGTTAATTGAGTTTTTTATCTTAAGGTTAATTAATTTGTCATTTTCACCATTTGCTCTGTTTTCTGAATGACCAATAATTACAAATTGTGCTCCAGCATTTTTAAGCATTCGAGCATTTATAAAACCAGTATATGGACCATCTGTTTCACTTTCGTGACAATTTTGACCTCCAAGACCTATTTGACAATTTTGAAATTTTTTAGAAAAAGAACTAATTAATGTATAAGGAGGACAATAAATCAATCTTCCTTTATTTATCTCTTTAGATTTTGAAAATTTAATAACTTTATTTAACGAATTTATGGATGATATACTTCCATACATTTTCCAATTTGCTATAAAATACATATATTTATTTGTCATAATGAAAAATTTAATCTATAGCTTTGTATTTTACAGATCAATATATTTAATGACAAAATGATAAGTAGTTTAAGAAATTTTGCAAAAACTAAAGTAGCTGGGATATTTATATTCATAATAATTATACCGTTTGTATTTTGGGGCATGGGTAGTGTTTTCAGTGGTGGTAATACAAATAATATTGCAAAAATTAATAACAAAAATGTTTCAACCCAAGATTTTATGGATTATTTAAATCGATCAGGTTTAAGCCAAAAAGTAATTAAAGAAAACATTGATAAAAATATACTAGAAGAACTTTTATCCACGTTAATTTCTTCTGTATTATTGGATCTTGAAATCAAAGATTTAGATTTGACTCTATCAGAAGATGAAATGGTTAAGAGAATAAAAATGAATAAAGAATTTTTAGATGAAAATGGAAAATTCAAAAGAACTCTTTATGAAAAATTTTTATTAAAAAATAATATGACTGCTGCAATGTATGAAATGAAGTTAAAAAGTAATGTCCTGCAAAAACAACTATTTACATATATTAGTAGTGGAGCAAAATCCCCTGATTTTTTTGTTGAAGAATATTTTACTGAAAAAAACAGCAAACTAACTGTTGATTTTATAGACCTTAATAGGTTCTATAAAGCAAAAGAAAAATTTAGCAATGAAGATTTAATAAAATTTATAAATGATAATTCTGATAAATTAAAACAAGAACATATTGATTTTTCATATATCATTATTTCACCAAAAATATTAACAGGGTCAGATGAATTTGATCAAACATTCTTTAACAAGATCGATGAAATAGAAAATCAAATATCAAAAAATGTTGATTTTAAATCTATAGCTAATGATCTTAAAATTTCTCCGACAATTAAAAAAGATTACATTAATTATTTAAACGAAAATACTATCGAAAATATAATTTATAATTCACGAAAAAATACTACAGAAATCATAGAATATGATGGAGCTTATATTCTGTACAATATTGATCAAATTAATGAAAAATTAGCTAGTTTAAATGATAAAAGGTTTAAAGATCAAATTAGCAATGTTTTATTTAAAAAAGAAAAATATGAGTTTAATAAAAAAATCCTAGATCAAATTAACAAAAAAGAATTTAATCAAGCTTCTTTTGATAAACTTGGAAACAATAGCATTCAAAATTTTAAACTAGAGTCAAAAGATGATGATTCAAAATTTGAAAAAAATTCAGTAGAAATTTTATATTCTATGCCATTAAATGCCTTTACTCTTGTTTCTGATTATAACGATAATATTTTTGTTGCGAAAACTGTTAAATATGAAGAACCATCTTTTTCAAAAAATTCCAAAAACTATAATGCAATTTCAAATGAAGCTAGTTCTGAGAACAGAAATACAATCTTAAAATCTTTTGACTATCTACTTAATGATAAATACAAAGTAGTAATAAATGAAAAGACACTTGAAAGAGTTAAAAATTATTTTAGATGATGCTTAATCGAAACTTTAAAGATTTCAAGTTTCGTCACCAAAGGAACGAAAATCAAATTCTATATACTTATTATAAAACGAATAATGATAGTGAAATTTTAAATTTAATTGATAATTTTCTAAAAGAAAAAAATAGTTTTATTTTTGAGTCTGTCGAAAAAGGTAAAATAAGAGGCAGATATACAATATTTGGGAAAAACCCAGATAAAATATGGGAATTCAATAATAAGAATTCATACCTAATTAAAAATAAGATTAAAAAAAAAATTAAAGGTAATCCTGATAAGATTATAGAAAATATAATTGAAGATTTTAGATTTAAGACGCCTACAGGACTACCTCCTATATGTTCATTAATTTCTGGTTATTTTTCATATGACTCAATTAGATATATAGAAAAAATTCCCAATAATTGTAAAGATGACCTGAAACTTCCTGATGTAAGACTTTTAAGACCAAGAACATTAATTATTCATGACAACTTGAAAAAGAAAATTTTTTATATAGCTAATGTTTTTAAAGATGAAAAAATAAACAATTATAGTGAAAAATACTTAGAGATTGAAAGTGAAATTAACGATTTATTAATTCAATCATCATTATCAAAGAAAAATTTAAAAATTACAAAAAAAGAAAAAATTCAAGTCAAATCTAATACTACTAAAAATAAATTCTTGAGTATGGTTAAAAAAGCAAAAAATTATATTAAGATTGGTGACGTATTTCAGGTGGTTCTAAGTCAAAGGTTTGAAGCTAAATTATCCAAAAAACCATTAGAGATTTATAAAAAACTTAGAATTACTAACCCCTCACCTTTTATGTATTTTTTTAACTTTGAAGATTTTCAAATTATTGGTGCAAGTCCAGAAATTTTAGTTAGATTAAGAGATAACAAGATTACTGTAAGACCAATAGCAGGAACTAGACCAAGGGGAAAAAATTCTAAAGAAGATAATTATTATGCGAAAGATTTACTTAAAGATAAAAAAGAATTATCAGAACATTTAATGCTATTAGATCTTGGTAGAAATGATGCGGGTAAAGTTTCTAAGATAAATACAGTCAAGGTTACAGAGAGCTTTATTATTGAAAAATACTCACACGTTATGCACATTGTTTCAAACGTAATTGGTAGTTATAATAAAAAATATTCAAAATTTAAATCCTTATTAGCTGGATTTCCAGCAGGAACTGTATCTGGTGCACCTAAAATAAGAGCAATGGAAATTATTGATGAATTAGAAACAACAAAAAGAAAAGTTTATGCTGGTGGAATAGGTTATTTTTCTGCTAATGGTGAATTTGATACCTGTATTGCTCTTAGAACTGCTATTTCAAAAAATAATAAATTTTATGTTCAAGCAGGTGCTGGTATTGTAGCAGACAGTAATCCGATTAAAGAGTATGAAGAAACTGTAAATAAGGCTAAGGCTTTATTAAATGCTTTAAAATAATGAAAATAATACTAATTGATAACTATGATAGTTTCACATTCAATTTGTATCACTATCTTTCTTCTCTAAATACAAAAGTGGATGTTATTCGTAATGACAAAATTACATCAAATCAAATATTAAAAAAAAAATATGATAAGATTGTAATCTCACCTGGTCCAGGTAATCCTAATCAATCTGGAAATTGCATTAAAATAGTAAAATCTCTATATAAAAAAATACCTATTTTAGGTGTTTGTTTAGGCCATCAGATTATTGGTCAAGTTTTTGGTTCAAAAATAATTCAGGCTGATAAACTAATGCATGGAAAAACAAGTAAAATAACCTCAAATAGAACTGGGATATTAAAAAATCTACCCTCACTGTTTGAAGCAACAAGATATCACAGTTTGATTATAGATAAGAAAACACTTTCAAAGGAACTTGAGATTACAGCTCAAACTGAAGATGGTTTAATTATGGGAATAATGCACAAAGAATATAACATTCATGGTGTTCAATTTCACCCTGAAAGTATAAAAACTAAGGTAGGCATTAAAATATTAAAAAACTTTATCAATTATAAGATTTAATGGAACAATATTTAAGTAAATTAAAAAATAAACAAAATTTATCATTTGAAGAAAGCAAAGCTGCTTTTGAAATACTAATGGATGGTAAAGCTTCAGAGGATCAAATTTTTGATTTCCTAACGCTTCTTTCAGCAAAGGGTGAAGTTGCAAATGAGATTGCTGGAGGAGTGTATGTTTTAAGAAATAAATCAAAAAGAGTTAATGTTAAAGATTGTGTTGATACATGTGGCACAGGTGGTGATGGAATGAATACACTTAATATATCTACAGCATCTGCTTTATTATTATCTAGTATGGGAGTTAAAGTAGCTAAACATGGCAATAAGGCTGTGTCATCAAAATGTGGATCGGGTGATGTTTTAGAAGCACTCAATATTAGAATTGATTTAGAGCCCAATGATATTGAAAAACAAATAAATAATAATAATTTCGGTTTTATGTTTGCACCAAACTATCATAGTGCGATGAAATTTGTTGGACCTACAAGAAAAAAAATAGGTAAAAGAACAATATTTAACATGATTGGACCTCTCAGCAGTCCAGCGTTAGTAGAGAGACAAGTTGTTGGAGTTTTTGATCAAAAATTATTGAGAATTTTTGCTGATGCTTTAGCTAATTTGAATATAAAATTTGCTTGGGTTGTTAATAGTAATGATGGATTAGATGAAATATCTCCATATGCAAAAACAAATGTTATGCAGCTAAAAAATGGTGAAATTTCTGAAATAACAATTGATCCTAAAGAATTAAATATTGGTGCAAATAAATTTGATGATTTGATTGGTGATGATGCTGAATTTAATGCAAGTAAAATGATAAACATATTTAAAGGTGAGGACAATGATTTTTCAAAAGCTGTTTGCTTAAATGCAGCAGCAGGTCTTATTGTCGCCGAACAAAATTCAATATTTAAAGATGCTTATGAGTCTGCAAGATCACATATATTATCAGGTCAAACTTTTGAGAATTTAAAAAAAATACAAAATGCCTGATAATATTCTAGAAAAAATAATTAAAAAAAAAATTGAACGTATTGATTTATTAAAAAAATCAATTTCATTAAAATCCTTAGATGAAAAAATTGATCAAAATAGATTATTCATTAATTTTAAGGATAAAATACAAAAGAATATCGATAATAATAAGATTTCTTTAATAGCTGAAATTAAAAAAGCTAGTCCTTCTGCTGGTATAATAATAGAAGATTATGACCCTATAGAAATAGCAAAAATATATTATAATAATAAAGCAACTTGTTTATCTATACTTACAGAAGAAAATTTTTTTCTTGGTAATCTTATTCATGTAAGCAAAGTTAAAGAAAAAATAAACTTACCTGTTCTTTGTAAAGATTTTTTTATAGATAAATTTCAAGTTCATCTTGCTAAAAGTTATGGTGCAGATGCTATATTAATAATAATCGCTGGTGTTTCTGATGAACTAGCAAATGATTTATATGAGGAAGCGTTAAAACTTAATATGTCTATAATAGTTGAAGTGCATACTGTTGAAGAGGCAAAAAAAGCTCTTAACTTTAAAGAGGCATTAATTGGAATTAATAATAGAAACCTTAAAACTCTTAAAACAGATATAAATACAACTTATGATATCCATGATGTTTTAATTAATCATAGTGGTCCTTTAATCTCTGAGAGTGGGATTAAAACAAAAGAAGAACTTCTTGCTTTAAAAGATAAAACCAACATTAAAACTTTTTTAATTGGTGAATCACTTTTAAAAAATTTGGATGATAATACAATTTTTTCAATTCTTTAGTAAAATAAACCGCTATTTTAAACACTTTTTAGCTATTGTTTATTTAGGAGAACTTTTGTAGAACAGATTTTGTACGATATTTGTTCTTATGCTTACAAAAAAACAAAAAAACTTGCTTTTATTTATCAACAAGAAGTTGAGATCTTCTGGTGTATCACCCTCTTATGAGGAAATGAAAGAGTCGCTTAATTTAAAATCAAAATCAGGAATTCACAGATTAATTAGCGCATTAGAGGAAAGAGGATTTATTAAAAGATTAGCACATAAAGCTAGGGCTTTAGAGGTTATAAAACTACCTGAAACTGCATCAGCTAATGATATTTATAACAGTTTTTCACCAAGTGTAATAAAAGGTGGTTTAGATGAAGAGAATGCTAAATCAGATGAAATTGAAATACCAGTTTTAGGTAAAATAGCAGCAGGAACTCCTGTTGAGGCAATTCAAAATGAGGTGTCTAGAATACCTCTACCAAGTAATCTTGAGAAAAATGGTCAATATTTTGGTTTAAAAGTACAAGGTGACTCAATGATAGAAGCTGGCATTAACGAAGGTGATACCGTAATCATTAAAAGATCAGATACTGCTGATAATGGTAAAATTGTAGTAGCCTTAATAGATGAGCATGAAGCAATGTTAAAAAGAATTAGAAGAAAAGGCAAGACTGTTGCATTAGAAAGTGCAAACAGAAATTATGAAACTAAAATATTTGGACCTGATAGAGTTAAGGTTCAAGGTGTTCTTGTATCTTTATATAGAAACTTCTAAGAAAATAGTCTAAACATTTCCAATGTCTAAAATAGCAACAAGATTTGCTCCGTCTCCTACTGGAGCTTTACATATAGGAGGTGTAAGAACTGCTTTATTTAATTGGCTTTTTTCAAAAAATCAAAAAGGAACTTTTCATTTAAGAATTGAAGACACAGACAAAGAAAGATCTAAAGATGAGCATAAAATACAAATTATTAAATCTTTAAAATGGATAGGCATTGAGCATGATGGTGAAGAATATATTCAATCTACAAAAATTAATGATCATATTAAAGTTGTAGATGAGTTACTTAAAAATGGAAATGCTTATAAATGTTATTGCTCAACAGAAGAAATTGAAGATCAAAAAAAAAGAGCGAGACAAAAAAAACTTCCATACATTTATAATAGAAAATGTAGAGATCTTTCTCAAACAGATGCACCTAAAGATGTAAAGCCTGTAATTAGATTTAAAAGTAAAATAGGTGGAACAACTATATTAAAAGATTTAGTCCAAGGGAATGTAGAAATTGAAAATAACACAATTGAAGATTTTATAATTTTAAGAAATGATGAAACGCCAACATATAATTTATCTGCAACAGTTGATGATCATCAAATGAATATGACACACATTATTAGAGGAGATGATCACAAAATTAATACTTTTAAACAAATGCAGATATACATAGCTATGAAATGGGATTTACCACAGTTTGCTCACATACCTCTAATTCATACCATTGAAGGTAAAAAGTTATCAAAAAGAGACAACGCATCAACATTAGATGACTATTCAAAAATTGGAATAATGCCAGATGCTCTAAGAAATTATCTTTTAAGACTTGGCTGGTCTTACAAAGATAAGGAGATATTCACTCTAGATGAAAGCATAAAATATTTTGATCTAAAAGGAATTGGTAAATCCCCATCTAAACTTGATATGAGCCGTATTCTTTCAATGAATGAACATTATATTAAAACAATTGATGAAAATGAACTATACAATCAATTACTTCAATATTGTGAGTTGTTTAAAGAAAAAATTGATACAGATAAAGAGAGCAAACTTAAGCTCTCATTATCATTCCTTAAGAATAAAGCTAAGACACTAGAAGATATCTATAATAATGCTAAATATATAATTGTTGATGAAGTTGACCTAAATCAAGAAGATTTTAAGCTAATTGATGATAATGCAAAAAAAATTATATCAGATTTTTCAAAAAAATTTTCTACAGTAGAGAATTTAACTAAAGAAACATTGGAACCAATATTAAATGATTTAATCAAATCATATGAGACAAACTTTAAAAGCGTTGGTCAACCATTAAGAATTATATTAACAGGTTCTAAATTTGGTCCTGGTATATATGATATAATTATTTCCTTAGGAAAAGTTGAAGTAGAAAAAAGGCTAAATAAGTTAGTCTAATACTTAAAAATAATCTGATAAAATTTTAGCAGTTTTTTCAGTAGATGAAGTGTCTGATTTAATATCATTTAATGTTTTTTTTATCACTTCTAATTGTGATTTCATTAAATCGGGGTGATTTAATAAATAATTTACAGAATTGAATATTTCTTTTGGATTACATTCTTTTTGTAAGAGTTCTGGAATAATTTCTTTATTATTAATTATATTGATTATATTTGCAAAACGTACTTTTACTAAAGATTTCATTAAAAAATAGTTGATCATATTAATTTTGTAAATAATTATAGATGGAACATTTGCATTACAAATTTCTAAAGAAACAGTACCTGACTTTGCAACTGCAAATATAGAATTATTTAAAACTTGAGATTTTATGATTTCATCTGAAACTACTTGAGAATTTTCTATTTTATCATTTTTAATAAAATCGTTAATTAAATTTCTATTTTCATTAGTGCCATGAAAAATAAAAGCATAATTATTAGATTTATTATTCATCAGTTTGATAAATTCTGATAAAATTGGTAAAAGCACATTGGTTTCAGAATTACGACTTCCAGCAAAAATTGAGATAATTTTTTTTTCTTTGTCTATTAATGATGAAAGATCTGTTTTAGTTTTATTATCTTGTTCCAGTAAAGGATGACCAACAAAAGTATTGGTAATATTTTCTTTATCAAAAAAAGTTTTTTCAAAGTTAAATAATAGTAGCATGTGATCTACAAATTTTTTAAATTTCTTAACTCTGCCCTCTCTCCATATCCACACTTGTGGTGCAACATAATGTACAGTTTTTATATTCTTGTTAATTTTCTTAACTCGTTCAGCAACTCTTAATGTAAAATCTGGGCTATCAACGCTAAATAATATATCAGGATTAAATTTGATAATTTCTTCTACTGTTTTATTGATCTTATTTCTTATTTTAAAGATGTTTAATAAAACACTTGTAAAACCCAAGTATGTAATTTCTTTAAGATTAAAAATTGAATTTATACCTAATGATTTTAAATGATTGCCACCAACAGATAAATATTCAATATCTGGTTGTATAGTCTTTAATTTAGATATAACCGTGGATGCTAACTTATCTCCGGAAGGTTCGCCAGTTAATATAAAAATTCTTTTCATATTGTTTTGATAAATATTTTATTTTTATTAGCAAAGTTTATACATTTAACTTTATCTAAAAAAATATTTTGATTAGCTTTTAATACAATTCCACCAATATTTACTTTTTTACAGTCCTTCAATGTATCAAGGCCAACGGTTGGCAAATCAACTCGAATATCTTGTTTTTTTTTGGGTAATTTAATCAAAATAGCTTTAATTTTTTTACTTTTTTTAATTGATAGAATCATTTTTTTTGTTCCTTTTGAGGTCTCTTTGGCAATGACAAAGTTATTCCTTATAATTAAACCTTGTACGTGATTATGAGCACTCAAACTTTTTAATGATTTAATTCCTTTTCTTATATTAATTAAGTCTATTTTATGGGGTTTAATTTTAGTAAAGTTACCTTTTGACAATGTTAATTCTGGATTATAAAAATTTGATTTAATAACTCTGATTTTATTTTCAGCTAAAATTTTAATCAATTCTTTTAAGATAGCTGCATCACCCAATTTTGAAGCTCTAATTATTCTTGGTATGTAATAAATACCCTTAATATCTAATTTCAAATTAGATATTCTTGGCTTATCAATTTTGCCAGCAAATAAAACTTTGTTGCACCTTTTTTCTTTAATCAACTTAAGAATTTGTCCAAATTTTCCGATACTTATAAAATGAGCATTTTTATCATTTTTAAAACGATTATTTTTACTTAAATCAATTATGAAATATTTCTTATTTTCTTTTTTTAAAGTTTTTAGTACTATTTGTGGAAAGTCTGTACTACCTAAGAATAAACCAATCATTTATTTTAAAAATGGGGTGCAAATTGGTCTTTTTTTGTCTTTATTTATAAAATCCAAAACATCTTTAACTAAAGGGTTATCTGTATATTTTCCGTTAAGATTCTTTAAGTTTTCACTAAGAACTTCAGTTTTAAAAATTTCTTTATAGGCATCTGTAAGTCCCAAAATGTCTTTATTAGATACTTTGTCTCTCCTTAAACCAACAACATTAATTCCATTTAGATAATTTCTATTACCTGTCGATAAGCCATATGGGATTACATCTCTTAATACACCTGTCATACCACCTATCATTGCCCTTTTACCAATTCTCGTAAATTGTTGGACTCCACATTTTGCTCCTATGATTACAAAATCTTCAATTTCTGCATGGCCAGCTATTGCAGTATTGTTGGCCATGACAATATTATTACCAATAATACAGTCGTGCGCAATATGTGCACCAATCATTATTAAATTATTATTTCCTATCTTAGTTAACCCACCTCCTTGTACAGTACCAGTATTTATCGTTACGTGCTCTCTAATAGTATTATTATCACCAATTAAAAGTGTAGTTTCTTCACCTTTATACTTCAAATCTTGTGGATCACTTCCTATTGACGCAAATGAATAAAGTTTATTTCCTTTTCCAATAGTGGTGTTCCCAGTAATATTTACATGAGATTGGATTAAAGTATTTTCTCCAATTTCTACATTTGGTCCAATTGTTGCATAAGGCCCAATCTCTACATTGGTAGAAATTTTTGCCTTAGAGTCAATTATAGCTGTTTTATGTATCATTTATTTTCTTTTATAAATCTTCTTAAGTCTGTTGCAGGATATCCCATAACTTTTGAATCATTTGGTATATTTTTAATAACACCACTACCGCCCCCTATTTGGACATTGCTCCCAATATTTAAATGTCCTGAAATACCAGCTTGTCCACCTATCATAACATTGTCTCCTAGCGATGAACTCCCTGCAAAACCAACTTGTCCAGCAATAATACAGTTGTTACCAATCTTGTTGTTATGAGCAATATGAACTTGATTGTCTATAAATGTATTTTTACCAATAATTGTATTTGATAAAGAGCCCCTATCAATAGTTGCACCACATCCAATTTCAGAATTATCTTCTATTATAACTATACCAATATGCGGATATCTAAAATTTTTTTTTTTATCCGGAAAAAAACCAAAACCTTTTTTCCCTATAACACAACCATCTAATATATTTACATTATTACCTACTAGGGTTTTTCTAATTATTACATTAGAACCTATCGAACAATTATCCCCTATCACTACATTACTTTCTATAATTGAGTTGTGACCAATTAAACAATTTTTTCCTATCTTTACATTTTTACCAATTAAAACATTCTGGCCAAATTTAATTTTTTTAGATGATGAAGTTTTTTTAATATTTTTTACTGTATTATCAAAATCATCTGTTATTGAGTTTGGGTAAAATATTTTAGTAATTTGCGCAGTTGCAATCAATACATTATCAACAATTATTTTTTTACAACTAGCAGGTAACAAGTTTGATAAGTTTTTGCTAGTAATACAATAAGAAGCTTTAGTTTTAGAAGCTAGTGATTCATATTTTTTTGAATGAAAAAAAGTAATCTCATTAATATTTGCAGTTACTAAATCATTAATATTTTTAACTTTAGACTTATTAAAATTTTCAATATTATCAATTGATGCAAGCTTTAATAGTTTGGCTATATCGAAAGGACCTTTGTTCTTAAAAAATGGATTAATCATTATTTAAGTTTATTTATCAAATAAAAATGAAAATACTTATCAAGAAATATTACTGATTATTTTCTATCAACAATAGTTGCAGACCACTGTGCATCTGCCATTTTTTTTCCTTCAACAAAGGCTTCACCCTTATACTTCCATACTTTTCCATGTGATCTCGTGGCCTCAATATTCAATTCTAATCTGCAATCTGGGATAACCGGGTTTCTGAACCTTGCTTTTTCAATGCCCATTAAAAAAACTAACTTATTCTCATAAGTTTCTTTATCAATACCAGCAGCAGTTAAAGCTGCAGCCGCTTGCCCAAACGCCTCTACAATTAAAACACCAGGCATTACAGGATTTCCAGGAAAATGTCCCTGCACAAAGAAACTATCTTTTCTAACATTAACAATGGCTGTAGCTGAAAAAAGTTTTTTAATATTAATTAATTCGTCAATTAAAAGCATTGGTTCTCTATGTGGAAGTAAATTTATTATCTGTTCTTTATTTAAAGAATTTGACATTTTTACTACTTTACTTTGATATCTTTAATTTCTTTATTAGCTAACTCTAATATATCTTTAGTTACATCAAGTTCAGTTTTGCCAATCACCACCATTTTTTTTTGTAAAATTAATGACAAGTCATTATTTTGTGAATATTTTGCTAAAATAGGTTGTAATTTTTGTACAAGTTCTGACTTGGCCTTTATTAATTGATCATTGGATTCTTTTATTAATTTTTGTCTGAGGTTTTGATATTCAAGTGCTTCTTTTCTTAAGTTTTTTACTTGTTTTGCAAAATCTTCTTTTGATAAAATATTTTTTTGAGAAATTAATTTTTGATCTTTAGCATTTAAATCTTTTTCTGCTTTGTTTAACTTGGCAATGCCATTTTTTTTTATACTTGTGATTTGTTTAGAGATTGAAATACCAGCTTTTGATTTTGACATAACAAAATCTAGATCAAAATAAGCAATTTTGATTTCTCCATGTGTGTTTGTTGTTATCGTTAATAATATTATTACACTTAAGTATTTATATATTTTTCTAAATATCATTAAAATGTAGTTCCAATATTAAATCTAAAAGTCTCAGTTTTATCTGAGCTTTTTTTAGTAACAGGTTGTGCAAATGAAAAATTCAAGGGTCCAATCGGTGTTAGTACGTCCATGGCAACACCAACAGAACTTCTTATAACATTAGACTCATCGATACTACTGTCATAATCAACACCCCAAACATTGGCAGCATCAAAAAAAATATTAAAATCAGTATTTTGAAAAGATGGAAGGATTTGAGGAAGTGTTGTTGATATATTTAAGCTAGCTGCATAATTACCACCAACATAGTCATTATTATCAGTAGGTCCAATTTTGCCGTTTTCAAATCCTCTTAATTTTCGACTTGGTATAAAAAGTCTTTTTGATAATCTTACATCATCTCCTGAGATTGAATTTGCTGCTCTACCAAATAAACTTATTTTACCTACCATATCAGATACTAAAGATTTATATTTATTGATTTCAAAACCATTAATAATTTCATTTTGATCTGAAACTAAAGGAATACTTTGATATAAAGAGGTATTATAACCATCTGTTGGTTGATAACTTCTATCTCTTAAATCGTAATCTAAAGAATAAGCAAAATTAACATCAAAATAATTTCCTTCTTGTTTTTTTATAGAAGTTGATGCAGTTGAGGTTGTAGTAAGTTTTTCTACATCTGTAATCAGTGTTGGACTGAAAAAAAGATTTTCATATTGCTCAAACCTTGTACCAAAACTAAAGCCTAAGTTAGAAGTTTTGTAGCCACTTTCAGTCAAATTGTCTGTAGAAGAGCTTTCAATAGAAGTAAATAAATCATTGTCTCCATAACCAAAATTTGGTTTCAAATAGGTAAATTTACCTTTAACACTATTTTCACTAACCATCAGATTGGTATCAAGTTTAATACCTTTTCCCAAAAAATTATTCTCTTTTATACCACCACCTATACTTGAACCGTTTGTACCAACGCCAGCGCCTAATGAGATTTCACCAGTAGGTTTTTCCTCAACAATTATATCAATGATTTTTAAATTTGCTTCATTTCCATCGGTAATTTCAGTTTTTACCTTTGAAAAAATATTTTTACTTTTCATTTTGCTGATAGATTTATTAAATAAAATTTCATTATAAGGATCACCCTCATCAACAATTAAAGTGTTTCGTAATACTTCCTCTAAAGTAATGTTATTTCCAGATATATTAATTTTTTCTACATAGAATTTTTCGGTCTCTTCCATTGTAATAACAAAATCTAATTTATTCTTATCAATTATTTTTTCCTTAATTTTTGCATTAACAAATTCATATTGTTTAGAAAGAGCAATTTTATCAACTTCATCTAAAATTTTTTCAATGTTATTAAGTGAATATTTTTTTCCTTTTAATTTATTTAACACTTTAGTGATATCTCTAAAATGATCTTTATTGAAATCTGTTGGAAGCTCTAGCTTGAGATCATTAAAAAAAAATTTTTCTCCAGCTTCAATATTAAAAACTAATTTAAATGAATTATTTTTTTGGGACTCAACGAATGTGTCATTAATTTTTGATAAATAATAACCTTTGTTTTTGTAATAGTTCGTAAGTAATCTTTTATCAAGTTTAATTCTTTGTTCATCAAGATAAACTTTATTAGAAATAAATTTCCATGGTTTAGAAGTTTCAGATGCAATAACATTTCTAAGTTTTCTATCTTTTAATTTTTTATCACCTAAGAAAATAATTTCACTAATCTTAGCTTTTTTTCCTAAATCAATGTCATAAAAAAGTCTAATTGTATTACGATCATTATCACGTGTTAGGGAAGTTTCTATTTTTGAAAAATAATAACCATTTTGTTTAATTATATTTTTAATTAAATTTAAATCAGACTGATAAGTAGAATCTTTAAAAGGTTTTCTATTTTTAAGTTCCATTTTTTCATTTAAAGCTTTTACAAAACTTTTGCTTTTAACACCTCTTATTTGTAAATCTTCAATGATAGGATTTTCGACGACTTCAATTAAAAGAGTGTCATCGATAATTTTAAAATCTATCTTGTTAAAAAAATCTGTTTTATCTAATTTTTTAATAGCAATATTTAAATCATCAGAATTATAATCTTGGTTAATATTTAAACCACTAAAAATTATAATAGATTGTTTTGAAAGTCTTAAGTTTCCTTTTACTTCAATGTCGTTAATAATGTCAGCAAGAGCATTAGAGACTAATGATATAAAGAAAAAAAATATTATAAAAATTTTGTTCATTACTTGAAGCTTATACACATAAAGTGTCAATTTTTAAACTTACATAATCATTTAATGACCTAATTTGACCAATGTTTCTGGGCTTAATTGACTTATATTTTTGAAATTCTTTTTTTTTAATAATTTTTGATAAAATTTTATAAATATCTAAAAAGCTTAATTTGTTATTTAAAAAATTTTTTACTAAACAATCATTTGCACTTACAATTATTGTTTCAAAAAGTGACTCTTGTTCTGGAAGAGTATCAATTAATTTAATTATTGGAAATTTTTTTGTATCCACATTCTCAAGGTTTAAATTATTTAATAATGAAATATCAATTTTTTTTGATTTAATTTTTTTTTCATTATTTTGATATAATGAGTTAAAAATTGGTATAGTCATGTCAGTATCATGAACTAATATTTTGAGTAACCCATTATTAAATTTAACTAAAGCATGGACGTAAGATTTAGGGTGAACTAAAATTTCTAATTGATTGTATCTTAAATTAAAAATTTTTTTTGCTTCAATTATTTCAAAAACTTTATTCATCATCGTTGCAGAGTCTATGCTAATTTTCTTTCCCATACTCCAACTAGGATGCTTTAGAGCTTGTTTTCGTGTTATTGATTTAAATTTTTTAATTGGGTAATTTTTAAACGGCCCACCAGATGCTGTGATGAATACTTTTTCTATATTATTATGAGATAATTTATTAGTTAAAGACCAAATAGAAAAATGCTCCGAGTCTACTGGAATGAATTGAGTGTTATATTTTTTTAATCTTTTTTTAATCAATGACCAGCCACAAATAATTGACTCTTTGTTGGCTATAGCAATTGTTTTGGAATATTTGATTATATCTAAAGTCGGCTTCAACCCACTAAAGCCCGAAATAGCACTCATTGTATAATCAATTTTTTTTTTAATAAATATTTTATTAAGTCCATCTAAGCTTGATAAAATATTTATCTTTCTTTTTTTAAGGAGTTTTTTAACTTTAAGATAAGAGTTTGGATCAGTAATAATAATATTCTTTACATTAAATGTTTGGATTTGTTTAAACAATTCCTTATAATTTTTATGTGCGGTAAGCAAACATATTTCTATATTTTTTTTATCTTTTTTAAGAATATTAATTAATGATTTACCTATAGATCCTGTTGAGCCAAGTATTGCAATTTTTTTTTTCATTATAAGTTGAAACTAAATAATAATATTCCAATTGGTAAAGCAAATATAATACCATCAATTCTATCTAAAAAACCCCCATGGCCTGGTAATATATCACTTGTATCTTTAACTTTTGCTCTTCTTTTTAAATATGAAATTAAAATATCACCAACTTGAGATGTTAATGAAATTAATAAAGTTATTATAATTAAATATAAAAGATTATATTCTAAGAGTTCATTATAGAATATTGGAACCAATACTAATGAAAATAAAAAAGATCCAATAGATCCAGATATTGTTTTTTTTGGACTAATCTTAGTAAGTTTTTTACCTTTAATTGTTCGTCCTATTAAGAGGCCACCTATATCAGTTACAATAGAAACTAAAATTGAATAAATTAAACATATTTTTAAATGGGTCTGTTCAGTTTCTATATATAAAATTAAAAAAACTAATGAAGACAAATAAATGAGTGATAATAATTTAAATAAAAATTTTATTATCAGGTTTTTTTTTTTAAATACCTTATAAATTAATGAGTTAAATTCTATCCAAGTGACAACTGAAATGATTATAAGTGAAATGATTAAAATATATGAGTAATTAATCATTAAATATAAAAGAAATAATAGCAATATAGAGGTAACTATTCTTTTTTTTAATTCTAAATTCATTATACAGCTCCAAAATTTCTTTTTAATGATTTAAATTTTCTAAGTATTTTTTTATAATCATTTTTTTTAAAATCTGGCCACAGTTTTTTTTCAAAAAAAATTTCAGTATAAGCTAATTGCCATAGTAAAAAATTACTTAGTCTATTTGTATTACCTGTTCTAATTAATATATCAGGATTCGGTATATTTTTAGTATACAGATTATTTTCGATGTTTTTTTTTGTTATTTTCTTTTTCGTTTTGAGGCTCAATTTAATAGCATCAATTATTTCATCTTTTGATCCATAATTAAGTGCCAAATTGATTTGTAATTTATTGTTTTTAGATGTGTCTTTTTCAGATTTAAATAGTAGATTTTGCAATTTTTTAGAAAATTTTTTTTTATCACCTATTATTTTTAATCTTATTCCATTCTTGATTAATTCACCAATTTTTTTGAGTAAAAAATTTTCCAATAAAGTGAATAAAAATAAAATTTCTTTTTTTGGTCTTCTCCAATTTTCTGTTGAAAAAGTATATAATGTTAAATACTTAATTTTATGTTTTATTGACTCTTTGATTATATCTTCAACTGTATTTAGACCTTCTCTATGACCTAGATTTCTTGAATTTTTATGTTTAATTCCCCATCTTCCGTTTCCATCCATAATGATGGCAACATGTTTAATTGGGTTCATATAGTCATTATTTCTTTTTCTTTAAGATCAACTTTTTCATCAATTTTTTTGATATGATCATCTGTGAATGTTTGTACTATTTTTTCAAATTTTTTTTCTTCGTCTTCACTTATATCTTTATTCTTAAGTAAGTTTTTTAGATCATCGTTTGCTTCTCTACGTATATTTCTAATTGAAACTTTACATTTTTCACCCATTGATTTTATGACTTTTTTAATTTCACCTCTTCTCTCTTCACTTAAATCTGGAACTGGTAATCTAATAAGCTGTCCATCAATTTGAGGATTTAGACCTAAATCTGATTTTTTTATGGCTGCATCTATTAATGGCACATTATTAGCATCCCAAACTTGGATATTAATCATTCTTGCTTCTGGTGTAGTTATGCTTGCAACTTGATTTATTGGCATTGCTTGGCCATAAACATCAACTTTAACCAGATCTAGCATACTTGCGTTAGCTCTGCCAGTTCTTAAAGATGATAATTCTTTTGTAAAAACCTCAATGGTTTTGTCCATTTTTTGGTTGTATGTTTTATCATTGAACATTTATTCACCAATTTTTAATCTGTAAAAATCTTTAATTTTTAAATCAGTTACACTAAGATCTTTCATAATATCTTGTACTTTTTTTTTAGGTTCCATTACCCACGCTTGGGATAGAAGGCTATTCTCTTCTTTAAATTTATTAATTTTACCTAAGCTAATTTTTTCGGCAATTTCAGCTGGTTTACCAGAGTTTTTTAATTCTTCATTAATTAACTCTTGTTCTTTTTGAATAACTTTTTCGTTAATTGAATTTGATTCAAGTGCTAAAGGGTTTGAGGCTGCCACATGCATTGCAAGTTGTTTTCCAAAAGATTTAATATTTTCTGAGGTATCTTTTGTTTCAAGAGATACTACGACAGCGAGTTTAGATAAATTATCTTTAACAACTGTATGTAAATAATTGAAGTTTTTAGCGCCCGCATGATTAAATGTTTTAATTCTACCTATAGTAATTTTTTCACCCATTTTAGCAATTAAAGCTACTAAATTTTCTTCTACAGTTTTACCATTTTTCATAGAAGATTTATTTAATTTTTCTGCATCAGATTCATTTATGTTATTCAATTCACTCAATTCTTTGGCAAATGATATAAAATCTTCATTTTTAGCAACAAAGTCTGTTTCACAATTTAATTCAATAACAGATGTTTTGTTTTCATCTCCACTTGTGGCTACAACACCTTCTTTGGCATCTCTTGACATTTTTTTTGATGCTTTTGAAATTCCTTTAACTCTTAAAATTTCGATTGCTTTATCTAAATCGCCACCAGATTCTTTAACTGCTAAATTACAATCTTTAAAACCAGCTCCTGTTGCTTCTCTAAGTTGTTTTACTTTCTCTATATCACTCATATTAATTTAACTTTTCTTTCTTTTTTTTACTAAATTTAGCATCAAGTTTTTCTCTATCAAGTTCCTGGATTGTTTTAGTAGATTTTTCTTTAGGTTTTGTTTTTTCATCAATAGAAATTTCTACTTCTTGAGAAGGTGCAGCTTTTTTTGCATTTTCGATTGTCTCTTTAACTAAATTACAATAAAGGTCTATCGCTCTTCTTGCGTCATCATTACCAGGAATTGGAAAATCAATTCCATCAGGATTTGAATTACTATCTAAAATAGCTACAATCGGTATACCTAATTTTACTGACTCTTGTATGGCTAAAGACTCATAATTTGTATCTATTATAAATACTAAATCAGGAACTTTTTTCATTTCAGAAATTCCTCCAAGAGATCTTTCAAGTTTATCTTTTTTAACACTCATTTTTAAAAGTTCTTTTTTAGTAAAACCTCTGTTTTCAGATTTTAAATCTGATTCATATTTTTTCATTTTTTTTATAGAACCTGAAATTGTGCCCCAATTTGTTAGCATACCACCTAACCATCTATAGTTTACAAAATATTGACCAGTTTCTTTAGCTACTTCAGCAATAGCTTCAGATGCTTGTTTTTTTGTTGATACAAAAAGTATTTTTCCATTATTTGCAATAACGTCATAAACTTTTTCTAATGCAACGTTTGTTAATTCTAAAGTTTGGGTTAAATCAATAATATGTATTGAATCTCTTTTTCCAAAAATATATTTTTTCATTTTTGGATTCCATCTTAAAGTTTTGTGTCCTAAGTGAACACCTGCTTCTAATAATTGTTGGATAGTTAGACTTGGTATTTTCATATTTATTCCCGGTTAAGCCACCACAGTAATTTCCATTTAAGGACCGGAGGTATAAAACCACAAACTGTGTGCGTGTTAATTTAAATTAGTTGTTTCTTACAAATTTTTTATGAAATAAACAAGTCTTTTTTACTGGATAACAGTTGAAATGTCTTTGTTTCTTAGGATATTTATCGATTTTCTATCAATTTGACGTTTGTTTTTAAGTTTAAAGTTAATCTTATTTTCTTTGTTTATTATATTAATTTTAACTTCAGTAGATCCTTCTTTTTGTAGAAAATTTGATATTTGATCAATATCTTTAGTAGATTTTAAATTAAATGTGATGCTAGAAACTGGTTTGTTAAATAAATTTTTTAAAGAAGCTATTTTTAGAACATTTATTCTTTTAAATCTATTTTCATCATTAGAAATACTTTTTGATAATGTGATTATTAAAGATGAGCCCTCAACTAGAGCTTCTCTATTTAACTCAAGTATGTCAGAAAAAATAAAAAGTTCAAAAACACTAGATAAATCTGTGAATTTAATAACTGCATAAGAATTTCCTTTAGCTGTTTTTCTTTCAGTCAATTTTAAAAGTGTTGCAGCTATATTTGCTTCTTTGATATTGTCATCAGAATTAAATCCAGAATAATCTACTATTTTATAATCATCAAAAATTTCTTTAAATTGATTTAGGGGATGATCGGAAATAAAAAATCCTATTGCTTCAAATTCTCTAGATAGTCTCTCTTCAAATTTCCAATCCTCGACATTTAAAATTATTTCATTATCTTGTTCATCATCTGAAGAAAAAAGGTCAATTTGATTTGCAATTTTATTTTCATGAATATTTTTAGTTTTTAAAATAAAGTTTGGAATAGATGAAAATAATGAATTTCTATTATTTTCTAGGCCATCGAAAGCTCCTGCTTTAACTAACCCCTCTAACTGTAGTTTGTTAATATCCTTAGGGTTAACTCTGTTTAAGAAATCATTAATGGATTTAAATTCGCCATTATCTATTCTTTCTTTAACTACATTTGATATAGCATCAAAGCCTACACTTTTAATTCCACCTAAGGCATAATAAAAATTATCATCATCAAATTTAAAATCTGCAAAACATTTATTTATATCAGGTCTAATAATTTTGATATTCATCCTTTTTAGCTCCTCATAAAATTCACTTAATTTATTTTGATTTGATAAATCCATAGTCATAGATGCTGCAAAAAATTCTTTAGGATAATATGTTTTTAAAAAAGCAGTCTGATAAGATATAATTGCATAAGCCGCTGCATGACTTTTGTTGAACCCATACTCAGCAAAAGGTTCTATCTTTAAAAAAATACTAGCCGCAACATCTTTTGCAATTCCGTTTTTCACTGCCCCATTAATGAAACCTTGTTTTTGTTTTTCTAATTCTGCTCTTTTTTTTTTACCCATTGCTCTTCTTAATATATCTGCCTCACCAGCTGTAAAACCTGATAATTTTTGAGCAATTTGCATAACTTGCTCTTGGTAAATAATTACACCATAAGTTGGTTTAAGAATCTCTTCTAATAATGGGTGCAAATAATCGGGCTGTTGTCTTCCATGTTTACAGTCATTGTATATTGGAATATTGCTCATTGGTCCGGGTCTATAAAGGGCAACTAGGGCAATAATGTCCTCTAAGTGATTAGGTTTCATTTTCATTAATGCTTCTCTCATACCAGCACTTTCCACTTGAAATAAACCAACTGTATTGCCAGATGATAATAAATCAAAAACTTTTTGATCTTCATAATCAATCTCTTCAACTTTAAAATCTTTAATTTTCTTATTAATTAATTTTTGAGTACGATTGATAACTGTTAAGGTTTTTAAACCTAAAAAATCAAATTTGATTAATCCAGCATTTTCTGCTGAATACATATCAAACTGAGTTGATGGTAATAATAAATTTGCTGAGGCATCTTTATATAAGGGTACTGTTTCAGTTAATTTTTTATCAGCTATAACAACACCTGCAGCATGTGTTGCAACATTTCTATTTAAACCTTCTAATTTTAAAGAAAGATCAGTAAGTTTTTTTACTCTAGGATCTTCCTTTACTAATTTTTGAAGTCTCGGTTCATTATTAATACATTCTGTAAGAGTTAACGGTCTGGATGGATCAAATGGTATCATTTTAGAAATACTATCAACAAAACCATAAGGTAAACCTAAAACTCTTCCAACATCTCTAATAACCATTCTAGCTTTTAATTTTCCAAATGTAATTATATGCGCAACACTTTCTTTGTATTTTGTAGTTAGGTATTCAAAAACTAAATCTCTTTTTTCCTCACAAAAGTCTATGTCAAAGTCTGGCATGGATATTCGATCAGGATTTAAAAATCTCTCAAAAATTAAATTAAATTTAATAGGATCCACATCTGTTATAGATAAACACCAAGCAACAAGAGAGCCTGCGCCTGACCCTCTTCCTGGACCAACTGGTATATCGTTACTTTTTGCCCATTTAATATAATCTGATACGATCAAAAAATAACTTGGATATTTCATTTCAATAATAATTTTTAATTCATGGTCTAATCTATCTTTATATTTCAAGAAATTTTCATTTGTCTCAAGGTCATTTTCTTCAATTTTAAATATTTTTAGAAACTTCTGCTTTAAACCATCAAAAGAATCTTTTTTTAAAATTAAATCAGCGCTACCATCTTTTTCTGAACTGATGTTGGGTAATATTGGTTTGGAAAACTGAGGTCTAAAATTACATCTAAAAGGTAGATTAAAATTATTTTTTAAAGCTTCAGGTAGATCTGAAAATAAACTTGACATTTCTTCATCAGATTTAAAATAATGTTGATTGCTGTATTTAACTCTATTTTTTTCATTCACATATGTTTTCGACCCTATACACGTTAATGCATCATGTGCTTCATGCATGTCGTTGGTTAAATAGTATACTTCATTGGTTGCT
Source organism: uncultured Candidatus Pelagibacter sp. (assembly GCA_905478565.1). Classification (GTDB taxonomy): domain Bacteria; phylum Pseudomonadota; class Alphaproteobacteria; order Pelagibacterales; family Pelagibacteraceae; genus Pelagibacter. The sequence continues at coordinate 23,149 of CAJQJC010000023.1, read as the reverse complement.
ATAATGGGTATGTTGAGTTTAGACGATTGTTGAAGATTAAACTTTTCAAAAGCAATTTCATTTTGATCACCATGTCTTTGGATTTCTAAGTAAAATCTATCATTAAATTTTTTTGAAATAGCTTGATAGAGTTTTGAAATTTCTTCAAAACGTCCTTTTTCAAATAATTTGCCAAACAAACCATGTATTGTACCTGATAAAATTATTACTCCTTCTGTTTCAATTAAAAGTTCTTTTATATCAAGGTGTGGATCTGATAGATTATCATTTTCTAAATATGATTTAGACGATAAATTTATAATTCGTTTATATCCTTTTTCGTTCAGAGCAATTAAAGGTAAAAGACCAGTTGTGTCCTCATATTTGAAGTTTATTTGAGTACCGATAATTGGTTGTGTTCCAACCTTAGATATATTTTCAGCAAACTCAAGTGCACCACACAAGTTAGAGGTATCAGATAAACCTAAACATGGAATTTTATTTTCTTTACAAAAATCTTTTAGTTTATCAATTTTAATAGCACCCTCGCAAATAGAATACTGCGTGTGGATCTTTAAATGGTTAAATTTTTGATTATTTGAATCTGACATTGATGGTTTTCATATTACCATCATTCATTTCTAATTTGCAATCAGCCATATTTGCAAAAAATCTATTATGAGTTGCATAAATTATTAATCTATTTTTATTTTTTAATTTATTTAAAACTTTAAAAACTTCTTTTGCTGTTGATTGGTCTAAACTACCAGTTGGTTCATCTGCTAAAATAATTTCAGGTTCATTTATTAATGCTCTTGCTATAGCTATTCTTTGTATTTCACCACCAGATAATTCTGATGGATAATGATTTTCTCTTGATGTAAGACCCATTTGTTTAATAATTTTTTTCGAGGCCTCTACAGATTTCTTCTTATTATTATCTACTGCTAGGCGTGCCAAATAAACATTTTCTAAAGCTGTAAAATCTGAAAGTAAATTATTTTGTTGATATATAATACCAATTTTTTTTGATCTAATTTTATCATTATCTACTGTTTTAGAAAAATTAATTATAATATTATTAATTGATAAAGAGCCTGATGTTGGTTTGTCAATCATAGATAAGATATTTAATAAAGTAGATTTTCCTGAGCCAGAAGGACCCATAATAGAATAAACTTTACCTTTTTTAAAAGAGTAATCTATTTTTTTTAAAACAGAAATTTTTTTATTATTAAAAAAATTTTTAGTTATTTTTTTTAATGTAATAAGATTATTCATATTTTAATCCTTGTACAGGATCTAATTTCGATGCTTTAATTGCTGGAAAAATTGAAACAATAATTGTTATAAAAATTGAACATAATGAAATAATAATTATTGATGTCGAGTTTATTTCAGAAGGCATTGTGCTTAAAAAATAAATTTCTTCAGGAAATAAACTTACATTAAAAGTGTCACTTAAAAATTGTCTAAAATTTTCAATATATAAAGAAAACAAAACTCCCATAATAATTCCAAATGCTGTTGCAGTTATACCTATAGTAATGCCGACTAAAAAAAATATCTTCATAATTGATTTATTCAACACACCAATAGATTTTAAGATTGCTATGTCTCTAGTTTTATTTTTTACTAAAATTGTTAGTCCTGAAATAATATTAAAAGCAGCAACTATAATAATTAATGATAAGATAATAAACATTACGTTTCGTTCAACTTTCAATGCAGAAAACAAAGAACTGTTCATATCAGCCCATGTATAAACAAACTCATTATCAAATATTTTTTGTATTGTAGGTTTTATTTCCTCTATACTAGAGGGACTTTTTAAATATATTTCTAGATTTCTGTCATCTTTGTTGTAATCAAAAAAACTTTCTAAAGTTGAAAGATTTACAAATGCAACATTAGAGTCAAAATCAGCAAGTCCACTATCAAATATTGAGCTTATAAAAAATGTTTCTTGTTTAGGTAGAGTTCCGATAATTGTTTTAATTCCAGCTGGAGACATGATTGAAATATTATCTCCTAATTGTAAATTTAAATCAAAACTAAGTTCTTTTCCTATAGATATATAATTTTTTTTTAATGTATTTTTATTCCCTTGAATTTTTTTATTTTTAGAAATTTCAAGTTTAGAAAAATCTTCATTTTTATATCCTCTTAATAAAATACCTTTTGTATTATTCTTTGTAGTTATAATGGCTTCACCAGAATTACTTAAAATCAAATTATTAGATATCAATTTTAAATAACTATCATTTAATTTATCTAAGTTTATTAATCTTTCATATGGTTTGATTGAAATATGAGCATTAAATCCAACAATTTTATTAATAAGTTCTGTTCTGAATCCATTCATTACAGACATAACAATAATTAAAACAGCAACACCAAGACTAATACCTATAAAAGAAAAAATTGATATAATATTTAAAAAACCGTCTTTTTTTCTGGTTTTTAAATATCTTAATGCAATTTCTTTTTCTAATACAGAAATCAATTTTTTTCTTTAAGTTTGATTAAAAGTTTTACAATTTCTTCAATTTTTAAATTTTTAGGATCTTTGCCTATTTCTTTAAATTCTAATAAATCACCATCTGAATTCTTACCAATAATGATTTGGTATGGAATACCAATTAAATTAAATTTTTTAATTTTTGATGAAATGTTCTCATCTGTATCATCAATAATTGTATCAATATTGTTTGCTTTAAAATGTTCATAAATATTTGAAGCTTTTTCAAGGGCTGTTGTATCATTTTTATTGATCATTGGAATTATAGCAATTTCATATGGTGCAATAGAAAATGGCCATTTCATTATTTCTTCTTGGTCATCGTACCTTGCTTCAATTATAGCTCCTACTAATCTTGATACACCTATTCCATATGATCCCATTTTTACAAAATCTTTTTTTCCTCCTGGAAGATCAACTGACGCATTTAAAGCTTTTGAATACTTGTCACCAAAATAAAAGATGTGCCCAACTTCAATTCCTTTAGTAATTAATCTGTTTTCTTCTTTTACTTCTTTTTCAAACTCTTCTTTATTAAACTTTTCATCAGTAACTGAGTAAAATTGTTCATATTTTTTTCTTAAATCTTCTAAAGATTTTTTTTCTAAAACTGAACCTTCATTATTTAAATCGAAAATTCTTTTATCAGTAAAAATTTTACTCTCTCCAGTGTCTGCCAAAATAATAAATTCATGTGAAAGATTTCCACCGATAGGACCTGTGTCAGCAGCCATTGGTATTGCTGTAAGTTCTAATCTTTTAAATGTTTTTAAATAGGATAAAAAAAATTTATTATAAGAGAAAACTGCATCATCATCATTTACATCAAATGAATAAGCATCCTTCATATAAAATTCTCTACATCTCATAATTCCAAATCTTGGTCTAACTTCATCTCTAAATTTCCATTGAATATGATATAAAAGTTGAGGTAGAGATTTATACGATTTTATACTAGATCTAAAAATATCAGTAACAAGCTCTTCATTGGTTGGGCCATATAACATCTCTCTATCTTGACGATCTTTTATGCGAAGCATTTCTTCACCATAATCATCGTATCTTCCACTTTCTTTCCAAATTTCACTTGATTGGATTGTTGGCATTAAAATTTCTTGGGCACCAATTTTATTTTGTTCCTCTCTTACTATTTTTTCAATTTTTTTCATTATTTTAAAACCTAGAGGTAGCCATGAATAAATCCCTGCCGATGATTGTTTAATCATGCCCACTCTGAGCATCAGTTGATGTGATTTAATTTTTGCCTCTGATGGATTATTTTTTAAAATAGGTATAAACGATTTTGAAATAAACATTTTAACTAACTAAATTTCTTAAATTTAAATATTCATATTTTATTAATAAATAAATTATCATAAAAATAATACTTGTTATACCAGTACAATAAATAAACTTTTTCATCATTTTTGGATTCTCTGGTGACCCCGCATCTTCACCATGTATTTTATGTGGTTTTTCTCTATTTACATCTATTGGTAGGATTGCAAAAAAAATTATCCACCAAATTATTATAAAAAGTATAGCTAATCCTGTGATGCTCATTTAAATTTGAACTAAATTAATGTTTGTAAATGGTCTTTTTCCTGTCATTTCTTTAGTATATTTTCTACACACTATTTTAAGAGCATCTATTAAATTATACTCTTGTTTTTTACTTCCTAAAGAAAAGGTTTTTGCAGTTTTGTAAATTGCTTCTTCTAAGCCATATTCAAATTCATCTATATCAACGACGGGTAATCCTCTAAATGTTAAGACTGGAGATTTATGGATTTTTCCCTTTGAGGATATCAAAATTGTTACTTCCATATAACCGTTAGCACTTAAATTCTTTCTATCTTTAATTGATTGAGAATCTTCTTCTACACTGACATTTCCGTCTAAATATAATCTTCCACTTGGAGCTTTATCAAAAACTTGTGGTTTCCCAGGATAAAGCTTTACTATGTCTCCATTCTCAACTTGTACAGGATTAGGGACATTCATTTCATGCGCAAACTTCATATGTTCAATCATATGTCTATGCTCTCCATGAACTGGAATAGCACATTGTGGTTTTACCCATTCATACATTTCTCTTAAATCATCTCTATTTGGATGGCCTGAAACATGGACAAATTCACTTTCTTCAGAAATTACTTCAATTCCATCTTTTACTAATTGATTTTGTAATTTATATAATTTTTTTTCATTTCCAGGAATAATTTTAGACGAAAAAATGACAGTATCATCTTTTTCAATAAAAACATCTGGATGTGTATAATTTGATATTCTCATCAAGGCTGCCATAGGTTCACCTTGACTACCTGTACAAAGATAAACAATTTTTTCCCTGGATATTTTTTTTGCTTCTCGAGGATCAATCGGCTCTATACAATTTTTAAGATAACCACATTGTCTTGCAGCTTTGAAAATTCTATGCATTGATCTTCCAACAAGAGATATTTGTCTGCCAGTTTTTTCTGCACAGTAAAATGCAGTTTCCATTCTTGCAACATTTGATGCAAATGATGCAATAACAATTCTTTTTTTTAGACTACTCATAATGTTGAGCATACTTTTTCTAACATCAAGTTCTGATCCAGCCTTTCCCATACTAAATACATTTGTTGAATCACAGATCATAGCAAGAACACCTTCTTTACCAATTTCTTTGAGTCTATTAGAATTAGTTTTTTCTCCTATTAAAGGTTCTGGATCAATTTTCCAATCACCCGTATGTAAAATTACACCTCCAGGTGTTTCAATTCTTAATCCGTTAGGTTCAAGTATAGAGTGTGTCAATGTAATATATTCAATTTTAAAGGGTTCCAAGTTAATATTTCCATTTAACTGAACAACTTTTAAATAACTTGTTATATCAATATTTTTTTCTTTAAATTTTTCTTTAATTAAAACTGATGTAAATGGTGTTGCAAATATTTTACATTTAAGTGAAGGCCAAAGATGTGCAATTGCACCTATATGATCTTCGTGTGCATGTGTTAAAACAATTCCCAACAAATCTTCTTTTTTATCTACAATAAATCCAGGGTCAGGATAAATTAAATCAATTCCAGGTATTGTATCGTCTGCGAACGTTACTCCAATATCAACCATTATCCATTTATGCTCACCTGGTTTACCATAAGCAAAAAGATTCATGTTCATTCCAATTTCTCCAGATCCTCCTAATGGGCAAAATAATAATTCGTCTTTCATATTTATTTTATTAAAGTGACTGCTTTGATTAAACCTTTAATGGTAATATCTTTATTTAATATAACTTTCGTGTTTATAGAATTTTTAAACAATTTAGAAAATCCTCCAGTAATAATAACTTTGAAAGACTTTTTAGTATCTTTCTTAATTAAATTAATAATATTGTCAATCAAACCTGCATAGCCCCAAAAAAAACCAGCTCTAACAGCGCTAATTGTATTTGAACCAATGATTTTTTTAGTCTTCATAAGATTAATTTTTGGTATAAGTGAAGCTTTTTCAGACAAGGTGCTTAGAGAGATTCTTACACCTGGCGCAATAACGCCACCTCGGTATGTATTTTTGATTAAGACATCAAAAGTGGTGGCTGTACCAAAATCTAAAATAATAAAATTATCTTTATTGTTAACAACACCTAGAGCATTAGCCAATCTATCAGACCCAATTTGATTAAAATTAACTTTGATATTAATTAATTTTTTAAGCTCTAAGTCTTTAAGTTCGTAAGGTTTAATCTTATAATTTCTTATTAAAGTATTTTTAATTAAACTAAATGATTTTGGAACAACGCTACAAAATAAGCCCCTTTTAATCTTTTTGTTTTTTAGTTTTAGTTTAGATAAATGTTTTTTAACTAATGTGTTATTAATATTTTTACTATCAAAAATAATTTTTTTTATTATTTTATTATTGGAGTTTATTAAACAAATTTTAGTTTCTGTATTACCTATATCACCAACAATAATCATTTAAATTTTGTTCATATTTTTTGTGTTAATTTTAGGTAGGATTGGAATAAATTTTTCATAAATTTTAACTAACTTTAATGCAGCATTCTTACTAGAAATTTTAACATTTGTCAGATCCTTAATGTTTGTTGTTGGGTATTTGGTTATTTTTGGACTTTTAATAAGGTTAATTCCGATGCCAACAATAATAAAGTTCTCATTAGATTTTGAAATTTTCTCCTGCAGAATTCCTGAAATTTTTTTTTTATTAATTAAGAGATCGTTAGGATGTTTAATTGTAATATTACCATTATAAAATTGCATTATTAATTTTTTAACCAATAAACAATTAACTTTGGTTAATTGACTCAAAGACAATTTAATTTTATTAAGAGAGAAAAAAATACTCACAAGCAAATTTCCATTATAAGAGGTCCATTTTTTCCCATACTGTCCTTTTCCTTTTTTTTGATTTTTTGCAATAATAATACCAAATTTATTATTTGTATTTTTGATAATTCTAATAGCTGTATCATTTGTGCTATTAACTTTTTTAAAATGAAATTTTCTTAATTTCATTAAATAACATTAATACTAGATACAATTTCCAATAATTTACTTGGAAAGATAAAGTATAAAAGTATTAATAACGTAGAAAGCGTTAATGATACCTTTAACCAGTTACTATGATCTGTGTCGTATTTTTCTCTTTGTTCATCAAAATAAATAACTTTTATTATTCTTAAATAATAAAATGCAGCTATGACTGTAGATAATAATCCTACTATTGCTAAAAAGTACATTGATTGCTCAATTACAGATTTAAAAATGTAAAATTTTGCAAAAAAACCTGCTAATGGCGGTATGCCAGCTAAAGAAAATAAAACTATTAAAAAGCATAGTGATAAAATTGGATGATTTTTAGATAAGCCTGATAAATCCTCTATTGTTTCAAAATAAAGATCGTTTTTTTTCATCATTAATAAACAACTAAAAAATCCTAAATTCATAACAATATAAATTGATATATAAACTATTGAGCTTTGTAAGCCTTCATTGGTACCAACAGATAATCCAGCTAAAGCATAGCCAATATGTCCAATAGAACTATAGGCTATTAGTCTTTTTAAATTTTTTTGCCCAATAGCTGCAATTGCTCCAAAAATCATTGATGCAATTGATAAAAAAATTATTATAGGTTGCCATTGGTCCATCATGTTTATAAATGGAACGTACAAAAATCTTATAAATACAGTCAAAGCTGCAATCTTAGGTACTACTGAAAAAAATAATGTAACTGGTGTAGGTGAACCTTCATATACATCTGGTGCCCACATATGAAAGGGAACTGCTGATATTTTAAATGAAAGCCCCACTAGAATGAAAACTATGCCAAATGTAAGACCGTAATGGTTTGAATTAACTGTGTTACTAATTATATCAAAGTTAGTTGATCCAGAAAAACCATATATTAAAGAACAACCATAAAGTAATAAACCTGAAGACAGGGCACTTAAAACGAAATATTTTAGTCCTGACTCAGATGATTTTAACTGATCTCTATTAAATGAAGCTAAAACATAAAGTGCTAATGATTGTAGCTCTAGCCCTATATAAAAAACCATAAGGTCATTCGAGCTAATCATTACGAGCATTCCTAAAATAGAAGAAAGTATTAAAATTGGATATTCTATTAAAAAAATCTTAGATATTTTTAAAAATTTTTTTGACATTAACAGGATAGATGCTCCTCCCAAAATTGTGAGAATTTTCATAAAAGATGAGAGATTATCAATTATAAAACTACCACTAAATAAAGTAACTTGAGTGCCTGAAGGATTGTTTATTATTAAAATACCTGTGATCAACAAACAAACAATTGAAAGATAGTGAATTATATTTGAGCTATTTTTTTTAAAAACACCTAAAATTAATAAAAACATAATCGCCAATGAAATAAAAATTTCAGGTAAAATGAAATCTAAGTTATTCATTGATTGACACCTCTTGGGTATACTTGTTTATATTAAAATTATACATCTCTATTAAATCCTTAATTGATACTTCAATTGTATTTATCAAAGGTTCTGGATAAAAACCAAAAAAAAGAACAGGTATAGCTAATAACCATAAAATAAATTTTTCAGAGTTATTTAAGTCAGGAATCTTTAATAAATCTTTATTATTTAAATCACCAAAAACTACTCTTCTATATAACCAAAGCATGTATGCAGCTCCAAAAATTACTCCTAAACTAGCTATAACTGCCACTAAAAAATTATCTTTAAAAGCTCCCATTAAAATTAAAAATTCACCTATAAAACCACTTGTGCCAGGTAAGCCTAAAGCAGCCAATGTAAATAACATAAATAAAACAGAATATTTTGGAATTACTGAAACAAGTCCGCCATATGTATTTATCAATCTTGAGTGCATACGATCATAAACAACACCTACACATAAAAATAATGCTGCTGATACAAGACCATGACTAATCATTTGAATTATACTTCCCTCGATACCTTGTTGAGTTATTGTAAAAATACCTAATGTTACAAAACCCATATGGGCTACTGAAGAATAAGCAATTAATTTTTTCATGTCTTCCTGCATTAAAGCAACTAGAGATGTATAAATAATTGCAATTAAACTTAATATATAAACTAGAGGTGTGAACACTTCAGAAGCTAATGGAAATAATCCAAGGGAAAATCTAATAAAACCATACCCAGCCATCTTTAAAAGAATAGCTGCAAGCAAAACAGATCCTGCAGTTGGAGCTTCAACGTGTGCATCTGGTAACCAGGTATGAACTGGCCACATTGGTGTTTTTACTGCAAATGAGCTAAAGAAAGCTAGCCATAGTAGGTTTTGATATTTTCCATCAATACCTAATTCGTAAAGTTTAACTATATCAGTCGTTCCAGAAATCCAATAAATTGAAATTATTGCAACTAACATTAAAACGGAACCAAGTAGTGTATATAAAAAAAATTTAAAGGCAGAATATACTCTTCTTTCACCTCCCCATATACCAATAATTAAAAACATTGGTATTAAACCTGCTTCAAAAAATAAATAAAAAATAACTAAATCTAATGAACAAAAAACTCCAATCATCAAACTTTCCATTATCAGAATTGAAATAAGGAAATCTCTTAGTCTTTTTTTAATTGAGTTATTGACTGAAATTATACAAATTGGGGTTATAAATGTAGTTAAAATAATAAATAAAATTGAAATTCCATCAATACCGATCTTATAATTAATAAAACCTTTCAACCACTCTCTGTCTTCAACAAATTGAAAAATTGATATACTGGGATCAAATAAGACCCATAAATAAATGGATATTAAAAAATTTACAAAAGAAGTAAACAAGGCAACATATTTAACAGTTGTTGTGTTATTTTCTTTTGAAAACATCAAAAATAATGCTCCAATAGTTGGTAAAATAATTAGTGATGATAAAATTGGGAAATTCATTATTTTAAGATTAGAAAAGTTAGTAATGCTGAAAAACCAATTAATATCATAAATGCATATTGATAAATAAATCCACTTTGAAATTTACTTGCTTTAATTGATAATGTTTTTATTAAAGAAGAAATTCCGTCTGGTCCAAACTTATCAATGATTTTAACATCAATTGATTTCCAAAAGAAAAGTCCTATCTTCTTTGAAGATTGAATAAATAAGATATTGTATAGCTCATCAAAATACCATTTGTTTACTAAAAAATTGTATAAAGGCTTATTTAATTGAGCAAATTGATTTGGTAATTCTTTATTTTTAACAAATAAGTAATACGCAATTGGTATTGATATCATTACCAATGTTGGGGTAAGCAATAAAAACCAAAGAGGAGGATGTTCTGAGCTTAAAGGGCTTAAAAATTTAATAGAGTCACCCCAAAAAGAAGTGTAGTCACCATGTCCAATAAATAAATCTTTAAATAAAAAACCTGAAAAAATAGCTCCAATTGCTAATATTACAAGTGGAACAAGCATTACTAACGGTGACTCGTGCATTTCTTCAATTTTAATTTTTTTATTATTATAAGATCCATGGAATGTTTTAAAAATTAATCTCCATGAATATATAGATGTAAAAAGAGCTGTTAAGATACCAACACCGGCAGCATAATAACCAGTTGTACTACCCTTTAAATAAGCAAATTCTATGATTGCATCTTTTGAGTAAAAACCTGAGAGAAATGGAAAACCAGTTAATGCGAGAGTACCTATGATCATTAAAATCCATGTATAAGGAAGTTTTTTATATACGGCTCCCATTTCATTAATATTTTGTTCATCTTTAAAAGAATGGATTATTGAACCTGATCCCAAAAAAAGTAATGCTTTAAAAAAAGCATGTGTGAATAAATGAAACATAGCAACATTATACGCCCCAACTCCTGCTGCAAAAAACATATAACCCAACTGACTACATGTAGAGTATGCAATTATCTTTTTAATATCGTTTTGAACTAAAGCAACTGTTGCTGCAAAAAAAGCTGTTGTCATTCCAACAACTGTAATAATATTTAATGTTACTGGAGAATATTCAAAAATCGGTGAGCATCTGACAACTAAAAAAACACCTGCTGTAACCATTGTTGCAGCATGTATTAAAGCAGAAACTGGTGTTGGGCCTTCCATAGCATCTGGTAACCAAGTATGTAAAAAAATTTGTGCTGATTTACCCATTGCACCTATGAATAAAAGTATACAAATAAGATCTATTGCTTTAATTTGAATTCCTAGAAAAAATAATTCTTTATCAATTATCTGAGGAATTAAAGCAAATACTTCAGAATAGTTTACTGTGCCAAATAAATAAAAAATTAAAAAAATTCCTAAAGCAAAACCAAAATCACCAACTCTATTAACAACAAAAGCTTTTATTGCTGCTGCATTTGCTGTTTCTCGTTTAAACCAGAAGCCAATTAAAAAGTATGAGCAAAGTCCCACACCTTCCCAACCAAAAAATAATTGTAGAAAGTTATCTGATGTTACTAAAGTTAACATAGCAAATGTAAACAAAGATAAAAAAGCCATAAATCTTGGCTTGTGCGGATCATGAGACATATATCCAATTGAATAAATATGAACTAAAGCAGAAACTAATGTCACAACCACCAACATTACTGAAGATAGAGCATCTATTTTAATTGACCAATTTACATTTAAAGATCCTGAATTAATCCAAGTTGCAAGAACAATATTACTTTCATATTGATTTGAAATAACGTTATAAAAAATAAATAACGATAATGATGCTGAAATAACAACAAATAAACTAGTTATTATTTCTGAAGATCTATCTCCAATAAGTTTTCCAAAAAAACCAGAGATTATTGAAGCTAACAAAGGTAAAAATAAAATAGCTATTTCCATACTACCCTTTTAAGCTATTGATCTCTTCAACTCTAATTGTTGATGAGTTACGATAATACACAACAATTATTGCTAGGCCGATAGCTGCTTCAGCAGCTGCAACTGTTAGTATAAAGAGCGTAAAAATTTGTCCCGATATATCTTCTAAGAAAATTGAAAATGCGACTAGATTAATATTTACCGCCAATAAAATAAGTTCAATACTCATTAAGATAACGATTATATTTTTTCTGTTTAAGAAAATTCCAACTATTCCAATAGTAAATATTATAGCTCCTAATGTAAGATAGTGGCCCAAACCTATGTTAATCATCTATTTTAACTCCTTTATTGCTCTCCACATTTATTGTCTCTACACCATCGGTTCTTTCTCTTGAGATTTGTTTAAAATAACTTTGCCTTTTAACTCCTGATCTTTGTCTAAAAGTTAGAACAATAGCTCCAATCATTGCAACCAACAAAACCATTCCACTTAATTGAAAAATATGAATGTAGTCAGTATATAAAACATAGCCAATTGAATGAGTGTTGCTGATATTTTTATCTATATTTAGAGCCATAGCTGATACTAAATCAGGTTTATATTTCCATCCACCAATCACAATTATTAATTCAAAAAAAATAATCAAACTAACAATTAGGCCAATTGGTACGTGTTGTGAATTTTCACTTGCACTGAACCATTGGTTTTTTTGTTGAGCTACATTTAACATCATTACTACAAATAAGAATAAAACTGCAACAGCTCCTACATAAACAATTAGCATAATCATTCCAAGAAATTCAGCACCTATCATTATAAATAAACAAGAGATGCTAATAAAATCTAAAATTAAAAAAAATACAGAATGAACTGTATTTTTAGACACAGTTACCATTATTGCTGAAATGATCGCTATTAATGAGAAAATATAAAAAAAAATTGAATGTGCTAACATAATAATTATCTGTATGGTTTATCAGCTTTAATATTTGCCGCTAAAACATTTTCCCATCTATCACCATTGTCTAAAAGTTTTTCTTTATTATAATAAAGCTCTTCTCTAGTTTCTGTTGAGAATTCAAAGTTAGGACCTTGAACAATTGCATCAACAGGACATGATTCCTCACATAGGCCACAGTAAATACATTTCATCATATCTATATCGTATCTAGTAGTTTTTCTACTTCCATCATCTCTCTCTGCAGACTCTATGGTTATAGCTTGAGCAGGACAAACAGCTTCACATAATTTACAAGCTATACATCTCTCTTCGCCATTTGGGTATCTTCTAAGGGCATGCTCACCTCTAAATCTTGGGCTTATTTTTCCTTTTTCAAATGGGTAATTGATTGTTTTTTTAGATCTAAAAAGTTCACGAAGTGCAATTACGAGTCCTCCAAAAAAATCTAACATAAAAATTGTTTTTAAAATTCTAGAAATTCTCATAATTAATTTACTGGTAATAAGTTAAAATAAAACAAATAGCTTGCTGTAAGAACAACCCAAGTTAAAGATAAAGGTAAAAATATTTTCCAACCTAATCTCATTAACTGGTCGTATCTATATCTTGGTACAATTGCTTTTACTAATGCAAACAATATAAAAAGAAATAAAATCTTAAAGATTAACCAAATAGCTCCTGGTATCAAATTGAATGGATAAATTTCAATTGGCGATAACCAGCCTCCTAAAAATAGAATTGACCCCATCGCACACATAAGCAAAATATTAGCATATTCACCTAGCCAAAACATCGCGTACATCATCCCAGAATATTCTGTTTGATAACCCGCAACTAGTTCTGCCTCAGCCTCTGGTAAATCAAACGGCGGCCTATTAGTTTCTGCCAAGGCAGATATGAAAAAAATTACAAACATTGGAAACAAAGGAACTACAAACCAAAGTTCCTCTTGCGCAATCACAATATCATTTAAATTTAATGAACCAACACATAGTAAAACATTTATGATTATAACGCCTATTGAAACTTCATAAGAAACCATTTGAGCAGCAGATCTAATAGCACCTAAAAAAGGATATTTAGAGTTAGAGGCCCAGCCGCCCATAATTATTCCATAAACACCTAGGGATGAAACAGCAAATAAGTAAAGTATTCCAACATTTATATTTGCAATTACTTGAGTGGCGCTAAATGGAATAACAGCCCAAGACACTAAAGCTAATGTCATAGTAACGATTGGAGCTAGAATAAAAATTACTTTATTTGAACTCGAAGGAATAATAACTTCTTTAAATATATATTTTAGCGCATCAGCTAATGACTGTAATAAACCAAATGGACCAACAACATTTGGACCTTGTCTTTTTTGAACAAAAGCCCAAATACGACGATCAAGCCAGACTATCATTGCAACCGATACCAAAACTGGAACTAATAAAAATAATATCTTGTAAGTTTCAGAAAAGATTATATTTAAATATTCCATTTAATTAACCTTCTGTGCCTGTAGATTTAAAATTAATTTTTGCTAACTTACATTCGTTCATTGTCTTAGAAGCTCTAGCAATTACATTTGAATGATAATAGTCTTCAGAATCAATTTTCAAAATTTCTTTTTCAAATGTTAAATTTTCAATTTGAATAAAATTTTTTGATTTATTTTTTTCTATCATTAAATTAATTTGATTGATTAAACTACTTTCTAGTTCATCTTTATCATTAAATAATTTTCTATGATTCATAATTTCTGCGATTTCATTTATTATTAGCCAATCTTCTTTTGCATTCTCAGGTGGATATGAAGCTTTATATGCTTTTTGTAATTTTCCCTCTAGGTTTGTATAATAGCCACTCTGTTCTGTGTAGGCTGCACCTGGAAGTATAATATCAGCAATTTCTGCACCCTTATCTCCATGACTACCTTGGTAAATTATAAATTCATTTTGTTTGTTAAATTTAATATTATCCTGACCTAATAAATATATTAATTCAAATTTATTGTTTTCTAAATCTTTTAAAATTTCGTTTGATCCGTCTGTTGTTTTGTAAATACCTAAATCAAAACCTCCGACTGTTGCAGCATTCTCAGAAATAATATTTAAAGCATTCCAGTCTTCTGATATCTTATTGTTTTTAATTAAATAAGATTTGAAAGACTCAAATATAAATTTTGAATACTTTGACTTTAATGCAGATTGACCAAATATAATTATTGGTTTTTTGGCTTTAGTTATCAGGCTAGATATTTCATGTTTATCATCAATAATATCTTTAATATTCTGAATATTTCCATCTAATGCGTTGTATGGATATGTTAAATCCCCAACATCATTTAGAGATATTATTTTTGTTTTATTTGCTATGTAAGCTTTTCTAATACGTGCATTTAAAATTGTCGCTTCATATCTGGGATTACTTCCAACTAAGAAGATAAAATCTGACTCTTCAATTCTATTGATTGATGAATTAAATAAATAATTTTCTCTTTTATCGGGATTTAAATAAGAATGACTACTTCTAGACTCAATGTTTTGAGTGTTTAAGGTTTTATTAAATAATTCTTTAAATATATAAAGAGTTTCCATGTTAACTAAATCTCCTGTAATTCCACAAATTTTATCCTTATCTATATTTTTAAATTTAGATTTAATTATTTCATAAACTTCTTTCCATGATGCTTTTTCAAATTTTCCATTATATTTGATATAAGGTGTGTCTAATCTCTGATTTAGTAATCCATCACAGGCATACCTAGTTTTATCTGAAATCCATTCTTCGTTTATATCTTCATTAACCCTTGGTAAAACTCTTTTTACTTCCCACCCATATGTATCAACTCTTATATTGGACCCAACTGCATCCATTACATCAATTGTTTCAGTTTTTTTTAGTTCCCAAGGTCGGGCTTCAAAAACATAGGGTTTTGAGGTAAGAGCACCCACGGGGCATAAATCAACGACATTAGCAGATAATTCTGATTGCATAGATTGTTCCAGGTATGTAGTAATTTGCATATCTTCTCCTCTGCCTATAGCCCCAAGTTCTGGAACTCCGGCTACTTCAGTTGCAAACCTTACACATCTTGTACAATGTATACATCTAGTCATTTGGGTTTTAATCAAAGGTCCCATATTTTTTTCTGGAACAAATCTTTTATTTTCCTTGTATCTAGATTTATCAACTCCATAAAACATTGACTGATCCTGTAAATCACATTCACCACCTTGATCACAAACTGGACAGTCTAACGGATGATTTGCTAATAAAAACTCCATTACACCTTTTCTTGCTTTTTCAACTAATGCAGTATTAGTTTTTATATTCATGCCTTCAGCTGCAGGCATTGCACAAGAAGCTATAGGTTTAGGGGATTTTTCCATTTCAACTAAACACATTCTACAATTACCAGCAATTGATAACTTTTCATGATAACAAAATCTTGGAATTTCAACTCCAGCCTTTTCACAAGCTTGCAATACAGTAAGTCCTTCTTCAACTTCTATTTCAGTATTATTTACTTTTAATTTAAGCATCTTTTTTTTCCAGTAAATGTTGATCAACTAAGTAAGGAATTCCTTTATCAGTTTCAAATGTTGGATTAAAATTATTTCTCTTTTCTATCTCTTTTCTAAAGTGTCTTAATAGTCCTTGAACAGGCCAAGATGACCCCTCTCCAAATGCGCAGATTGTGTGACCAGCAATTTGATTTGTAACATCTTCTAACATACTCACCTCATCTCTTGAAGCTTCACCTTTAGTCATTCGTTCCAACATTCTCCACATCCATCCTGATCCTTCTCTACATGGAGTACACTGTCCACAACTTTCATGTTTATAAAATCTGGCAATTCTTGCCATACACTTAATTATGTCTTGATCTTTATTAATAACAACCACACCTGCAGTACCAAGGCCACTTTTCTCATTCATTAATGAGTCAAAATCCATTGTTAATGTTTCACAAGTTTTTTTAGGTATTAATGGCATTGAAGATCCACCTGGTATAACAGCCTGTAAGTTATCCCATCCTCCAACTACACCACCAGCATGAACTTCAATTAATTCTTTTAAAGGAATGCTCATTTCTTCTTCAACATTACAAGGGGTGTTTACATTTCCAGAAATGCAAAAAATTTTAGTCCCTGTATTTTTTGCTTTTCCTAACGAAGCAAACCATTTTCCAGTCTTTCTTAAGATTGTTGGAACAACAGCGATCGTTTCAACATTATTAATTATTGTTGGACAACCATATAATCCTATCAAAGCTGGAAAAGGAGGTTTCAATCTTGGTTGACCTTTTTTACCTTCTATACTTTCAAGTAAGGCTGTTTCTTCACCACAAATATATGCACCAGCACCATAGTGAATATAAATATCGAAATCCCAACCTGTATCAGAGGCATTTTTTCCAATTAATTTTTTTTCATAAGCTTCGTCAATTGCAGCTTGTAATTTTTGACCATCAAGAAAATATTCACCTCTTATGTAAATATAACAGATATGTGCTTGCACCGCATAACCAGCTATTAAACAGCCTTCTATTAATTTATGAGGTTCAAATCTTAATATATCTCTATCCTTACAAGTTCCAGGCTCTGATTCATCACCGTTAATTACTAAATAATGTGGTCTCGAGCCAATTTCTTTTGGTGCAAAAGACCATTTTAATCCTGTTGGAAAACCTGCTCCTCCTCTACCTCTTAGCTCTGAAATTTTAATTTCATTTATAATCCAATCTCTTCCTTTTTGTATTAGGTCTTTTGTTCCAATCCAATCACCTCTTGTTTTTGAGGATTCTACATCTGAACCTTTGTCATTATATAAATTTTTAAATATTCTATCTTCGTCTTTAAGCATTTTAAATTTCTATTAATGTTTTTCTATTATTTTCTGGTTCATTATTTATTCTACCTCTGTAAGATCCTGGCTTAGGTTTTTTTCCTGATAAAATTTCATCTAAAATTTTTAAAGTTTTTTCTTTATCCAAATCTTCAAAATATTCATCATTAATTTGCATCATGGGTGCATTTACACATGCTCCTAAACATTCTACCTCCATCCAAGAACAGCTTTTATCATTAGATAATTCATTTTCATTTTCAGAAATTTTTTCTTTACATGCCTCCACAAGTTTATAGGCGCCTCTAATCATACATGGTGTGGTTGTGCAAACTTGAATAAAATGTTTACCTACAGGTGCTAGATTGTACATTGTATAAAATGTTGCTACTTCATAAACCTTTATATAAGGCATCTCTAAAAATTTAGCTATGTATTTCATAGCAGCTAAGGGTATCCAATTACTATTTTGTTTTTGCGCAATATAAAGCAAAGCCATAACTGCACTTTGTTGTTTACCTTCAGGATATTTTGAAACAATTACTTTTGCAGCATCCAATGATGCTTGATTAAACTCAAAACTTTTAGGCTGATCTTTTGAAGGTTTTCTTAAACTCATCTGTCTACCTCACCAAAAACTATATCTAAAGAACCAAGTACTGCTGGAACATCAGCTAACATATGTCCTTTAATAAGATAATCCATAGCTTGTAAATGAGAAAAACCTGGGGCTCTAATCTTACATTTATAAGGTTTGCTAGTCCCATCAGAGATTAAATATACACCAAATTCACCTTTTGGTGCTTCAACAGCTGTATAAATTTCATCTTTGTTTACACGGTATCCTTCTGTGAACAATTTAAAATGATGTATTAACGACTCCATTGATTGTTTAATGTCTTTTTTTAAAGGTGGGCTAATTTTTCCATCTAATGATTTTATAGGCCCTTTTGTCATTTTAGCTATGCATTGTTTTATTATTCCAACACTCTCTCTCATTTCTTCAATACGACATAAATATCTGTCGTAACAGTCTCCATTTTTTCCAACAGGTATTTTAAAATCTAATTGTTCATAACAATCATATGGTTGAGATTTTCTTAAATCCCATGGAACACCTGAACCTCTAATCATCACACCACTAAAAGAATAATCTAATGCATCTTCTTTACTAACAATACCAATATCGACATTTCTTTGTTTAAAAATCCTATTGTCAGTTAACAAGGTTTCTAAATCATCAATAATTTTAGGAAATGATTCACAAAAATCTAAAATATCATCTGCTAAACCTCTTGGTAAATCTTGGTGAACGCCACCAGCCCTAAAATAATTTGCATGTAATCTTGAGCCAGACACTCTCTCATAAAATGTCATTAAGGTTTCACGCTCTTCAAATCCCCAAAGAGATGGAGTTAAAGCCCCAACATCAAGTGCTTGTGTTGTTACATTTAATATATGACTTAAAATTCTACCTATCTCACAAAACATTACTCTTATAAATTGAGCTCTAATAGGTACCTCAATTTGTAAAATTTTTTCTATAGCAAGTGCAAATGCATGCTCTTGATTCATTGGTGCTACGTAGTCAAGTCTGTCGAAATAAGGAACAGCTTGCATATAAGTTTTATTTTCAATTAATTTTTCAGTACCTCTGTGCAGTAACCCTATATGGGGATCTGCTTTTTCAACAACTTCTCCATCTAGTTCTAAAATAAGTCTAAGAACTCCATGGGCTGCAGGATGTTGAGGACCAAAATTAAGATTTAATGTTTTAATTTTTTTCGTCATTTTTTTCAGTTTGTCTTTTTATATATTCAGTGCCTTTCCATGGACTTTCATAGTCAAAATTTCTATAGTTTTGTTCTAATTTAACCGGTTCATTGATAACTTTTTTTTGATCTTCGCTATATCTACTTTCAACATGACCTGTCAGAGGAAAGTCTTTTCTTAAAGGATGTCCTTCAAAACCATAATCAGTTAAAATTCTTCTTAAATCTGGATGGTCTTTAAAATTTACGCCATACATATCAAACAGTTCACGTTCCATCCAATTTGCTGATGGAAAGATTGATGTTAACGATGGAATTACTTCATTTTCATTAATAAAGTAGCTTAATATTATTCGATAGTTAAATTCATGGCTTAAAAATAAGTAAACTATCTTAAAACGCTTAGTTGCTTCTGGATAATCAACAGCTGTAATTTCTATTAACTGTCTAAATTTAGTATTTTTGTTACTTTTTAAAAAAATACAAACATCCACAAGATCATGACAATCAATTGATATATAAAGTTGATTATGTCTAATTTCAGAATTTTTTATTTTAGTATTAAGTTCTGAGTTTATTTTTTTTTCTAGATCATTTAAATTATTCATGATGTTTATCTGTTTAAAGAACCTTTATTTCTAATTTTTTTTTGCAATTGCATAATTCCATATAATAAAGCCTCTGCGGATGGGGGGCAGCCTGGAACATATATATCAACTGGAACAATTCTATCGCAACCACGAACAACTGAATATGAATAATGATAATAACCACCACCATTAGCACAGCTACCCATTGAAATTACATATCTAGGTTCAGGCATTTGATCATAAACTTTCCTTAGAGCTGGTGCCATTTTGTTAGTTAAAGTTCCTGCAACAATCATAACATCAGACTGCCTTGGTGATCCTCTTGGGGCGGCTCCAAATCTTTCAAGGTCATATCTAGGCATGGCAGTTTGCATCATTTCGACAGCACAACAGGCAAGACCGAAAGTCATCCAATGTAAAGATCCAGCCCTAGACCAATTAATTAAATTATCAAAAGAAGTTGTTATGAAACCATTCTTACTAAAATCCTCAGCAAGTTTTTTAAATTCTTCAGGTATTTTTTTATTTTTATTCTCTAGAGTCATTTATTTTAAATTATTCCCAATCTAAAGCGCCTTTTTTCCATTCATAAATAAAACCAATTGTTAATATAAATAAAAAAATCATCATCGAAATAAATCCCACTATTCCAATATTACCTAATGAAACTGCCCAGGGAAATAGAAAGGCAATTTCTAAATCAAAAATTATAAACAAAATAGCAACTAAATAAAATCTGACATCAAATTCCATCCTTGAATCTTCAAAGGGTTCAAAACCACACTCATAAGCAGATAGTTTTTCTGGATCAGGATGTTTAGGGGAAAGTATAAGATTAATAATGACAAATGCACAACTTAACCCTAAGGCTAAAACTAAAAATATCATTATAGGCAGATAATCTTTTAAAAATTCTGAAAGCATGAAGGATGTATATCAGACTTTTTATCAACTAAAAGTGTACAACAGCCACATATTTAAAAAAAATCACTAAATCAATCCAATATATTATTGCAAAAACTAATGTATTTTAAAACTTGTGGTTTTATTAAAAAACGCGACAATTTTTTTTTTATCATTTGGGTATTTGACAATGTTTTTTTATAGTTCAAGATAGAATCGACCATTTTATTGCTTAATTGTATAGATTGATTGTTTGATATAAAAATTCCATATCTATTAGACAAAATATCAACTGCCCCACTACATCGTGAGCTAATACATGGCAAATTATAATTAACTGCTTCTATTAATGTATTTGGTAAACCTTCATATAGAGATGGAAAAATAAGTATTTTAGCTTCTAAGTAATATTTTTTAAGATTAAAAACCCACCCTTTAAAAATTACATTTTTAGAAATATTTAGATTTAAACATAATTGTCTTAATTTTTTTTCATCCTTGCCATGACCAATAATTACTAATTTGTAATCTGGAAATTTATTTAAAAAATGTGCAAAGGCTTTAATCGCAGTTACTTGGTTTTTTTGCTTACATAAACGACCAACAGATAAAATTATTTTTTTTCTTTTGTTATTTTTATTTTTATAAATATTTTTTAAATATGGGTTATAAATTAATTTAGCCTTATTTTTAAATAAAATTTTATCTAATGAATTTTTTGCCTTAATTGCATTTGTAATTATACCATCTGAAAAATTATAAAAAAATATTTTCAATAAATAAACAAATAAAGCAGAAATTTTATAATCAGCATATTTTGTTGCATCTAAAATATCTTCAGAATTTCTTATAATTATTTTTCTTTTAAAAATTTTTGAAAATATGATTGGCAGTATATGGCTTTGAAATGAAACTATTAAAGAATTTTTATTATTAATTTTTTTTAATAAAGTAAATAAAGTAACAATAGAATTTATTGATGTAATTAATCTATTTAAAGATCCAATTGTAATTTTACTTTTGACATTATAAAATTTAATATTTCTATTAAAGAATTTAATCTTATCTCTTTGTGTAATATTACTAATTAAATAAATTTTTATTCCTTTTTCTGCACATATGTTTGTAAAATTTATTAAATTTTCTGTTGCTCCACCTTTTTCAAATGAAGGGTATAAAATAATTAATTCTTTAATTTTTTTCATTTATATTTTTCGGAAATATCACTTCTTATAAATACATAATTCGAAAGATGGTATATATTATTTTCAGGTCTTGATGGGTCTACATGTAATAATTTACTTCCATATGGTAAAAGTCTAAAAACTTCATAACCCTTAAGTATTTTTGAAAAATTATATAATGTTTGATTTTTTATTAGTTGATGCCAATTAAATTCAATTTGAATAAATTTTGGTCTATGATTTTTTATAGTTTTTTGCGCTCCACATAACACCTCATATTCAAAACCTTCTGTGTCAATTTTAATAAAATCAATTATTTTTGTTTGAAATAAATTTTCATAAAAATCTAATTTTTTTACATTTATAGATATTTTATTTTTATTTTGTTTTCCAATAAATGATAATTCTTCTAAATTTTCAATTAGTGAAGCTTTTTCAGATTTTTCATCTCCATAAAATAGATCTGATATAGTGTCTTCTAAACCTATGGCGGTATTAAAAATGTCTAACCTTTCTGAAAATTTTAACTTTAGTTTTTCTAATTCTCGAAAAGCTGCCGGAAGAGGTTCAAATGAATAAACTTTTGCATTGGTTTCAGATAATAATAAATTCGTATACTTTCCAGTGTTTGCACCAATATCAATACAAAAATTTAAATCTTTTTTGATTAATTTAATAAAATTTTTTTCACCTGTTCTGTCAAAATTTCCATAATTTTTAAAACCTTTGCCATCTAATGAAAGCGATAAAATAAAATCATTAAAAAACTGCATCTGTTTTCGGCCAAATATAAAAACATACAAACTAGATATTTTTTTATAAATAAAGATTAATATTTTTTTATAATACATAACTTTAATTAATAACTCTTTACGAGCTAAAAATTGTATATGGCGGGAGTGAAGGGACTCGAACCCTCGACCTATCGCGTGACAGGCGATCGCTCTAACCAACTGAGCTACACCCCCCCTTTTTTTTACTGTATTTGGTGGGCAGTAAAGGACTCGAACCTTTGACCCCCTCGGTGTAAACGAGATGCTCTACCAACTGAGCTAACCGCCCTTAACCAAA
>CAJQJC010000022.1 GCA_905478565.1 uncultured Candidatus Pelagibacter sp. | reverse complement strand
AAATGCTAAATTCTCATAAACTGTCATATGAGGAAACAAAGCATAGTTTTGGAACACCATTCCAATTCCTCTTTTATGAGGTGGAATGTTTGAAATAACATTATTATCTAAATAAATTTCACCATGTGTTGGAGTTTCAAAACCAGCCAACATCATTAAACATGTTGTTTTACCAGAACCAGAAGGTCCTAACATAGTTACAAATTCGCCTTCTTGAATATCTAGGTTTAATCCCTTAACAACTAAGACTTTTCCATCGTAGCTTTTATCGACATTATCAAATCTAACGAATTGTTTGTTTTTTGACATCAGAATTTAAAACATTTGTTGACTTATTTATCAAGTTTTTTTATTTCAACTATTTAACGTGTAAATCTTTAGGAAAATCACAGAATAACTCACATCCTTTGTCCGTAATTCGTATTGCCTCTGAGGCTTCAACTCCCCAATCTCCAAATTGCATTACAGCAATCATATGAAAAGTTACATTTGGCTCTAAAACAGTCATATCACCTTTAGATATATTTAAAGTATGTTCACCCCAATCTGGTGGATAGCCAATTCCTATTGAATATCCAGTTCTTGATGTTTTTTCTATTCCATATTTATCTAGTATTTTCCAAAAAGCTTGAGCGACATCATTTGCCGTATTTCCAGGTTTTGCAGCATCAATCCCAGCTTGTAATGCTTCATTAGTTTTTTTCATTGTTTCAATTTTTTTTTGATCAGGTTTACCTAAGAGTACTGTTCTTGCCATCGGACAATGATATCTTTGGTAAACACCCGAAAGTTCAATTATTGTTGCTTCTCCTTCTACAAATTTATCTTGTGTTGCTGTTAAATGAGAAGCTGATGTTCCTTTTCCTGTGGGAAGTAAAGTTGCAATACTAGAGTATTCCCCACCAAATTCGGGTGTTCCATAAAACAAAGTCTTCTGTATTTCACCTACAGCATCACACTGCCTTACACCTGGATTAATTACTTCTAATGCAGTCTTCATGCCTTTTTGTGAAATTATAGCTGCAGATTTCATTAATTCTATTTCTGTATTGGATTTCACTAATCTAGCCCAATTAACTAATCTTTCTGAATCTTTGAGTCTGGCATTTGGCAAGCCTTGCTTGATTTTTTCATAACAGTACGCTGTAAAATAATGACTATCCATCTCCAATCCAACTGTGAGCTCATCCCATTTTCTATCTTTAATAATTTCTACTAAATTATCATAAGGATGTATTGGCCAAGTATGAATATATTTTTCATCATAAACTAAAATATTTTCATTTTTTAAATAAGTTTTTATGTATGCTCCACCTGAGTCTTGTTTTCTTACCCAACAAAGAGGTTCTTCAGAATCTACATGAACAATTACAGCTTGAGCATAATAAAAAGACCATGCATCATAACCTGTGAGGTAATTCATATTTGCAGTATCGTGTGAAATTAGAAGCTCTAGTCCTTTTTTTTTCATAGCAGACTGGACTTTTTTTAATCTAGTTTTGTATTCTTCTTTACTGAAATTCATTTTTAATAGCTATGTTTTTTTTGTGGAAACTTTTTTTCTTTAACTTCATTTTTATATTTAATTATAGCAGAGTTGATGTGCTTTGTTATATTAGAATATTTTTTAACAAATCTTGCATTTATTTGATTTAAGCCAATTAAGTCATCTGTAACCAAAACTTGTCCGTCACAGTAAGAAGATGCTCCAATTCCAATTGTTAATATTTTAAGCTCATTTGTTATTTTTTTTGCTAGTGGTGTTTTTATACACTCTAACACAATTGAAAATACTCCAGCTTTTTCTAAAAGTTTGGCATCATTCAAAATTCTTAATTGCTCAGATATTTTTTTTCCTTTAACTTTAAATTTACCTTTTTGGGATTGAGGTAAAAGTCCAAGATGACCTTGGACTTGAATTTTATTTTTTATTAGATGTTCGATTATATTAATAACTTTACCACCACCCTCTAATTTAACCGCATCACACTTTGTTTTTAAAATTATTTTTTTTGCATTTTTTAAAGCCACTGACTTATTTCTATATGTGTTATGTGGCATATCAACAATCATGAGACTTTTTTTAACACCCATTCTGACACTTTTAGAATGTTCAATCATCATATCTAGAGACACATTCCTAGTCGATTTAAAATTATAAAGTACCGATCCTAATGAATCTCCCACTAAAATAATATCACAATGATTGTCAAGAATTGATGCAACATTTTTAGAGTAAGCAGTCAAACAAACAATTTTAGATTTATCTTTTTTAGAAAGTAATTTTTTGATCTTAATCATTTATTCTAATTCAATCGTGCTTGGTGGTTTTGAGGTAATATCATAAACAACTCTATTTATACCAACTATATTATTTATAATTTTATTTGAGATAGTTTGCAAAAATTTTTTATCAAAATTATAAAAATCAGCAGTCATACCATCTTCTGAAGTGATGGCTCTTAAAAGGCATATGTGTTCATATGTTCTGTTATCTCCCATAACACCTACAGTTTTTACGGGGAGCAAGGCTGCGTACGCTTGCCAAATTTTGTGATAAAGATTTGTTTTTTTTAATTCATTAATAAACAGATAATCGGCTTCCTTTAAAACTTTAATTTTTTCATTAGTAATAGATCCTGGCATTCTTATAGCTAATCCAGGTCCAGGAAAGGGATGTCTTGAAATAATATCTTTTGAAAGTTTTAATTCTAAGCCAAGTTTTCTAACCTCATCTTTAAAAAGAAATTTTAAAGGTTCAACTAATTTTAATTTCATTCTTTTTGGAAGCCCCCCAACGTTATGGTGTGATTTTATTTTTGAGGTTTGACTACCAGTAACAGATTTGCTCTCGATTAAGTCTGGATAAAGAGTTCCTTGTGCTAAAAATTTTACATTTTTGATTTTTTTTGCATATCTTTCAAAAATTTTAATAAATAGATTTCCTATAATTTTTCTCTTTTTTTCAGGATCAGTCACATTTGATAACTTATTAATAAATTCTTTTTCAGCATTAACGTATATTAAATTAATTTTTAATCTTTTTTTAAACGTTTCAACCACTTGTGTTTCTTCATTTTTTCTAAGAAGTCCGTTATTAACAAATATACATGTCAAATTTTTTCCGATTGCTTTGCTTAAAAGCTGAGCGACAACGCTACTATCTACACCCCCTGATAATCCACATATAACTTTATTTTTCCCAACCTGATCTTTTATCTCTCTGATAAGTTTAATTTTTTGATCTTTAGATGACCAATTTTTTTTCATTTTACAAATGCTGAATAAAAAATTTTTTAATAAAATTTTTCCTTTTTTAGTATGGGTTACTTCCGGGTGAAATTGGACGCCATAAAATTTAGATTTTGCATCCTCTATAATAGTTAATTTTGAATTTTTAGTTGAAGCTACTATTTTAAAGTTTTTTGGCATTTTTGAGACTTGATCTGCATGACTCATCCAAACATCATTTTTATTCTTATTGTCAAAAAAATTTTTAGTTAAGAGGCTATTGGATTTTTTATTTATCTCCGCTAAGCCAAATTCTCTGTGATTTGATTTTTTAACTTTACCACCAAGCATTTTAGATAATATTTGGTGACCAAAACAAATACCAAGTATAGGCTTTCCTAACTTTAATATTTTTTTGTCAAAGTTAAATTTATTCTTCTCATAAACATTTAATGGGCCCCCAGATAAAATAATTCCACCAATATTTTGTTTTAATAAGGCTTTAAAGCTTACTTTTTTATGGCTTACTATTTCTGAAAAAATTCCTAATTCCCTGACTCTTCTGGCAATTAGCTGAGTAAACTGAGAACCAAAATCAATAATAATAATTTTGTTTAAATTATTACTAAGACTCATTTTTTGGTTCCAAATTCATTAATTCTTTTAGAATTAAATCATTTTTTTTACATAAGTTTTTACAAATTTTTGGGAAATTTTCAGTTAATTCTTTTACTTTTGAATAATTTGATTTTTTTAATTCTATCTCCATTAAAATGTATGTGGCTTCTTCATTTGTTGGGTCTAACAAAAGTGCAGTTTCTATATTTTTTTCTTCTTCTTTTTTATTTTTTTCTATTCTAAAAATTTTAGCTAAATATAAATATGAATTTGTATCCTTTGGATTAAAAACTATGCTTCTCTGAAATAAAAATTTAGATTCATCATAGTTTTTTTCAATATATTTTTTTTTACCTTCTTCATAAAAATTATCATCTGCTCGTAATGAGTTTGAAAAATTTAAAATTAATCCACAAATTAATAGTAATCGAGTATATAATTTCATTAATATTTATTGTCCTTTTTTACTTCATCTACGTTATGAACCATACTTTCATAAAATCCAGCTTTTGTAATTTTAACAAAATTTGGTTTATTTTTGAGGTTAAAAACTTTTTTTGCACCCAAATATCCCATTGAAGATTTTAACCCTCCAACTAATTTATATATAATTTTACTTACATTTCCCTTAAACTTAACAAAACCTTCAACACCTTCTGGAACATATTTCGAAGTATCTGTTTGTTTTTTTTGAAAATATCTATCAGCTGATCCTTTGTTCATTGCACCAACTGAGCCCATACCTCTAAAACTTTTGAATAATTTACCATTTTTTTTAATTAACTTACCTGGTGTTTCCATCGAACCTGCAAATAATGAACCAATCATTACGGCATCAGCTCCAGCTGATAAAGCTTTTGCAAGGTCGCCTGAATATTTAATCCCACCATCAGAAATAATTTTAGTTTTATTATTTTTAACTCCTTTTTTAACTTCTAAGATTGCACTTAATTGGGGAACACCTATTCCAGCAACAAGTCGAGTTGTACAAATTGAACCTGGTCCAATACCAACTTTTACGATATCTACACCTAGTTTTATCAAAAACTTAGCTGCTTCTGATGTTGCTATATTACCTGCGCATAAAGTTATTTTTTTATTTTTATTTTTTTTTATAATCTTAATTATCTCCGCAACTTTTTTGCTATGTCCATGTGCTGTATCCACAACAATTAAATCAACCTTTTCTTTTAGAATGGCTTTGGCTCTTTCTATTTCTTTTGGTCCTGCTCCAACAGCTGCACCTATTAATAATTTTAACTTTTTAACTTTTTTTATTTCTTCGATTTGCTTTTTGATACTTAAATTTCTATGTATAACTCCAATACCTCCTGCTTTAGCTATCGCTATTGCCATTTTACTTTCTGTTACTGTGTCCATTGCAGAGGATAACAGTGGAATTTTTAATTTTAAATTTTTAGATAACTGTGTGCTTGTATCCACTTCTGAAGGTAATACCCCTGAATACTTTGGGGCCATTGTAACATCATCAAAGGTAAGTGCTTCTTTTATAGGAACCATAATCTTTTATATATGATTCATTTAAAAATAAAAGTCTCTATCTTAAATTTTTACAAATTATGAAACTTTCTTTAGATTCTTTTCTACTTGATTTTGGTTTAAAAACCTTAACTTCTTTAAAAATCGTCTTTGCCAACGCTACTATTTCATTAAAGGATTTTCCTAAAAATAATTTAGCAATAAAATTTCCTTCTTTTGTCAAAATATCTTTAGAAAATAACATAGCCTCTTTGCATAATTCACCAGTATAAATAGCATCAATATTCTTAATTCCGGTGGTGTTAACTGCCATATCAGAAAGAACTACATTCACTTTTGATCTAAAATAACTTTTAATTTTCTCTTGAGTATCACTTTCTGTGAAGTCTCCTTTTATTTGAATCATATTTTCAATTTTCTCTATATCCTTAAGATCTATAGAAACCAATCTTCCACTTTTTACACTTTTAGATACATATTGGGACCAGCTCCCAGGTGATGCTCCAATATCAATGACTGAATAACCATTTTTAAATATTTTAAACTTTTCATTAATTTCAATCAATTTATATACTGATCTAGCTCTATAACCTTCAACTTGAGACTTTCTAACATAGATATCCCTCTTTTGTTTATTAATCCAATTTTTTGAAACTTTGTTCTTCTTCAATTAAAGACCAAACCTTAGACTTTTTGATAATAAATTTTTTTGAATAGATTGAATATTTATCTTAACATCTTTGTCAATTCTCATATCTCTATCTCCATCCCAAATTCCAGCAGCTAAGTGCATAATTCCTATTTTGTAGTTAGGCAAGTATGGCTCGACAAATGTATTTAGTGTTTCATCAAATTTTGGTAAAAGATTGCTGGCAATCCAATTACAACCTAATGGTAAAAATTCTGTTTCTAAATTATCTATGTATACTGACATGTTTATAGCTAAACCCTCTGATCCAAAAATATTTCCAGACTTTAATGTTTGCTCTAAGTTTTTTTGCCACGAACTCCACCCTGGAGAATTTTTTTCTAATGAGAAAACTCCAATATTTATATGTGGAGCAAAAGCTAATTTTCTTGCTTTAGTTATCCCTATTTTAGATTTAATAGCATGTTTGAAATTTTGAGATTTAATTATAGCAACTTTTCCAAATAACCAATTTACTTTTGACATTATCTTATAACCTGGTCCTAACGTCTGGGTAATTCCCAATTTTCCGTTTTCACAAGCCTTAAAATATAGTTCTATTGAACTCCAATCATTGACCCAAGCATCGCAATCTATCCATAAATACTTTTCATAATTTGGAAAATATTTTGGCAAAAAAGCTCTAGATACTTGACTCTTCAACCACTCCTTTCCTAACACTTTAATTGTTGGAACTTCTATGTCCCACTCTGCTGGCTTAATTTCATCTACTTTTTTTGATAAAATTTTTTTTTGATCAATTGTTAATCCAGCATCTAAAATACATATTGCTGTTTCTTTGCTTTTTTCAAAGCTTTTAATTGAGTCAACGAGTTCATCGAGAAGTTCAAAGTAATTTGAATCTGCTAATGATACAATTACATTTTTTTTCATTTATAGTATGTCTTCTAATCCCTCATCTTCGTTTTTGTCTGCAGGGCTATTATTTTTCTTTTTAATTTTTTTATAATGAAAATAACTAATTGGTATTAAACAAATATATATGAATGAGCTTACAGCAAGAACTTTGAATGTATAGACAAGTAGCGCTCCAAAAAATAAAACTATTCCGAATAATAAAAATTTAGTCATTGCTCTTGGTATAACTATTTTTTTAAATGAATATGTTGGTATTGTGCTTATTAATAATATTGAGACTATAATAAAAAAAGTTGGTACTATTAAATCGTAATTTATTTTAAAAAAATATTCTCCTATTCCACTAAAGCTAAAAACTAAAGGCATTAGAACTATAATTCCACCAGCTGGAGACGGCATACCTTCAAAGAAGTTATCCTTCCAAGATGGCTCCTCTTCTGAGTTAATATTAAATCTAGCTAGTCTTAAAGCAACACAAACCACATAAGTTAAACAAACAAACCACCCTAATTTATCTAGATACTGTAAATTCCAAAAATACATAATCAATGCTGGTGCAACTCCAAAACTGATTACATCGCCAAGTGAGTCAAGTTCTTTACCCATTTTTGATGTTCCTTTAATCAATCTAGCTATTCTTCCATCTAATGCATCCATTAAACCTGCAAATAATATGGCAATAACAGCCAATGAAAATTTACCATCTAGTGCAAATTTTATTGAGGTTAGTCCAATACAAACACCAATTAATGTAATGGCATTTGGTAAAATCATTCTTGCTTTTTTTTCAGATACGATCTTAAAACTATTTTTAGGTTGCTCCATAAATTATTTTTTAGCTAATAAAGTTTCTCCTGAAATTGTTTTTTGCCCTACTTTAACCAATGGCTTGTAGTTCTCAAAATAGACATCAGCTCTACTTCCAAACCTGATCATTCCAATTCTCTCTCCCTGGGTTAATTGCTGGTCTTTAGATGACTCACATACAATTCTTCGAGCTATTAATCCTGCGATTTGTACTACAATAATATCTTCTCCTAAATTATTAGTGATCTTATAATAATTTCGTTCATTATCCTCACTAGCTTTATCTAATGATGCATTTAAAAATTTTCCAGGCTTATATAATATTTCTGAAATTTTCCCCTGACATGGTGTTCTATTAACGTGACAATCAAATACATTCATAAAGATACTAATTTTTGTAAATTTTTTTGACTCAAGGTTAAGTTCCTTAGGGCCATCTACTTCGTGAACCATTAGCACCTCACCATCAGCAGGGCTTGTTAAATAATTATCATCATTTATTGAAATTCGTTCAGGGTCTCTAAAAAAATAATAAACCCATATTGATAAAACTAATCCTATTAATCCCAAAAAAGTACTAAAAAAATTTAGAAAAATAGTTATAAAGATCGCTATAGCTAAAAACTTATAGCCCTCTGAGTGAATTTTTGGAAAAACCTTGTCTAACATAAGCTTATATTTGATAATTTTTTATTAATATGTATATAAAGCACTAAATTACAATTACTAATATATATTATTCAAATATGGCTAAAATAAAGGTTAAAAACACTATCGTAGAACTTGATGGTGATGAAATGACAAGGGTCATTTGGGATTTTATCAAAAATAAACTAATTTTACCTTATCTAGACTTAGGCATTGAATATTATGACCTTGGAATGAAAAGTCGAGATAATACTGATGACCAAATTACAATCGATTGTGCAAATGCAATTAAAAAAAATGGGGTTGGTATTAAATGTGCAACAATAACTCCTGACGAAGCTAGAGTAAAAGAATTTGATTTAAAAAAAATGTGGAGATCACCTAATGGAACAATTAGAAATATAATAGGTGGAACTGTATTTAGAGAACCCATTATTTGTAAAAATATTCCTAAGTTAGTACCTTCTTGGACAGATCCATTGATTATAGGAAGACACGCTTTTGGAGATCAATACCGAGCAACAGACTTCCAAGTGCCTGGTAAAGGTAGAATGGAGATAAAATGGACTGCAGAAGATGGTAGTAAAGAAATTAAACATGAAGTTTTTAATTTTCCAGGTCCAGGTATTGCCTTATCAATGTATAACCTAGATAAATCTATAGAAGACTTTGCCAGATCTTGTTTTAATTATGGTTTAATTAAAAAATGGCCAGTTTATCTATCAACAAAAAATACAATCTTAAAAATTTATGATGGTAGATTTAAAGATATATTTGAAGATATTTTTGAAAAAGAATTCAAGTCAGAATTTAAAAAATTAAATATTACTTATGAACATAGACTAATTGATGACATGGTCGCTTGTGCAATGAAATGGAGTGGTAAATATATTTGGGCTTGTAAAAATTATGATGGAGATGTTCAATCAGATACTGTTGCCCAAGGGTATGGATCTTTAGGTTTAATGACAAGTGTTTTGCTTGCTCCAGATGGAAGAACTATGGAAGCTGAAGCTGCACACGGTACAGTGACCAGACATTACAGAATGCATCAGGAAGGAAAAGAAACATCAACAAATCCTATCGCATCAATTTTTGCTTGGACAAGAGGTCTTGCTCATAGAGGAAAACTTGACTCTAACAATGAGCTAATTAAATTTTCCAATACATTAGAAAAAGTTTGTATTGATAGTGTTGAAAATGGATCAATGACAAAAGATTTAGCAATTTTGATTGGTCCATCCAGTAAGTATTTAACTACCAATCAATTTTTAGATGAATTAGATGGCCAGCTTAAAAAAAAACTTAATTAATTAGTTTTTTAATACTCTCAAAAGACTCATCAATTTTATTAGGTAAAGTTCCACCAGCTTGTGCAAAATCACTTCTGCCTCCACCACCTTTACCTCCAATAATATCTGAGCCAGCTCTGACTAGTTTAACAGCATCAAATTGTTTTTCTAATTCTTTCGTAATACCTATTCCTAAACCTACTTTTGTATCGTTAACTGCGTACACTACAACAATTCCACTTTTTAATTCCTTTTTTCCTTCATCGATAAGTTTTCTTAGGTCTTTAAAAGGAAGATCTATTACTTTTTGAAATCTAACGTTTATATTATTGATTTTCTCATCTTTAAGAGTGTTTTTTGATTTATCACTTAGAATTGAACCGACAGAAATTTGATCTAATTGTTTGTTTAAATTTTTGATAAGCATTGCTTGATCTTTATTTTCTAAATTAGGTATTCCTCCTAGTTCTTTGATTTTATTAGAAAGTTTTTCTATCATTTCAGAATTTTTTCTTTCAGAAAGATTTGATAGTTTTTTTTTATTATCTAAAAAAAACTCAAGTTGATCACTTCTCAATGCCTCAACTCTTCTTACACCTGCAGCTATAGATGATTGACTTATAATCTTAAATTTTCCAATTTCAGAAGTATTAGACACATGTGTTCCACCACAAAGTTCTGTTGAAAAAAAACCTCCTTTTTCGTCACCCATAGATAAAACTCTTACTTCTTCGCCATATTTTTCACCAAATAAAGCTAATGCCCCTTTCTTAACAGCTTCTTTAGGTGTCATTATTCTAGTTTTAACATCAGAATTTTTCTCAATTATGGAATTAACATTATCCTCTATTTTTTTAATTTCTTCATCAGAAATAGGCTTCATGTGACTAAAATCAAATCTAAGTCTATCTGGTTCAACAAGGGATCCTTTTTGTGTGACATGGCTACCTAAAACACGTCTAAGAGATTCATGAAGTAAGTGTGTTGCTGAATGATAGGCTCTAATATTATTTCTTCTTTCAACATCAATTTTCAATTCTACATTTTCATTTAATTTTATTGAACCTTTTTGAACTTTTCCGTAATGGACAAATAAGTCACCAAGTTTTTTTTGGACATCAGAAACTTTAAATTCAAAACCTTCAGCACTAATTGTTCCAATATCTCCGACTTGGCCTCCGGACTCTCCATAGAAAGGGGTTTGATTAGTTATTATAATTCCCTCTTCATTATTTTTCAAAACTTCAACTTCATGGTTATCTTTCAGGATTAATCTGACCACACCTTCAGATTTATTTGAGGCGTAGCCTAAAAAATCAGTAGCTCCCATTCTATCTTTAATATCAAACCATAGATTATCTATTGAACTATCACCTGATCCTTTCCAATTTTTCTTAGCAAGCTCTTTACTTTCTTTCATTAATGAGTCAAATTTTTCACTATCGACTTTTAATGATCTATTTTTTAAAATATCTTCTGTTAAATCTAAAGGAAAACCATATGTATCATAAAGTTTAAATGCGACTTCTCCAGGCAATGTATCTTTAACTTTATTTAATTCTTCATTTAAAATTTTAATACCCCTGTCGAGTAAAACTAAAAATTTTTCTTCTTCAGTTTTTAACGTTTCTTTAATTAATGACTGTGCGCGCTCCAACTCTGGATAGTTGTCTGACATTTCTTCTAATAATGTTTTAAAAATATTAAAAAAAACTGGTTCCTTAGCACCAAGTAAATGAGAATGTCTCATTCCCCTTCTCATTATTCTCCTAAGAACATATCCACGCCCTTCATTAGAAGGTAAAACACCTTCAGCGAGTAAAAAAGAGCTTGCACGCAAATGGTCAGCAATTACCCTAAAACTTGAACTATTTTTATCATTAACTTTAATCTTTAAGGTTTCTGATGTTGATTGAATTAATTTTTTAAAATGATCTGTTTCATAGTTATCATGTGTACCTTGTAACAATGCAGCTATTCTTTCTAAGCCCATACCAGTATCTACAGACGGCTTTGGTAAATTAATTCTCTTGTCTTTTGAAATTTGCTCATACTGCATAAATACTAGGTTCCAAATTTCGATAAATCTATTTCCATCTTCATTTTTTGTACCTGGTAAATCACCTTCTAAATGATCACCATGATCATAAAAAATTTCTGAGCATGGTCCACAAGGTCCTGTATCACCCATAGACCAAAAGTTATCTGAGGTCGCAATTTTAATTATTCGATTTTCGTTTAAACCTGCTATTTTTTTCCAAAAATTGTAGGCCTCTTCATCATCATGAAAAACAGTTACATATAAACGATCTTTATCTATTCCAAATTCTTTTGTAATTAAATCCCAAGCATAAACAATTGCCTCCTCTTTGAAGTAATCACCAAATGAAAAATTTCCAAGCATCTCAAAAAATGTGTGATGTCTTGGAGTATATCCAACATTTTCTAAATCATTATGTTTTCCACCTGCTCGCACACATTTTTGTGAAGTTGTTGCTCTTTGATATTCTCTTTTTTCTATACCAGTAAAAACGTTTTTGAATTGTACCATGCCTGAATTGGCAAACATTAGTGTTGGGTCATTATTAGGTACAAGATTACTAGACTCAACAATCTCATGATTATTATCTTTAAAATATTTTAAAAATGTATTTCTTATTTCATTTAAAGATTTGTCAGCCATACTTTTAAAATACAGCTTTTTTATTTGAAGTCTAGGTAACAGTAAGGGAAAAAAGGCGCTTAAATTAAGCGCCTTTTAATAATTAAAGATGACTTTAACTAATTCTTTTTTGGTGGAACTGTTTCTTCTTTAGTCTCCACTTTAGGGTCCTCAATTTGATCTTTTGCTGCTTTTTCTGGATCAAGCGGATTTCCTTCAATTTTTTTTGAAATCACCCCAGCTTTTTCTCTTATTGCCATTTCAATTTCTGCAGCAACATTGGGATTTTGTTCCAAATAAAGTTTAGCATTTTCTCTACCTTGCCCAATTTTTTCACCTTTATATGCATACCAAGCACCAGATTTTTCAACTATCTCTGCTTTTGCACCAAGGTCAACTAGCTCACCTACTTTACTAATACCCTTGCCATACATAAGGTCAAATTCTACAACTTTAAATGGTGGTGCTACCTTATTTTTTACAACTTTAACTCTTGTTGAATTACCAATAATTTCATCTTTGTCTTTAATTGCACCAATTCTTCTAATATCCATTCTTACAGATGAATAAAATTTAAGCGCATTTCCTCCAGAAGTAGTTTCAGGACTTCCAAACATAACTCCAATTTTCATTCTTATTTGGTTAATAAAAATCATCATCGTATTAGTATTTGATATTGAGCTTGTCAGCTTTCTTAATGCCTGACTCATCAATCTTGATTGAAGCCCTACATGATGGTCTCCCATTTCTCCTTCGATTTCTGCTCTTGGAGTTAATGCTGCAACTGAATCTATAACTATCACCGAAATAGACCCTGATTTAACCAATGTATCTGCTATCTCTAATGCTTGTTCACCTGCATCAGGTTGTGAAATTAATAATTCTTCAGTATTTACACCAAGTTTTTTTGCATAAACTGGGTCTAAAGCATGTTCCGCATCAACAAATGCACATATTCCACCTGCTTTTTGCGCTTCAGCAACCACTTGTAATGCTAGAGTTGTTTTTCCTGAAGATTCTGGACCATAAACTTCTATAATTCTTCCTTTTGGCAAACCACCTATTCCTAATGCTAAATCTAAGCTTAAAGAACCTGTTGATACAGACTCTATATCCATTGCTCTTCTTTGGCCTAGTTTCATCACTGAACCTTTTCCAAAATTATCTGTGATTTGGCTAATTGCTGCCTCTAAAGCTTTATTTTTTTCTTTGCTGTCTACTTCTTGTTGTTTTGTAGATTTAACTACTTTTAGATTGTTTTTAGTCATTTTTTACCTTTTTTTATTGATATAATTTGTGATCGAATCATCTTTTAAATGTACACATTTTGTTCTCATTATCAATAATTAAATTTTTTAACTAAAAATACCTGTATTTATTGAAGTTTTAGATAGTCATTACTTAAATTACCGACTGCTTGTAGTAATTTAAATTGTGAAAGTAAATAATTTCTCTCAGATTCTGCCATACTTATTTTTGATGAAAGTAATAAAGAATTAGATTGTATTACATCTAATGTTGATCTTCCTAGTCCAGACTCGTATTCAACAGTTATTCCTTCATTAGCTATTTCTGCGGCTCTAACCTGTAAAGTGACAGAATTTAATAAACTCCTTGAAGATTGTAAACTAGACCATGCTGTAGCTACATTTGTATCATTCATTCTTATGGCATGATCTAACAATAATTTTTTTCTATTCTGCAAATTTTTACTTCTATTTAAAGATGCTGTATTTTTTCCTCCTTTAAAAATGGGCCATGATATTGTTGCTTTTGCAATTTCTTTTTCACTTTCATCATAGCTTGAACTTAAATCGTCAGTTTTAGTTGAGCTTAACGAGATTGTAGCTGAAGGTGAAAGATCTGCTCTTGCTATAATAACATCTTTTTCAGACTGTTCATAATCTAGTCTTGCGATAATTAAATCTGGACTATTAATCTTAGAAATTTCTATTGCATTATTTAAGCTTTCAGGAATATTTAAATCAAAATCTAATTTTTTACTTAAAGAATCTAAATCTGTAATTGGACCAATTATTTTTTCATATTCTAATTTTGCTGTGACTGTTTCATTTTTTGCTTGTATAAATTTTGCCTGTGCTCCAGCAAAAGAGGACTCAGATTGTGCCAAATCAGCTAAAGTGATTTGTCCCCTTTCAAGCCTTGCTTGATCAGTTTCAACTTGTCGTTCTAACAAATTTAAATTTGTTTCATTAATCTGTAATTTTTCATTGGCAAACACTAACCCCGAATAAGCCTCGATCGCACTATATAAAACTTCTTGTTCTACTTTTAAAAGTTTTGCATCTGCAAGAACTAAACCAATTTTACTTTTTTGCAGTCCTGCGATCCCTGCAAATCCTTTGAAAATTTTTTGTTCTATCACAACTGATTGTGATTTGGGATTAACGTCAGTAATAGAAGAATTGGCCCCCGTTCTATCTGTCAATTTTTTTGTATCTTCTTCACTTTTAGATCCTGAAAGTGTAACTGTTGGTAAAAATTCACTCTTTGATATATTTAAATCTTCTTTAGAAACTTGAATATTCTCTCTCTCAGCATTTAATACTGGATTATTAGTATATGCTAGTTTTAATGCTTGTAATAAATCAATGGCAAATACATTTTGACTAATTAAGCTTATGACTAAAGATATAAAAAAAAATTTTTTTGTCATTTTCTAATTTTTATAGATTGAATTTGGTGGTTATCATTTAAATTCATAACTATTGATGAATTTTTTATTGTATCTTTAAACATTTGTTGTGTAATTCTTTGATAAGTTTGCATAAAATTTAAAACATCATCATTATTCATAATTTTTAGATTTTTTTTATTTTTTGTTTGTGCTTTTAGTTTTCTTTCTTGCTTCAATCTCCAATTTCTCAACAATTTAAAGTTTTTAGCCTTTAGATACAACAATCCATTTAGTTGTTTAAATAATGTCTTATATTTTGTTTTCAATTGATTATTTACGTAAGTTCTCCATTTAAGATCTTGGTCATGTATTCTTTCAAGAGAATTTATTGATGTTCTCAGTTGTTTTACAGTTTGAGGTTTAGCACCTACACACCAACCCTCAAAAATTACCACGTCTGGTTTTGATTTAAGTTTATACCATAAATTTTTTTTACAACGATCATCTATTGCTTTATTAAATTTGGGAATTTGTAAGCTTTTGAATTTTTTTGATTTTACTCGTTTAAATAATTCTAATATTAAATTTACATCATGAGTTCCTGGTACACCTCTAGTTTTGAGTAAGGGGTGTTTGTTGCTAGATAGTATTTCTCTTTGTTTTCTTGTTTTGTAAAAATCATCAATTGAAACTTTAAAAACATTTAGTTTGAAGTATTTTTGTAAAATTAATGTTAAAATTGATGAGATTGTAGTTTTGCCTGTTCCCTGCCCACCAGCTAAACCAATTATAAATGGTTTTTTTTTATTAGTTTTTTTTGCAATCCAAAAACTTACTGGAATTAAAAAAGATTTAATCATCTTATCTTTATTCTTAAATTTATCTTTTTTTGTTTCTTGAGATAAAATAAATCTGAAACAATCTTTTTTTACTTTATTAAAACAATCGTTAATTTTTTGCATTAATATTATTTTTTATCAAGGGGGTGGTTTTGACCATCATTGACAGCAACATCTTTTAATTCAAAAGTATTTATTTCGTCTATACATCCAAGATTAAATCCTGTCATGGCAGGATTGGCTCTTGGATTATGATGTGTGTAAATTCCACAAATAGAACAAAAATAATGTTTAGCAACTTTAGAATGAAATTGATAAAGTATTAATTTATCCTCACCTTTAATAATTTTGAAATCTTCATTTTTAACCATAGACATAATAGCTCCTTTTCTTTTACAAATTGAGCAATTACATTTTAAAACTTTTTCTAAATTACCAGGAACATTTATTTCTGCTTCTACTTCTCCACAGTGACATTTTAATTTTTTCATATATTTCTCCTATAGGTTTATCTCGATTTTAAACATAGCTTCATTTCTTCTAAGCATTGGTAAAGTAAAAGGTTTATCATAGGTAGCCTTTATTCCTGAGCTCAAAATTATTATATTGTTTTTTTTTAATTCATTTTTTAAAATTTCTTTATGTTTAGTAAAATTTTTATCTGAGGCTCTTCCTGAATATCTAATAACAGCATAATAGCCACCTTTAATATCCAATATCTTAACATCAGGGTTAGATGGACTTGGTGTGTTATCTTTATTAAATTTTGAAGGAAGATAAAATTGCATAGTCATACCTTCTTTTTTTTCTATCTGTGTAACTGGTGTTGTCATACTGATTTCTTCTTTGTTTTCATTGTTACCAGAAATATAATTAAACAGTTTTCTAAAGCTGCTACCTTGGTTTGAGGTTATTGTTTCAATGGCCAACCGGTCAGAATACTTTCTGATTTCATAAATTTTATTTTGCTTCACTACCTCATAATTCGCTTCTTCGTAAGCCATCACTTTAAAAGTTATGATTAAACCCAGGACAATTACTGAAAAAATTTTCATTATTTTAATATCAGCTTAAACTATCTCTGGTTGAAGTTATCCACAAGGCTACAAAATGTAGTTTCAATGTTCACCTTTTGATTCACTTTTGATTCAGTTACAGACTCAAAATACAACCTCTTGCGTGCATTATATAATTAGTCTATAAATAAGAACAAAACAAGAACATGAAATTAACTATTCCTTTTTATCTACATAAAGCAGGTGCTGGTTTTCCTTCTCCTGCAACTGATTACATTGAAGAAGATGTAGATCTTAATGTTCATCTAATTAAAAATGTTCCAGCAACATTCATTATTAGAGTTCAAGGAAAATCAATGACCGATGTTGGTATTTATGATGGTGACTTATTAGTTATTGATAGAAGTTTAAAACCTAAAAATTTTTCAACCGTGGTTGCAAATGTTCATGATGAATTAGTTGTTAAAAGTTTTGTTAAATCTAAAGAAGGTCAATTCTTAACATCAGGCTCAAAAAATATTGAGGATAAAATAATCATTGGTAATGAATCTGAAGTATTCATTTGGGGAGTTGTGACTTATGTCATCCATTCAACGTACTAAAAAGATAGCACTGGTAGATTGTAATTCATTTTATGTTTCTTGTGAGAGGTTATTTAATCCTAAAATTAGAAATAAACCTGTGGTCGTTTTATCTAACAACGATGGATGTATCATATCAAGATCAACTGAAGCAAAAGCTCTTGGAATTAAAATGGGAGAGCCTTATTTTAAAGCTAAAGATATAATACTTAAAAATAAAGTTTATGTTTTTTCTTCAAACTATTCTTTATATGGAGATTTATCTAGAAGAGTAATGAGAACTTTAAAAAGATTTAATCCAGTGTTGGAGATATATTCTATTGATGAAGCTTTTTTAGATTTAAGTAATTATCCTGATGATGAAGTTGAGGATGTTGGAAAAGAGATTAGAAGTATTGTTTTGCAATGGACAGGAATACCAACAAGTATTGGTATTGCAAAAACAAAAACCCTAAGCAAGATTGCAAATCATATAGCAAAGAAAAAACAATCTGGTGTTACTAACTTAATTGGTATTGAAAATATTGATCCACTCTTAGAAAAGATAGATATTAATGATGTTTGGGGAGTTGGTAAGCAGATGACAAAATTTTATCATCAAAATGGAATTTATAATGCTAAACAATTAAAAAACATGTCAAACACATGGATTAAAAAAAGTTCTAGTGTTTTAAGTTCTAGAACTGCGTTAGAACTCAGGGGCATTCCTTGTATTCCATTAGAAACAAAAACTTCAAAAAGAAAAAGTTGTGTAGTATCAAGATCATTTGGTACTAGAGTTGAAAAATTTCAAGAATTGCAAGAAGCTGTTGCAAGCTACTGTTTAAATGCTTCAGAAAAAATTAGATCTGAGTCTTTAATTGCAAAATCAATTACTGTATCTGTTAGAACAAGTCCTTTTCAAAATAGAGGGGTTTATTATTCAAATGCTAAAACTATAGATTTTCCAATAGCTACAAATAACAGTATCGAAATAGTTAAAACTGGTTTGATTGCATTAAATGAAATCTTTATAGATGGATATAGATATCAAAAAGCAGGAATAACATTAACTGGCTTAGTTAGTTCAGATGGTAGCAAAAATTTATTCTCTTCAGAAAAAGATGAAAAAATTAAAGGCTTAATGAAATCTATTGATAGTACAAATTATAGATATGGCAGATCAACACTGAGTTTAGCTAGTGCTGGAATTAACAAGAAGTGGAATATGAGGAGAGATCACTCTTCAAAGATAGATACTGCTGACTTTCACTCACTACCAATAATAAAAGCTATTTGATTTTATCTATGCTTTCAATATTTTCTAAAGAACTATTATATTCTGTAATGTTTTCTCTTTTTGATAAAGTAATTACTGAAAGCATCATAATAATAACCGCTATAACTGGTATTAATGTAATAACTGATATTTTTCCTACGACCAAAAATAAGTAAACAATTAAAAAAAATAAAGATCTAATTAAAAGAGTTTTT
This sequence comes from uncultured Candidatus Pelagibacter sp., assembly GCA_905478565.1. Classification (GTDB taxonomy): domain Bacteria; phylum Pseudomonadota; class Alphaproteobacteria; order Pelagibacterales; family Pelagibacteraceae; genus Pelagibacter. Next base: position 10,329 of record CAJQJC010000022.1, on the reverse strand, counting down.
TTAAAAACTGCAATAATTGAAAGTGAGTGCTTTAGTAAATTCATAAAACTCATTTTTGATGGTCCAAAATATCTTTTACCTCTTTCAGATGGGATAGAATTTTTTTCTTTTGCTACCTTAGCTAATGATCCTGAAAAACTGCTCCATGTTGCAGGTTCATTGATCATTCGGTTGACTATAGTTTTTGGAAGACATGTGTAATTACCAAATTTAATTGTTTGTCCTGTAAAAACAAAGGTTAAATATTTGTGTGCTAAATAACAAAACTTAAACATAAGCCCTTCTGATCTTTTTATTCTATTAGCTGTAACGGCTGTATCTGGATATTCTTTAATTTTTTCAATCAATAAACTAAGCTCTTCAGGTCTGTCTTCTCCATCGGCATCCATTGGAATTACATAATCAAAATCTTCTTTTTCATAAATATATTTTAATCCAGCGGCATTACATCTTGCATGTCCCTTATTTTCTTTCATGTGGATAATTTGAATAGATTTTAAATTATCTAAACTAGTAGAAAGTTTGGGTATACTATCTGTTGATGCGTCATTGATTATGATTACAGAAAAATTGATATCTATTTTAGAAGCTTCTAGATTTATATTTTCTAGAAGTTTAAAAACTGACTCCCAATCATTATAAACTGGAATTAAAATTTTTATTTTTTTCATTTATATCCAATACAAATATCATCTATACAAGTAAACTTAGATAACAAATTCAGCTTATCTTCTGTAATAACTCCCTCCCAGGTTGGCCTAGATTCAAGATGATATGATAAATTTCCAGCTAGCCACTCATTTCCAAGTACAACATTAATCGGTTCTTTATGGTCTTGGCTCCAAGCATATTGAGTTTTAATAGCTATTTGTTTTCCTAAATAGTCTGTTCTTTTGTCTTTTTCAGTAATTGAAATATAGGCATAAAGGAATGGTGAAATAAAAAATAGAATTAAAAATGCTGAAATAAATTTATTCAATCTTTTTAAGTTTATTTGAGCCTGAAAAATATAAACAACTAGCACTCCAAAAAATAAATAAAATGGTGTCATCCACATTGTTCTTATCTTTGATCCAGTAATAAATGAGGTTAAAAACATTAGAGTTATTGGAATTAAATTAATAAATATTAAAAACAATAACTTTTTGTCCTTAAATGTTATCTTAAATTTAAATCTTTTTATTAGAAAAAATAACATAATAAAAAATGGAATTAATATTCCTATTTGTTTTATCAAAAATGTCATGGGATAGATTAAATGATCTAATATGCTTGAATTCTCTAAACCTGTTCTTGCCAATCCATAAGTAATAGTTACGAAGTCATTATTTATTAGCCATATTAAATGGGGGACTAACAAGACAATAAATACCTCAAGTGCAATTAAGTATTTAAAATCAAACTTTTTATATTTTTTTATAAAAATTATATAAAAAAATAACAGATCTATTGCTATTAAAAGATAAATAAAAAGATATTTTGATAAAAAACCGATACTTGCAAACAGTCCTAACCAAAGGCAATCTTTAAGGTCTATTTCTTTATTATTAAACAATTTCCAGGAATAAAAAACACATGCTGCCCAAAATGGTAATTGACAAACATTTACATTAAACTCCGGAGTTGTAAAATTATAAAAATAAATACCTTCTAATAAAAGAACTGAAATTAAACTTAAGATTTTATTGTTAAATATTTTTTCTGCAAAATTAAAAACAATAAAGAATGTGGTTATAACAAATATTTGACTTAATAAATAATAAGCCCAATCATTAGATCCAAAAACTTGATAAAAAATTTCTAAAAAAAAAGCACTCGCTGGTGGATGTTTGTTAAAACCCCAATCTAAATTACTACCCCACGCCAAGGCCTCGATAGTATCCAGTGGTAGGTTGTTATTAGTAATTGATGGAATTAAAGTCCATAAGATTAAATGCATTGTGGTAAAAATATAAAATATATTTTTTATATTTATTTTATTAAGCATCATAAGTAAGATTTTATATGAATTAAGCTTGCTTGACACGTATTAATTGCTGAATATACTCCGCACACTTAAATTTAAAAATATGCCTAAAATCTCAAAATCATCATTAAAAAAAACTAAAAGTAAGGTAAAGAAAACGAGTATTAAAGTTAAGAAAGTTGCTCCTAAGGTAAAAAAAGCTATTCCAAAGACTAAAAATTTAGTCTCTAATGAAAAAAAAACTACAGCTGTAATTAAAGTTTCAAAAACGTATATTCCAAAAGATACAGAAAAATACATGTGTGAAAAACATAAAATTTTTTTCAAAATAAAACTTCAAGAGTGGAAAAAAGAACTGGTAAAAGCGAACAATGAGGCTCTTTATAATGGCTCAATAGATGACAACAGTGTGTCAGCTGATATTGTGGATCAAGCCAGTTCTTATACTGATAAAACAGTAGAGATGAAAGCTATCAATAGACAGATAAAATTAATTTCAAAGATAGATCAAGCCTTAACAAGATTAAGAGAGGGAACATATGGATTTTGTGCAGAAACCGCTGAGCCAATTGGCCTTAAAAGATTAATGGCTAGACCGGTTGCTGAGTTATGTATAGCCGCACAGGAAAAACATGAAAAAGAAGAAAAAGTATACGCTGACGATTAAGGTTTAGGAATTTCAGCACCATTTTTTAAAAGATCATATCCTTTAATAACAGCATCTCTGCTTGCAATATCTGTATACCATCTAGTTAAATTTTTATAATTCTTTAGCCCAATATCATGCCATTCATGTCTTGCTAACCAAGGCCAAGTAGCAATATCAGCAATAGTATAATTGTTTCCAGCTAAAAACTTAGATGAAGCTAGTCTTAAATCCAATTCACCATAAATTCTTTTTGTGATTTTAAAATATCGTTCCTCACCAAATTCACTTTTTCCTGGGTTGTAATGATGGAATTGATGGTGCTGCCCTATCATAGGACCAATAGTTCCCATTTGTGCCATAAGCCATTGATTTATTATTGTTCGTTCTTTTGGCTCATAAAATTTATTAAATTTTTCTCCTAAATAAATTAGGATTGCACCTGACTCAAATAAAGACTGTTTGTTGTCATGATCTATTATTACTGGAATTTTACTAAAGGGGCTAATTTTTTTAAAGTCAGCTGAAAATTGTTCATCTTTGGATAAATCTATCTTTGAAAGTTTGTAATCACACTTTAGCTCCTCAAGCATAATTGTAATTTTTTTTCCATTGGGAGTGTCAGCTGCAAATAGCTCTATCACTTTTTTATTCCAAGTCTTTCTTGTGCAGCTTTAGATGTTGTTGTGAATTCAAATCTTAATTTTTCATCAGGTCTTGCATATTTAAAACAACCTCTAGCAGCTAATGCCCCCTCGTGAAAACCTGATAATATTAATTTTAATTTTCCTGGATATGTACAAATATCACCGATTGCAAATATACCTTTTTGATTGGTCTCAAAATTTTCAGTATTAACCTCAATTGTTTTTTTATCTATATTCAATCCCCAATCGACAATTGGTCCAAGTTTCATGATTAATCCAAAAAAACCTAGAACATAATTTGTCTGTATTTCTTTTAGACTTTCATCATCGTGTTTGATTGTAATTGACTCAATATTTTTCTCACCTTTTACAGAATTCAATTGATTTTTTGTAAAAATTTTAATTTTACCTAATTTTTCTAATTCTTTAATCTTATCTACGCTTAATTGAGCTGCGGTAAACTCATCTCTTCTATGCACTAAATTTACTTTTGATTTATTTGATAATTCTATTGCCCAATCCAGCGCCGAGTCTCCTCCACCAAATATTGTAACTGTTTTTCCATCAAAAATGGTTTTGTCTTTTATGGAATAATATAATGATTTGTTTTCATACTTTTCACATTCTTTAGGTGAAAATTTTCTTGGCTCAAACGAACCAACGCCACCAGCAATAATTATGTTTGGGGTTTCAAACTCTTTATCTTTATTAGTTTTTACAATCCATTTATCATTGATCTTTTTGACCACTTCTACTCTCTCGTTAAGATGAAAATTAATATTAAAAGGTTTAATTTGCTCAATAAGATTATCAGTTAGTTGTTTACCTGTGCATTCTGGAACAGCAGGAATATCGTAAATGGGTTTATCTGGATAAAGTTCTATGCACTGTCCTCCAATTTTATCTAGATTATCAACTATCTCACAATTTAAACCTATAAGACCTAATTGATGAGCACAAAATAATCCTGTTGGACCTGCTCCAATAATTAATGCATCTATTTTTTTCATTTAACCTTGTTTTGATGGAATACTAACTGTTAGCCCATCTAGCTCATCTGTAATAATTAATTGACAACTTAGTCTGCTATTTTTTTTTGGTTCAAATGCCATATCCAACATATCTTCTTCACCATCCTCTTTTGTTGGAAGTTTATCAAACCATTCATCTTGGACATAAACATGGCAAGTTGCACAAGCCATTCCGCCACCACAATCAGCATCAATTCCTGGTATATCATTTTGAACTGCTCCCTCCATTACAGACAGACCATTTGAAACATCAATGATTTGACTTTTTCCCTCTGGTTGGATGTAAGTAATTTTTGCCATTGAATTATATATAGTAACATAAAAAAAAAGGGCAAGTACGTAAAAACATACCTGCCCTTTTAATTATTTAACTTAGTAAAACTATCTAGCTCTACCAGGTTGAGTCATTGCTGCTGCCCAAATGATTAGACCAAAAGCGATCTTGTTCAAAAAGTCAGCTGCGTTGTAAATCACGTTTAGTGAGTTAGCATCTACACCACCTGTTAAGTAACCAAATACATAACCTAATGGGTAAATAGCCCAACCAACTGTAACGATCATTCTCATAGCACCAAACGCAGTAACAAGAGCTTTGTTTCCACTTTTCGCTGCCATTTTACCTGCTTCACCTGAAAATACTTCATATAAGATGTAGATCCATCCAGCCATACCGATAATGAAACCAAGCATAGAATTGATGTAACCTGCTTCTCCTAAGTATCCTCCAACTAGCATTACTAAAGTACCAAGCATTAATCTCCAGAATACTCCAGAGTTTGCTTTACCTACTGCTGCAAGAACAAAATAGAATTCTAGCATCAATAGTGGAACTGTAATTAACCAGTCAATATATCTGTAAACTGTTGGTGACTCACCAGTCATGATCCATACTTCTCTCATGTACATGTAATGTATGAATGCAATACCAGTAACTAGTCCTGCAACAGTGATTGAAACTCTCCAGCCAGCTGGAACTGAACTTCTTTCTAAAAAGAAGAACACAGTTGCTGCTAAACAAGCCATTGACACAAGCCAGAATGAAATTCCAACAAAGTCATCAGATGCTAACAACACAGTTTCGGCATTTGCTACACCTGAAGCACCCATTAGGGCAACAGCTGTAAGAGCAAACAATTTTAGTTTTTTCATAAAAAACTCCCTCTTATGTTAGTTTTTAACTTTAGTTTATATAAACTAGACTTAATAAAAATATTAAGTCATGTTGGTGGTTGATTATCAAAATTAATTAGATTTTTGAAGACTTAATTGCAACTTATTTAGGTTGATTTTGCTTACTTTTTAAATTTTAATACACTTTATAATTTAATAAACTCAAAAAAACGTTCAAAACGGATCATGATCAATGTCTAATAAATTTGATGAAATTTACAAAAAATCTATTCAAACGCCTGAAAAATTTTGGGAAGAAGTTTCGAAAGATATATTTTGGTTTAAAAAACCAACAAAAATTTTAAATAAAGACAACCCTCCCTTTTACAAATGGTTTGAAGATGGAGTTACTAACACTTGTTATAATGCTTTAGATATACATATCGACCAAGGAAGAGGTGAAAAGCTAGCATTAATTTACGATAGTCCAATTACTGGAAACAAAAAACAGTTTACATACAAAGAATTAAGACAAAAAGTTTCAAAATTTGCAGGGGCTCTTAAAAATCAAGGAGTAAACAAAGGTGATAGAGTTATAATCTATATGCCCATGATCCCAGAGGCGGTTATAGCAATGTTAGCGTGTGGAAGAATTGGAGCAATTCACTCTGTTGTATTTGGTGGTTTTGCTTCAAATGAACTTGCTAGCAGAATTGATGACAGTAAAGCAAAAGTAATAGTCACAGCTTCATGTGGCTTTGAGCCTGGCAAAACAGTTGAGTATAAACCACTTGTTGATGCTGCAATTAAAATGGCTTCTCATAAAATAGATAAAATGATCTTATTTCAAAGAATAGATCATACTGTGGAATTAGATGCGCCAAAAGAAATTAGTTGGAGTGAGGCACTTTCAAATGCAAAAGAAGTTGATTGTGTAGAGATGAATTCAAATGACTTGGCTTATATTTTATATACCTCGGGAACTACAGGTATCCCAAAAGGTATTGTTCGAGATATTGGTGGTCACATAGTTGCTCTTAAATGGACTATGAAAAACATCTACAACATTGATGCTGATGATGTTTGGTGGTCAGCAAGTGATATCGGTTGGATTGTTGGTCATTCTTATATTGTTTATGCTCCTTTGTTTAAAGGATGCACTACAGTATTATTTGAAGGAAAACCTGTTGGCACTCCTGATGCTGGCACTTTTTGGAAAATAATTTCAGATTATAAAGTAAAATCACTTTTTACAGCACCAACTGCTTTTAGAGCTATTAAAAAAGAAGATCCTGAAGGTAAGTTTTTTTCAAAATATGATTTAAGTAAATTTGAGTCATTGTTTTTAGCAGGTGAGAGAGCTGACCCAGACACAATAAAGTGGGCAGAAAATTTATTAAAAGTGCCAGTAATTGACCATTGGTGGCAAACTGAAACAAGTTGGGCAATTAGTTCAAATTGTACAGGTATTGAAATGATGAAAACAAAATACGGTTCAGCATGTAAGGCAGTCCCTGGTTATGATGTTAAAATTATAAAACCAGATCAAACTTTGGCAAAACCTAATGAGATGGGTGATATAGTTGTTAAACTTCCGTTACCACCTGGCACTTTTCCAACGCTTTGGAATGCTGATAAAAGATACAAAGATAATTACATGACTAATTATGAGGGTTTTTATGAAACTTATGATGCAGGTCATATAGATGAAGATGGTTATATTTGGATTATGTCTAGAACAGATGACATTATAAATGTTGCCGGTCACAGGTTATCAACTGGAGCCATTGAAGAAGTTTTATCAGAACATCAGTCAGTGGCAGAATGTGCGGTGTTAGGAATTGCTGATAAATTAAAAGGACAATTACCAATAGGATTAGTGGTGCTTAAGTCTGGAGTTGAAAAAGACCATGAAACTATTTCAAAAGAATGCATAAAAATGGTCAGAGATAAAATTGGGCCTGTTGCTGCATTTAAGATTGTTATTGTTATTAAAAGGTTGCCTAAAACCAGATCTGGAAAGATCCTTAGAGGAACAATTAGAAAAATTGCTGATAAAGAAGATTATAAAATGCCAGCTACAATTGATGATCCATCAATTTTAACAGAGATCAAAGAAGATTTAATTAAAAATAATATTCTTAATTAATGACTAAAACATATATTTTTTTAATAGGTGCAATTTTTTGTGAAGTAGGAGGAACAATGTTGTTACCTGTTTCACAAAATTTTACAAAACTGATACCTACTGCAGCACTTACTATTTTGTATCTATCTGCATTCTATCTTTTAACTTTTGTAGTAGACAAGCTTCCAATTGCAATTGTCTATGCAACATGGAGTGGCCTTGGAATTTTTACAATCGCAATTCTTGGTTATATATTTTTTAAACAAACATTAGCTTGGCAAGCAGTTTTAGGATTATTTTTAATAGTAGTTGGTGTTATTCTAGTAAATAGTTTTACAATTAAGCTTAGTTAAATTCTAAAGGAGTTCCTTCTGGATCTCCTAAAATTTTACCATCTCTCATCTTAATATGACCATTAATAATAGTTGATACTGGCGTTCCCTTAAATTCAAATCCATTAAATGGTGACCAACCACATTTACTTTCGATATTTTCATTTTTTATTTGGATCTTTTTATTCATATCCACAATTGTAAAGTCGGCATCAAAACCTTCTTTAATAAAACCTTTATCTTTAATTCCAAATATTTTAACTGGATTTTCACATACTGAGTTTATCAATTGTTCGAGAGTTAACTTTCCATCATTAACATGATTTAACATTACTGGGATAAGTGTTTGAACACCAGGCATTCCAGATGGTGAATTTGGATATTTTTTTTCTTTGTTATCTTTTAAATGAGGAGCATGATCAGAGCCAATTGTATCATTAAGATTATTTTTTACCCCATACCATAATCTATCATAATGAGACTTGTCTCTTAGCGGAGGATTCATCTGTGCATAAGTTCCTAGATTGTCATAACAATCTGGTGCATAAATTGTTAAATGTTGTGGTGTGATTTCAAAAGTAATATTACCTTTATGTTGTGATAAAAAATCGATCTCTTGCTTCGTTGTGACATGAAGAATATGAGCTTTTTTTTTATAACGTTCAGCAATTCTTACTATCCTTCTTGTGGAAGAAATTGCACATTCTTCACTTCTCCAGATAGGATGAGAATGAACATCTCCATCTTTAATCAATTTTTTATTCATATTTAAAATCTCTTCATCCTCAGAGTGAACTGCAACAACTTTAGAGCTATTTTGAAATACTGTTTCAATATCTTTCTCATCAGCAACTAGCAGATTGCCAGTTGAAGAACCTGCAAACAATTTAATTCCACAACATCCTTCTAAGTTTTTTAATTCTGCTAATTCTTTTGCATTATCAGCTGTTGCTCCAAAATAAAATGCATAATTACAATACATTCTATTTTTTGCGAGATCTAATTTTCTTTGAAATTCTTTTTTATTTGATGTTGGTGGATTGGTATTTGGCATCTCAAATACACTTGTTATTCCTCCTACTATTGCTGCTCTGCTTCCTGAGTTAAGATCCTCAGTATCAGTTGATCCTGGTTCTCTAAAGTGAGTTTGAGTATCTATACAACCTGGCAAAACCATTAATCCCTTAGCATCAAAAATTTCTTTTGATTCTTCCTCAGTTTTACCAATTTTTATTATTTTTCCATTTTTAATAGCAATGTCTTGATCCTTAAGTTCTTTATCTATGTAACATGCACCGTTTTTAATTATTAGATCTAACATTTATGAAAAAAGTAATTATATTATATTTAGTTATCAATCAATTATGAATAATCAGAATGTATATATTTTAGAAGATAGAGGAATTCTCTATATAAACGGTGCAGACACTAAAGAATTTCTTCAAAATCTAATAAGTAATGACATTAATAAAGTTAATGAAAATAATAGTTGTTTTGCTTCTCTATTAACACCTCAAGGAAAATTTCTTTTTGCATTCATTATCGTAAAGCATAAATCTGGATATTTCATAGATTGTGAAAAATCTCAAGTTGAGGCTCTTTTTAAACAACTTAGCATTTATAAACTTAGATCTAATGTCGAAATAATGAATCTTAGTAATGAGTTTGTTGTGGCTGCAATTAGTAGAAAAAAGTTTTTAGAATTTAAAGGGGTCAGTGATGAAATTGGAAATACAATTAGATATAGAGAGGATCCTGTTTTATTAGATCCTAGAAATAAAGATTTAGGAGCAAGACTTATAATAAATTTAGAAAAACTTTACTTATCTTTAAAAAAATTACAACTTAAAGACGATAAAGTAAGTACATATTACAATCTAAGTCATGATTTGGGTGTCGCTCAAAAAGATATGAATAAATTACAAAATAAAATTTTTGGAATTGAGTGTAATTTTGAAGAACTTAATGGAATTGACTTTAAAAAAGGTTGTTATGTTGGTCAGGAAAATACCGCAAGAATTAAACTCAAAAATAAACTTTCTAAAAGACTTTTGCCGATCGAAATTATTAAAGGAAAACTTATAGCAGGCTCTTCAATTAAATTTGGTAATATCGAAATTGGAAAAGTTCTAATTGATAGCGAATATCCATTTGCATTGATAAAATACTTGGATGATAATTTTGATGATAAAAATCAATTTACATGTGAAAATGCGGTAATTAAAATTAAAATACCTCATTGGATTAAATAGTGCGTCAGAATATATGAATGACAAGAATGTTAGTAATTGATAGGTTTGAATATGGAATTTACCTCTGAAATAAGAAAGGCAACAGATCCAATTTATCAAAAAATCTCTAAGGTAATGCCTGAGATAGAATGGTCAGTTCATGCTCCTTATATTCACAGAATTAATCAATTAAAAAAAGAAAAAAATGCAATTGTGCTTGCACATAATTATCAAACTC
>CAJQJC010000021.1 GCA_905478565.1 uncultured Candidatus Pelagibacter sp. | reverse complement strand
ACTGCATCGGGTAGCGCTTCTTTAATAAGAGCCTCTATTTCATTTAAATCCATTGCCATTACTTACTCATATAATTCGTTAGCCAAATAGTATGTGATTTGATTAAATCGTCAATTGATACTTTTGACTTATCATCAATAATAAGCTCACTATCATTAACGGTTCCAATCTCATCATAATGAACTGAATTTTTTTCAAGAATTTTAGCAACTTCTTTATAATCAGATTGTTCAATTTCAACAATATATCTACCTTGATCCTCACCAAATAGATATTCAAATTTGCTAATTAAGTAATTAGGTTTTTTTAATGTTACTCCTTTTTTTCCTTTAATACACATTTTGGATAAAGCAGTAAGTATGCCACCCAAAGAAACATCATGGGCAGATTTTATAAAATTTTTATCAATAAGCTTTAAAATGGTTTCACCATTATTTTTTTCATTAAACAAATTTATTTCTGGTGGTGGGCCATTTTTTTCATTTAAAATTTCTCTTAAAAACAAACTCTGTTCTAAATGACCCTCAGTTTTTCCAATCACTAAAAGAATATTATTACTTTGTTTAAGATCCATTGTAATCATATTTTTATAATTTTGAATTAGTCCAACACCACCAATGGCTGGAGTTGGTTTAATCCCAACTTCTTTTGTTTGGTTGTAAAAAGAAACATTTCCTGAAACAACAGGAAAATTTAAATAAGCACTTGCTTCTCCTAAACCTTGAACACACTCTACAAATTCACCCATGTTATCTTCATTTTCAGGACTACCAAAATTCAAACAGTTTGTTATTGCTATTGGTTTTGCCCCAACAGAAATTAAATTTCTCCAACTTTCACAAACTATTTGTTTACCACCGCTTAATGGATGTGCCCAACAGTATACCGCAGAAGAGTCAACAGATGCAGCAACAGCTTTTTCAGTTCCATGCACTCTAACTACGCCTGCGTCTCCACCAGGTTTTTGAATAGTATCGCCCATTACTGTATGATCATACTGTTGCCAAATCCATTCTTTACTACAAACATTTGGATTTGATAAAATCTTATTTAACACATTAATAACTTTCAAATCTTTGAATTGCTCTTTTTTTACTTTAATTTTTTTTGGAAGTTTGGCTTTTTTCCATTTACGATCATACATTGGAGAATTTTCAACCAATGTATCAACTGGTATATCTGCAACTTTTTCTTCATTAAAAAAAAGTTCAATTTTTTTACTTTTTGTTGTTTTGCCAATTACAGCAAAATCTAAATTCCATTTATCAAATATTTTTTTAGCCTGTTCTTCTTTTCCATTTTCTAATACAATAAGCATTCTTTCTTGACTTTCAGAAAGCATAATTTCATAAGGAGTCATTTTTGACTCTCTACATGGTACTTTGTTTAAGTTAATTTCAATACCAAGATTTCCTTTAGAGGCCATCTCTATACTTGAAGAAGTTAATCCTGCAGCCCCCATATCTTGAATGGCAATAATAGAGTCACCACTCATTAATTCTAAACAAGCTTCCAATAAAAGTTTTTCTGTAAAAGGATCTCCAACTTGAACCGTAGGTTTTTTTTCTTCGATTTTGTCATCAAAACTAGCTGAGGCCATACTAGCTCCATGAATTCCATCTCTACCTGTTTTAGAGCCAACATAAATAACAGGCTTTCCAAGACCTGCAGCCTTAGAGTAAAATATTTTGTCTTTTTTTACCAATCCTAGCGTCATGGCATTTACTAAAATGTTACCATTGTAAGATTCATCAAAACTTGTTTGACCTGCTATAGTTGGTACACCCATACAATTTCCATAACCACCAATTCCATGCACAACACCCCTTAATAAATTTTTCGTTTTTTTATGTTGTGGAGAACCAAAATGTATTGAGTTTAGATTTGCGATAGGTCTTGCACCCATTGTAAAAACATCTCTCATAATTCCACCAACTCCCGTCGCAGCACCTTGGTATGGTTCTATAAAAGATGGGTGATTGTGACTTTCAATTTTAAAAACAATTGCATCATTGTCACCAATATCTATTACACCAGCATTTTCACCTGGTCCTTGAATAACATTTTTCCCTTTAGTAGGTAAGTTTTTAAGATGAAATCTTGATGATTTATAAGAGCAATGCTCGTTCCACATAGCTGAGAAAATTCCAAGTTCAGTTATATTGGGTGTTCGTTTTAATAATTCACAGATTTTTTCATATTCATCTTTCTTTAATCCATGATCTATAGCAACTTGTTCATTAACTATCATTTTATTTTAAATTATTAATTAGATTTTTAAAAAATATTGAACCATCTTCACCTGACAGTGCAGGATCAATCATTCGTTCAGGATGTGGCATCATTCCCAAAACATTCATTTCTTGATTAAATATACCAGCAATATTTTTAATAGAACCATTTGGATTATTCTTTTCGTCAATGTTTCCATCAGCATCTGAGTAAAATAATGCTATCTGATTATTATTTTGTATTTCTTTAAGTTGTTCATTAGAACAAAAGTAATTACCCTCATTATGAGCGATATGAAACTCAACAGTATCTTTATCAAAATCTTTAAAAAATGAATTTTCTTTATTATTAATTGTTACATGAACATTTTTACAAATAAATTCTAAATATTTATTTCTAAGTAAGACTCCAGGTAATAAACCAGACTCAACTAAGATTTGAAATCCATTACAAATTCCTATTACTTTACCACCACCTTTAGCAAAATTAATTACTGAGTGCATAATCTTTGATTTAGAAGCCATACTTCCACATCTTAAATAATCACCATAGGAAAAACCACCTGGTAAAACAACTAAGTCGCTTTTTGGTAACTCAGTATCATCATGCCATACCATTTTATTTTTAAAACCAAATTTTTTTAAAGCAACATCCATGTCCCTATCACAATTAGAGCCAGGGAAAGTTATTACAGAGGAGTTCATTATTTATTATTGAGATCCAATAATTTTAAAATCTTCAATTACTAAGTTTGCTAATAGTTTTTTACACATTTCTTCAACTTTATCTTCAGCGACCTTCTTATCATTTTCTTTTGTGTCAATTACAAAATATTTCCCTTGTCTTACTTCATTGATACCGTTAAAGCCCATACCATCTAATGTTTGATGAATAACTTTACCTTGAGGATCTAAAACGTCTTTTTTAAGAGTTATAATTACAGATACCTTCATATTATTTTCTTTTTTTAATTGAGCTTAATTTTGTAACATTTACAGCACTAACATTTGATTGCTCATGAAGTATACCTAATCTTTTAGCAACTTCTGTATAAGCAGGGATTAAGTCTCCTAAATCTTTTCTAAATCTATCTTTATCAAGTTTTTTATCTGTAACCGAGTCCCATAATCTGCAGGTATCAGGACTAATTTCATCTGCTAATATTATTTCAGTTTTACCATTTGATTTAAATCTTCCAAACTCAAGCTTGAAATCAATTAATTTAATTCCAACGCCTCTAAACATTCCAATCATAAAATCATTAATTCTTAAGATCATTTTTTTTACTTTTTCTATTTCTTTTTTTGTTGCCCAATCAAAAGCATAAATATGTTCCTCTGCAATCAAAGGATCGCCAAGCTTATCATCTTTAAGGCAGTACTCTACCAGTGGCTCTTTAAGAACTGTTCCATCTTCAATTCCAAGTCTTTTAGTAATTGAACCTGAGGCAACATTTCTTACAATAAATTCAATTGGTATTATTTCTACCAATTTAATTATTTGTTCACGCATGTTTAACCTTTTAACCAAATGATTTTTAATGCCAATTTGACCTAAATTAGAAAGTATATGCTCTGAAATTCTATTATTTAAAACTCCTTTTCCTTCGATAGTAGTTTTTTTTTGATTATTAAAAGCTGTGGCATCATCTTTAAAATATTGGATAACTAGATCTTTATCATTAGTAGCATAAATTATTTTAGCTTTTCCTTCATAAAGTTTTTTACCTTTTTTCATTATTTAAACACTCTTCTAAAAATTAAATTTACATTTTTAAAATGCTTAGAATAACTAAATATAGATTTTAATTTTTTTGGTGTGATTTTACTCATGATAAACTTGTCAGATTGAATTACATTAAACAAATCTAAATTTTCGGCAAAACATTTTTTTGCATAACTTTGGACCATTTTATATGACTTTTCTCTACTTAAACCTGTTTTTGTAATTTCAAGCATTAACTCCTGTGAGAAAATTAATCCTTTAGTAATATTTAAGTTTTCTAACATTTTTTTTGGATAAACAATCATGTTGTCTAAAATATTTGTTAATCTTGCCAATGCAAAATCTAAAGTAATATTTGCATCTGGACCTATATTTCTTTCTACACTTGAATGAGAAATATCTCTTTCATGCCATAATGCAATATTTTCTAGGGCAGGTATAACTGCACTCCTAACCATTCTCGCAAGGCCTGTAAGATTTTCACTTAAAATTGGATTTTTCTTATGTGGCATTGCTGAAGATCCTTTTTGGTTTTTTGAAAAAAATTCTTGCAGCTCATAAACTTCAGTTCTTTGTAAATGTCTAATTTCAGTAGCCACTCTTTCAATCGATCCAGCAATAATACCCAAAACTGAAAAGTAGAAAGCATGACGATCTCTTGGAATTACTTGAGTAGAAATAGGCTCAACTTTTAGAGAAAGTTTTTTTGCAACATGCTTTTCAACATTTGGATTTATGTTGGCAAAAGTCCCTACAGCACCTGAAATTGCACAAGTAGATACTTCATCAATAGCATCAACTAGTCTTTTTCTATTTCTTTTAAATTCCTCATAAAAGGATGCTAATTTTAAACCAAATGTAATTGGTTCTGCATGTATTCCATGGCTTCTACCCATACATGGGGTAAATTTATATTTCTTAGCTTGTTTTTTTAATACTTTTAAAATTTGATCTAAATCTTTAAGAATTATGTTTCCAGATTGAACTAATTGAATATTAAAACTTGTATCCAATACATCGGAAGAAGTCATTCCTTGATGAAGGTATCGTGCCTTAATTCCAGCTTTTTCAGTTATAGAAGTCAAGAATGCAATGACATCATGTTTAACCTGTCCTTCAATTTGATGAATTCTTTTTACATTAATTTTTGCCTTTTTTTTAACTACAGAGGCTACACCTTTTGGAATTTGACCAAGTTTTTCCATGGCTTCAGCAGCTGCAACTTCTACATCAAGCCAAATCTTGTATTTGTTTTCTTCTGACCATATGTCAGTAAGTTGTTTTCTAGAATATCTTTCAATCATTAATTATAAGTAAGGGGGCTTAGAATAACCTTTAGCAGATTCTGTAAA
>CAJQJC010000020.1 GCA_905478565.1 uncultured Candidatus Pelagibacter sp. | reverse complement strand
CGTTACGCTATCGGTTGCTGCTGTTAATACTTGTTCTACTGTTTGCATTTTTTATACTCCTATTTGTGATTTTAATTCTTCAACTTCTGCTGAAAGTTCTTGGATTGCTTTTACAAGCACTGGTATCAATGCTGCTTCTGCAACTTCTTGTGAACCATCTTCTCTATCATCCCAAAGTTTAAAGCCATCTTTAATGCTGTCATCTGCATCTATAGCTGCTTTAACTTCTTGGGCTATGAAACCATGATTGGTGTTAGAGTTTTTAAAGACTTCGGTTGAGCCTTCTTTATAAGCATTAAAGGTTTCAGGTAGTTCGCCTAAATTCTTGTATTTAAAAGTACGAGGTTGTAGAGCATTGATGAAACTAAGACCTGTTGTAGAGTCTACAATATCTTTCTTGTAGCGTTCGTCTGATACTGTTGCCCAAGTTGCAACACCATGTGCGGCTCTGATGTCACTTCCACTTTGTCCAATGGTTGTGTAACCACCTGCTCCATTAACATCATACCCAAGGGCAACAGCATAATTACCGCCCGCTGTTGAGCATCTTGAATAAGCACCAACAATGACGTTGGCTGTTCCAGTTGTTTGAGCAACTCCATAGAAACCTGCATACTGACCTACAAAAACATTAGAATTACCTGTTGTTAGAGCTTGACCAGCACTTCTGCCTAATGCTGTATTATCATAACCAGTAGTGCTTGCGTTCAAAGCAATATGACCCAGTGCCGTGTTATTTGAAGCCGTAGTGCTTAACTGCAAAGCAGCAAAACCCATCGCTATGTTATTAACGCCAGTTGTGTTTGTTGTTAAAGTTGAAGAACCTACCGCTACGTTATTGCCACCTGTGGTGTTATTTGTTAAAGCAAGATAGCCAATTCCTATATTGTTAGAAGCTGTCGTGTTATCTATTAAAGCATGATAACCCATAGCTACATTAGTAATTCCAGTTGTGTTTGAAGCTAAAGAACCCTGCCCCATAGCACAATTAAAGTAACCTGTGGTGTTTGCTTCCAATGCACTTGAACCAACTGCTGTATTATTAACACCTGTGGTGGTATTGACCATAGCACCAGAACCTACTGCGGTGTTGTTATAGCCTGTGCTGTTAAACTGTAATGCTTTATGACCGACTGCTGTGTTGTTAGATACTGTGTTTGTTGTTAAAGTCCCATAACCTAATGCTGTGTTGTTTCCGCCTGTTGTAACTGCATCTAAAGCCAATGCACCTACTGCTACATTTTGTGTACCTGTGGTGTTTGCGAATAAAGCACCTTGTCCAACTGCTGTGTTGTAATTTGCTGTTGTAGCTTGGGTTAAAGCCGTATCGCCCACTGCGGTGTTGTGTGTACCAGTCGTGTTTGCATCTAAAGCCTGAAAGCCAATACCAGTATTGTAATTTCCTGTGGTGTTTGCTAGTAAAGCACTTGTTCCAAGAGCTGAATTTCTTGTCCCTGTAGTGTTTGCTGTTAAAGAATGATAACCAACTGCGGTATTATTATCTGCTGTAGTGTTATCTCTTAAAGAACCATAACCAACTGCTGTATTATAATTTCCACCATTACTATCTTCTAGTGCTGCATGACCTATAGCAACATTAGAAGTTCCAGATGCTTCACTTGTTAAAGCATTATATCCAATACCAATATTATAATTGGCAGTAGTATTTGCATCTACAGCGTTGTTTCCAATCGCAATATTATATGCTCCTGTGGTATTTGCTCCTAAAGCATCTCTACCAACTGCTGTGTTATCAGATGCTGTCGTATTAGCATCTAAAGAGCCTTCACCTACCGCTGTATTAGCAGCACCTGTAGTGTTTGCACCTAGAGCATCCCTACCGATACCTGTATTATAACTTGCTGTGGTATTAGCATCTAATGCACCAGTACCTACTGCTGTATTAACAGTACCTGTAGTATTGGCGTTTAAAGCACCATAACCCATAGCAGTATTACTACCACCTGTAGTAGCAAGTTCCATTGCTTGTCCACCAACTGCGGTATTCAAAGTACCTGTTGTTAGATTTTTTAATGCTATAGTACCTACTGCTGTATTGTAGGTGTCTGCATTGCTAGAAGGATTAAATGTTGTTAAAGCTTGGTGACCAACAGCTACGTTTCTATCTCCTACTGTATTAGCATCTAATGCAGAAGAACCTACCGCTACGTTTAAATCACCTGTGGTGTTTGCTGTTAATGCTAAGTAACCAACCGCAGTATTGTTGTCTGCGGTATTTAGTTCTAATGCTTCGTGTCCTATAGCTGTATTATAATTACCAGTGCTTACTGTATATAAAGAACTTGTTCCAACACCAACATTTTTAATACCTGATGTTAGTGCTGTTAAAGAAAAAGCACCTAATGCAACATTGCCTGTACCTGTTGTAACGCTATCCAAAGCAGTATCACCCAAAGCAACATTATTTGTACCAGTTGGATAATTACCATCAAGTTTGATAGTTCCGCCATCTACAGAAACATTACCATTTACAGTTAAACCTGTCAGCGTACCAATGCTTGTAATATTAGGTTGTGCTGCTGTGGCTAGTGTGCCTGTTATAGAGGTATTAGCAGTTAAAGTAGTAAATGTACCTGCTGCTGGAGTTGTGCCACCAATAACAGAGCTATCAATAACTGCTCCGTCTAAGTTAATTGCTACCGATGTACCAGTAGCACTAAAGATTGCATCTAGGTCATCTAAGTCATTGTTTAACTTAGTTCCCCAGGTATCGGTGGATGCACCAACCTCGGGTTTGGTAAGGTTTAAATTAGTAGTAAATGTATCTGCCATAAAAAAATTCCTTTAAGCTGCTTCTTGTTTGCCTAATGTTGTCCAGTCTGAAGGTGGTACAGATTCTTCTGTCCATGTACCGCTAGGTGCAGTTTGATCTGTCCATGTCTCTGCTGGAACTATAATGTCATTCCATTTTAAACCACCAACAGCAGAAAAACCACTTGTTTGTTGAATGGTTGCTGAACCACGATCAATTTGTCTACCAGTCGCTACAAAATCTGAAACTGCTGGTAAAGTTGCATTTGCACTGATGGTGAATCGACCTGTAGCAGTCATATCAGAGATAGCTGCTATAGAAGAAACACCACGATCTATTTGTCTGCCTAGGGCCGTCATACCAGATGTTTCTGGTAATGTTGAAGATCCTAATTTAATTAAGACCCCAGCAGATGTCATATCACTGGTTGATGATATGGTTGCAACACCCCTATCAATTTGCGTACCTACTGCACTAAAGTCTGATACCGCAGCAATGGTCGCAACACCTCTGTCTATTTGTCTACCTGTTGCAGACATTCCAGATGTCTCAGCTATAGTCGCTGATCCACGATCTATTTGTCGACCTGTAGCTGAACCGCCTGAAACTGCTGATATAACTGATGCACCAAACTTGAGGACTACGCCATCACCAGTAAAGTTTGAAGTTTGTGCAAGGGTGGATGACCCTAATTTAATAATTGTACCGACTGAATCAAAGTCAGATACACCTGGTATGGTAGCCACACCATAGCGTATAACTGATGATTCAGCAGTAAAGCCTGATGTTTGGGCGGATGTAGCTACACCAAAATGATAAACGGGAGTTCCATAGTCGGACTTCCCGTATGTGTATAACCCGTAGCCTACTGAGGCCATGGTATTAAGCTAATGTGATGTCTAAATCACCAGCGTCAAATCTGAATACATCTCCTGTTGATACAGTTTTTGAGGTAGTTAAATCTGCATATGCAAGTAAGTTACCACCAGATGAAGCATCTAAAATACCTACTGCAACCACTGTTCCGTAATCGGCTGTAGCTGTTGGGTATTCGATTGCAGCAGAGTTTGTTGCTGTTGTGGGGGATGTGCCTGAGACAGTAAAAGTTCCAGTTTGTCTTGCATAAGATCCACCTGTTACCTCAGTACCACCGCCAGTATCATCAGGTGCTACTGTATACAAAGCAACATATAATGTTGATGGTGCTGTATAAGCAGTACCGCCAAATACATGGTCAAGTACCTTGTCTTCTAAATAATCACTAAATCCAGCCATTTTCTATACTCCTAGTTATTACCAAAATAATAAATGTCTTTTCTGCGTTTGCCATATGTTCTTCTTCTTTGCATTAAAGAACCTTTTGCAAACTCAGCTTTTTCTTGCTCTAGTCTCATTTCTTCTAAAGCCTTCTCGAACTGTGCTGTAAATAGTGGCACTCGTTCATCTTCCATTAAATAGATAGAAGCGTGTTTTAGTGATCCGTAAAGGTAAGCATCTGGATATCCTGTGGATAAAAAGTTACTCGTATTAGAATCGCTTAACGCATCTATCTTTCCGTAGTAGGTTAATTGTACTGTATAACTTCCATCTGGGGTAGGTGCAAATTCAATTGAATCATCTACCAATGCAAAGTAAATAGGTTGACCTGTTACATTGTCATTAGATTTTCTGTATACATCCAATGATTCTATGGATTGTTGAAACAAAGGTGAAAAGTCACCGCTATCAATTTGTATGTTTATAGCCTCTAACCAATCAGTTGGTACTGATATGTATTGTGAATCTAATGTTGCAGTGGCTCTTTTAATCATGCCTTTAACTCTTAATCTGCGGTTAAATTCTGATTCTGTGCTATCAATAAATGTGTCAATTACATCTGTTAAATCAGAACGATTTAAAAAGTTTTCAATATTAGATTTTAATTCTGAGTATGTCATAGTTTACCTTGCCATGTTCTAAAGACTTTATTGTCTGAGTTATTTAACCATCTTTTCCATGCACTCATATCATTAGCCCATCCTTCTCGACAAGCTCTTTGATATACAACCAATGGCACTTCTGCCACATGGCGAAGATCTTTACCTGGCTTAACATTCTCTGCAATGTTTTTACAATGTTCGATTACTGGACTTACATCTTGGGTAGTATGAAATATATCTTTACCGCTTTCAGTAATAAACTCGTTCGTAAAACCAGTCTTATGATCTATAACAGTTCTTTTAGCCATGCAAGAATTTTACCACAAAAAAAAGGGATGCCGAAACATCCCTTTAAGGTTCTTAACCGAGAACTTAACTTACATTAAGGTCAGCAACAACACCATGAGCAGCTTCGTTGGATACTTCTAATCCATACTCAACCACGATCATTTTTGTCATAGCATCGCCTATTGTAGCAATGTCAACTGTTTTGAAATCACGCAAGTAAGATACTTTTGCATACTCAGGATCAACCAACAGTAAAGATCTTTCTCTTGATCTGTTTGATGGAACGATTTTCAGTTCACCAAAGTCAGATGAGTAGATAGATACTGATGCTTCAACTGTGTTTGCATCGATCATTTGTCTTGCTTGAGTTCTACCTGTGAAACCAGAGATAACTTGTTTGTTATGTGGGCCACAAATTGCCAATGATGGTTCACCACCATTTTCAAAGCAAAGTTGTAAAGTATCTTTTAAGAATTGCTCTGTTAGATCTCTTTGAGTTCCGTCAGTTGGAGCAGCTCCACCACCTGTAGAAGCACCACCAGCACCTCTTGAGTCGTTAGATGTGATCCATGATTCAAAACCACCTGTTACACGAGCAGTTGTCGCATCACCAGTTGTTTTTGCACCATTTTGACAAAGAGCTTCTTCCATATCTCTCTTAAGAGCTTTAGACATGATAGCTAGTTGATGAGCCATTTCTGATCTCTTACCAGCAGGGTCTGAAGACTCTTGTGAGCCTGATACAGTTGCATCTCTTTTTGATATCATCGCAACATTGCTAACACGAGTGGTTGCAACAGAAGCTGATCTTGAAAGTTCAAAACCTTCTAGTTCACCCGTAGCAACTGGAGTTGCTAATACTTCTGTTTGCCAATCGAAGACAACATTTTGAATACTTCTTTTTCCAATTGATGACATAAACGGAGTTTGCATTGGAGAGATGTTGTAAATGATATTACTTAAATCTTCTCTGTCTGAAGTCGCGCTGTATGTATCAAATGCGTTTGTTACTTTAGCCATTATATTTACCTATAAAATTATTTTAAAAATTGTTCAAAAACTTTAGCTGCATCTTGGACTTTTCCAGATTTAGCTAAAACCTGTTTTGCTCTTTTCGCTGGTGCTACCGATTTCTTTCTGGTAGTTGTTCCAGGTCGGGCCACTCTTGCAGGTGCTTTTTGCGTTGGTTTCTTCTTCGTGGCTTCAACTGTTTTAGAGTTTAACCAAGCATTTCTTAAACCAAGTAAAGCACGATAGTCATAGATTGCGTCCATCTCTTGAGGTGCATACCCCAAAACATTGATGCCATAGTCTCGAATTGCTAGTTTCTCTTTTTGAGCAACTTCTGCATTTTTCCATTCCGGTATGATCTCCAGGAGTTTTTGTTGGCCTTCTTGCACAAACTGTACAAGTTGTTGTTGCTGTTTTTCATAAGCCTCTTTTTCAAGTCTTTGTCTTTCAGCCTTTGCCGCCTCTAACTTTTCCTTCTTCTCATTCCAGATTTGTTGTTCTCTGACATAAGCAACTGGATCTTCATCTACTAAAGTCTTCCAATCCGGTTCATCTACCATTGAAGCTTGTAATTCAGCTTCCATTTTTGGTAGCAACTGTGCGTAAATCGCATCTCTTTGAGCAAGCTCTTGGGCTTGTTGCTCAATCGTTTTTCTTTGATTGGCAAGTTCCTGTGTCTTCCTCGTATAATCTTGTTGGCGTGAATAACCATTAATGAGTTCGTCCTGCGTGACCTCTATCTCTGAGCCATCAACTGTGACTCTGTAGACGGGTTGCTCTTCTACCTCTTCAACTTCCGTTTCTTCTTCACCATCTTCTTCGTCATCGTATTCGAGTTCTTCCTCATCGACAAGCTCTTCGTCTTGTTCGTCAAAGTCATCAACTTCTGGTTCGATGCTCTCTTCAGCTTCCTCTATGACTGCTTCTTCTTGCGTGTCCTCTTCAGGGGCTAAGAAACTTTCAAACGCTGAGGTTGCTAATTCACCTTCGGTTTGTAAAGCAGTCGGTTTTCCGTTATTGCTCATATAAATACTCCTATATTGTATTTAGGGATATTTTATATCAAGAATGTATAAAAGGGAAAGTTTTAGGCTATGTTACGAATTTTATTAATGTTGGCTTTTGTGAGTTTACCTTTCTCAGCCATGATGCGTAAATGTCTTTCTACTTCAGGAAGAAGTAATAAGGATCTGTGGAAGTCTTCTCTAACTGCAACATCATCAATGCCACGAGAGTTTAACCAGTGAGTTATGTATTCGTTTTTAAGATTTTCTATTGCTTCTTTAAAAACATCAGAATTTAAAATTCTTTCAGCTTCTGCTGCTTTAACTACTTCTTCGTGTGTAATTGACATTTATAAACTAAATAATCCTCTTGGTGTTGGTGGTAATGTTCTGCCTATTCTTATTGGAGATACGATTTCTTCAACGCTAGGCTGGACAAAATTAGAAACTGGTAAGTTAGATAATCTAGTAAGATTCATTGGGGGTATCGGTTGTGGCACGATTGGTTGTGGCATAACTGGAATGTTTGGCATTACTGGTATTTGTTGTGGTTTTGGTATGTTTGCAAAAATATTTTGTGGCAATGGTTGTGCTGGTATTACCGGTGCTTTTATTGGTTGTTGTATTACTGGTTCAGGTATTACTGGTACTCTAGGCATAACAGGAATTGTTCGCTCCTGAACAACAGGAGCAATAGGTTGTTGTATTGCTGGGGTTGTTGGCATTACCGGTGCAGCAGGTTCAAATATAGATGGCAATACTAGTTCTGCTGATACTGGTTCTTTTAATATGTCGCTAAATAAACTAACTGATTCTGGAATGTTTATTTTTTCTATGTCTATTTTTGCAACCTCATCCATATCAATCTTGTCAGCAATCTCTTCAAAATTAAATAAGTTTTGATCTACTTTGAAAAGGTCTTCTTTAGGTTCTACAGGCCTTGCACCAGGTAAACTACTAAAATCTAAATCTTTTAAAAAACTAAAATCTAAATCTTGTAAAAAGCTTGGTATTCCTGGAAAGGTTGTTTGCCCTGGAACATAACGCTCTGGTGCTGGAGTACCAACAGGTGCGTATTCCATTGTTTCGTAAGATGCTTCTAGTGGTGTTCCTTGAGTAGGTGCAGCTGGCATAACGCCATCAAAGTCACCATATATTTCTTTTTTTCTTAAATCTGCTTGGGTATACCCCATTGGTTGATCTGGAGAGAAACTCATACCAGGTGCAACCACATCTTCAAATGGCATACCACCTGCTAATGTTCGTGCGTATTCGTATCCGGATGAATAGGTTGGATCTTGGTATGGAATTTTATAACTACCATAAGAAAAGTCTGGGGTGTAGTATCCGTATGTTCCGTCAGGTGCTTGTTGACCAGCAAGGTTAAGTCCGCCACTACGAATCATATTTCTCAGTTCTTCTAACTCTACTTCGTTTGCCATATTAATTTGTAATTAGTTTATCTATTTTAGCATCAAGTTTGTCTATTTTGTCCATTAATCTAGAATATTCAACATTGTGTGCATTTCTAGTTAGATAGTCTCTAGCTATCTCTTCTCTTGTTTTATTGACTAATATATCAATTCTTTTTGCTTCGTTTTCATTTTTGCGTATGGAGTAGAACAATGGTGCTATGACCAAAGTTACAAAAATATTCCAAACCACATAGAATGAAAGTTCCATTAGAAATCAATAGCTCCAGATATGAGGCCTTGGACGATTAGCTTCAGCCTTGCTGATATCGAGGTGTATAAATCTTCCATTGCCTTTTTGGTTAACTCCAATTCCTGTGAATCCGTAACCTTCTGCTGCGGATACTATTTGTAATGCTTCTTTGTGACTACAGGCTATATCGACTGCAATCCCTAAATTGTGAGTGCCTGGTTTCTTTTTCTTTCTTTCTATCGGATGTGCTTCACATCGATAACCAGAAGAAATAATAAATGGAAAACCTAAGTCCTCTCTCAGCAATTGTAACTTATCTATTAACTCATATTCAATCTCATTTTCACCACAATGCTTACATTTAAACTCATCTAACTTAAAATTCTTCCAATTGCTCATTTGGTCAAACCTTTTGACTTTTCAAAACTTCTTAATCCACCAAGACCTAACATACCGCCTAAGACATACAGCAATGCGCCCATGTCAAACTCTGGTAGTTGATATTGCAAGTCATACAAAGACAAAACAAATAAAATAATAGGTTGCAAAACAAAGTGATAGCCAAGTGCAATGGCACATATCCATCCGCAACAAGGCCTCCAACCAGCCACAAAAATAGATCTATGTGATGCTTCTATTTTATTAACTTCTATTTGTGCAAGATCAATCTTGTGAAACTGCGTTTTTATTTCGTGATCTAGCTTAGCTTTTAAATCTTTGTCTGCAACAAACTTGTCTAATATGCTAGTAACTGGCTCTATAAGTTTATCAATCATTATTTTAGTTGTAGTGGTTTATAAACAAAGTAAGTGGCAAGTAGTCCAGATGCTATAGCTGTTAATGCAGCTTCGCCAAATACACCGCCAAAGTGTGATGGGTGAATCATTAGATCACCAACAAAACAAGCTGAGGCAATCGTTACTCCGTGAAACCATTTCTTATCTTTGTATTTTTTAAGAACAGTATAGCCAAGTAAAACTGCTCCAAAACCTGCAATAATTCCTGTTTTGTTTGCTTTAATCCAATGGTCAAATGTAAGAGCAAATAAGTTGCCCTGTACCATCATAGGAAAGCAAACATAACAAGCCTGTTGCCATTTAATAAAAAAATCTTTTGCTATTTGTTTAAGGTTTGTTTGCATTTTGTAACTCCTTTTTGTAAAACTCTATTTCTTTTTGTAAAACCAAAACTTCTTTTTCTAAGACTATTGTTTTTTGTTCCAATGTTCTTATATCAGGAAAAATATATGTGTTTTGATTCGCTCTTAAATTTTTTATCTCTGTGTCATTTTTTTCTATGTGTTCGCTAATAGAAGCATACCCATAAACAAAAGCAGCAATAGCAAGAATAATTTGTATTAGATAACTAATAGAAATATTAAAGGTAGTCCTGTCATTGACTTTTGCTTCGGTCATTATCTTTTAGGTGAACCGCCAACATATAAACCAAACCAAGCTGCACCTGCACCCACAATGACAGAAACAAATGCTGATTGAGCGCTGGTTGGATCAGGCAGGGTCATAAACCATTCGGTGGTTTTATAGAAAGCATAACCATATAAAGTAATAAGCAATCTAGGAAAGACTCGCCACTTATCAAAACCCTCGGCTAAGTTATACCAAGTTTTATTTTGATGTTGATGTATCTCTATTTTCGGTTCTTGTTCCATCTTGGTCCTTGTGCAGTTTAATAAAATACTCTGCATCGACTAATGCCAATGGCTTGGTATTGTTTCGCTTTATTATAACCAAAGGTTCGTAATCTTTACAGTTAGTACAAGATTGCTCATAAGCCTTCCAAACATTAACTGCTTGTTGGTTTTTACATTCGATGGAATAAGGGAATTGTTTGCGTGATTGAACGCCCATAATGACATCTTCGCCAGAAGATCCCATAGGTCTTGATTCTAAATCTTCAGGATCAAAACCAAGTAAAGCAACGAGTTTATCAACAACCCATTGCTGTAGTTTTCGACCCTTGGCTTTTGCCGAGGATGGTCGCACTTATTTTTTCTTTTTTTTATATGACACTTTTACACCCTTTTTCTTAGCAGCAGCTTTAGCTTGTGCCATTCCTTTAGGTGTATATGAGTAATGTTTTTTCCCTACTTTTGGCATGGTTACTTCCTTTTCTTTGCAGTCTTAGCTGCTTTCTTAAATGCTTTAGCAGTTGGCGCACCTTTAGTACCTGGCTTTCTCATTGTTTCCTTTGATCCAGCTTTTATCCTTTTGCGTTTAGCGTGAATATTTGCGTATAGTCCTTTTGGCATAATTTATCTCCTTACCACTTTACTTTATCAGCCCAATAAGCTGCTGACAACTTTCCTTTAGCTATGTTCTTAGCGTGTCTAGCTTTGAATGATTTTCTTCGAGCTTTGTCTTTGGCAGATTGAGGATTTTTACCAGCACCACTCACGCCTTGTTGACCAAAGCGAATAAGTTTTATGACATCGCCAACTTTGGCTAAAACTGCGTGTGATTTTGTTTTGTGATTAGGTGTTCTTTTAGGTTTATTAAAACCACTAAACCTTTCACCTCTGTATGTAATAGCCATTAGTGTAGAGTTTTCTCCTCACAACTTAATACTTCTGAATCCTCGGTTACTTCACCACCAGAGATAATACCAAGTATTCTTACTGCATCTTCTTGGCTTTTGGCTCTAATATCACTACCGACATAAACTAGATCGTCAACTAACACTTCTAGGTTATATAGTTTGATTGCCATTGCCAGTAAATAGTCCTTGAGCTTGATCCTTTGCAGTTTGCCTAATGTTTTCTCGGTCACGCTCCATGATAGCATTGATTTCTGCTATGTTGACTTGCGCTCCGTATTTAGCGGTTAATTCTGCTGCTTTGAGTCTAATCTGTGCTTCAGTCTCATCTCTGTTCCTATCATCATCCATGATGATCTTCATGCGATCAGTCTCGGCATCAATGATAGCTTTCTGCGCTTGGTTTTGCGCTTTCATGGCTTCTGCTTGTGCGAGCATGGTAGCTGCATCAGGTTGTTGTTGCTCTGGGGGCGCGGGTGGCATAGGTGGTACTTGAGTATTAATAAAGCTATTAGCATCTTTAAATCCAGCAAGTTCTATCATGCGTGTCAAAGTATTTGAATATTGTTGCATGGATACCAACGGATTGTTTGGTCCAAGAGTTTGCATGATTTGTTCTTGTTTGCCTGCAAGTTGTGCGAGTATGCCAAACTTCTCTTCATCAGAAGATTTAGAAATAGCAACATTCACCACCATGTCTTTATCTGATTCCCAGTATCTAGGATCAACAGGAATAAATTGACCTTCAAGTCTAAAGACATCTTGTGCGTTTTGATGTTTGATAATTAAATTGTTAGTGGTTTTAAATAATTGTTTAAGTCCACCCTCTGCAAAATGTCTGCAAATGATTTCTATTCGGCCTTGCGCTCCTGACATGGTAGCGGATACGGCTGCACTGGTGCTTGATTGCAAAGCATCTGCATTTAAGCCAGCAGAGGCTTTAGACACACCAGTCCTATTCTCTTTTGCTTCATCGAGGTATCCAAGAACAGGGAAAGCCTCTTTACCAGCGAAGGGTACTGTAAAGGGTTGAACCATCCCAGGGGCGCGAACTCGAATAGGCTGTCCGATATCAGTATTGAGTACATCGTCAATATTGACTTGACCTTCAACAACAGCCATACGAGGAAAGATAGAGTGTCCAAGCGAATCAAGGGTATCTCGCATAATTTGGGATTTTGCAGCTTGGATAGGCTTTAAGTAATCCGCTGGACACGAACCGATTGCAGTGTGTGGTTCAGGGTCTGGGCAGAACATAGCAATAGGAAGATCATCCCATTGTTCTACATTCAGCACATTCACACCTTCACCTGCTGTACAAACTCTAATTCTTTCATCGATGCCATCGCCATCGAAGTCATAAAATAAATAATGTTCTACATATAAAACTTCTTTCGCACCAGTATCATTTCTGTCTGGATACACCATATTGTCAAATGGATTTCTTGCCTCTATCTCGTCATAGGCTTCTGGGTCAACCGCGCTTGAGCTTTGCGTTGCGTATTGCTCAATCTCATCTTGGTCATAACCCATCGCAACTAAATCAGAAACAGATTTAATCATGCGGTGCGCGACATAAGAAGCTGATTCTAGATCGCGTGCGTTGCGTGAAATTAAAACTTCTTCAGGTGGTATTGATTCAATACACACTTGGTCTTTAGCTTTAACTCTACGAATCGTTACATCGTACTTAGCAGGAATTTCTTGAGTCACCTCTTCACCAGACAAAGGATCAACTTGTGTAATGGTTTCCATAGTGACAGATTCTTTAACAACCTCTACATTAGGATCAAGCACCAAGGCTTGATATGAAACAGGATCTAAGTCTGTGTATTCGCTGGTAGATGCAGTAATAGAGTCATCCCAAAAAACTTTGACAAAGCCACTCTTTCTAACCAAGGCATCCTTGAACGCATCGTATAAAACTTGGAAGCCAGGATTTTTTTCTTGAATGATGTAATTAATATAATTGGTTTGTTGCTCGGCAACAGGGATATCTTCTGGGCCATGCGGTACAAATTCGACAATCTTTTTAGTACCAAAGAAGGTACGCATGATAGATGGCAACATAAACAAAATGCTATCTCTAACATCAGTCGAAACAAATTCAGACTGCATACTAGATTGTGCTTGTGGTTGTTCACCAAGATAATACTCTGTGGATTCTGCTCGCTCTGCGCCGACTTGATGAATGAAATCTTTTGCATCATCCATCTCTGATTTGATAACACCAGCAAGGTGTTCCATATCAGTTTCATCTTGAACTTCGACTTCTACTTCAGAAGATTCCATCTCTTCTTTCTCAAGCATATCTTCCATTTTGTCTTCGTAATCTTTTGCCATGTAAAACTATCCCACTCGAATGATTCGAGATTTTAAAGGTTTTTTGAAATTATAACCGAAATAACTCTCGCTTCCACTAAAACTTGCAGCACTCGATGCCATGGTCAAAGCCAAAGCATCTGCTTTGTCTGGAGATTTTATTCCTCTTTTGCGCATTTCGTCTTTTGACTCTATCTTTATTTTTCCAGTCGAAGTATATTTATAGAGAGGCGCAGCTAATTCTGATACAAGCTCATCATCATTAGGAAGTCGGCAATCACGCTGCGCCAGCCAATCCTTAATTGCAAACCATAACTCAGCACGCAAGTTCAAATAGTTCTTTTTGGTGCTTGGAGCTTCTGCTACGTTCACCCCGCGCACTGGTAAATTTTGCTCACGCAATCGATCAACCACCCCAGCACCAAGTCCAATCACATCGACCAATATTTCTTGGGGTCGTTCCATGACAGTAGCATCATCGAATCGATTTTTAACCACACCGCAAAGTTGCATCAAGTCCATGGAGGCAAATGATTTAATTTCTAAGACAGTATTTCCTTGCCGCACGCACAGCGCACTGTTATCGCCACCGAATCTAGCAACATCTAAACCCCAAACGATTGGTTCATTCGCAGTGAGCGTGACATCGCGTTCTACCGCACCGCGCACTAAGTCAAGCGGTATGACAGTATCATCGTCCGCGCTAGGAAACTCGCCCATGACCTCCACGCGCGCGACTGTGGAATCTTCGCCATACTGCTCGATCATCGATTGGAAAAGTTTTTGGTCAGTGCCTTCGACTGTGCGCGAGTCGATTTGCACATTCTGCCAAAAGCGCTTTTTGCTATTAAAGGAATCGTAGAATGGTCCTGTGTTTCGGCGCGGGTTGGAGAAAGTAAACCAATAACGATTGGATGTTGGTTCGGAGAAGAAACCCTCGGACACGCTGTAGATGGGCGAAGGTATACCCGAAGCCTCATCCATGATTAAACACACCCCGTAGGAGCTGTGAATACCCGCAAAGGCATCTGGATTTTCTTCTGACCATAGTTGCGCCTGCGCGTAGTAATAACCAGTATCAATCTTGAGGTCGCGCTCTAGCGCTTCTTGAAACCAAGGCGCTGGTTTGACTGTGGTTGCGGTCTTATGAAACCAATGAGAGTTAATTGATAAGGTCATCCATTTACCAAGTTCAGCCCAAGTTCTACTTCTAAGCTGTTGTTCGGTGTTAGCGGTTACTATGATGGTAGCCCCCAGTCTTGTGGATAACATCCAAAGAATAATCCATGCAACCAAAGCAGATTTACCAATACCACGACCTGAAGCCACAGCCATTCTAAACATCTCTGGTAAATCCCTAGTGCCATTTCTAGCAATATGGATTGTCATTTCTCGTAAAATTTTTTCCTGCCACTTACGCGGGCCTTTAAAGTCTTCGAGGGGGGTATCTTTCATTCCCCAGGGGAAAGCAAACTTAACAAAGTTTAATGGATCGTCTTTTACATTGACCGACCATATCTCCGTCATCAATCTCTTTTCGTCTTCGGCTTTATATTTCATAAAAAAAATTTAAAAAAAAATTAAAAAAAATTAGTTCATCAGTATATATATACATACTACATACCGCACAATTAAGGGGGGGTCATTTGCTAATCATCCGCACCCGCGCAAAAGGTGAACGCGCTATCAGAAGCGCGGAGAGTGGCGCTAGAGCTTTGCGCGCCCGTGCGCGTGGGGTAGGTACAAGGGAGAAGATACAACCCCGTGCGCAAGCTCTCATGAGTTCTTAGCCTTGTTTAATTGTTTAATGTCGATCTCTTCGCGCGCGCTGGGTAGCGCTTCGCCTTTGTGTTCGATGATGCGCGCGTTGGCGC
Organism: uncultured Candidatus Pelagibacter sp.; assembly: GCA_905478565.1. Classification (GTDB taxonomy): domain Bacteria; phylum Pseudomonadota; class Alphaproteobacteria; order Pelagibacterales; family Pelagibacteraceae; genus Pelagibacter. The sequence goes on along the minus strand of CAJQJC010000020.1, from coordinate 4,048 downwards.
TGGAGATAATATCTGAAAGGTTAATATTATTTTCTACTTGCTGGACATCCGCCCACGGGTTGCCCGCTTCTTTCCCTTTGTTCTTTAAAAAGAATATTTGAGCGCTCACGGATGGATCGCGCCCATTTCTACCAGTAGCGGAATCAAAAAGAGCTGAACTTACTTCTGTAATACTTTTTATCTTTCCCCGCCTTATATACTGTTCAATATTGTTAAATTCTTTTTTACGGCGTTGTAGCGTACTAACAGAACAACCGAAAACAGCTTTACATAATGACTCTTCAGAGAATCCTAAACCCGCTAATCTTTCGGCTTCTAATAATTGCTCTTCTGTAAAATGTATTTTTTTCCGTCCTGGAGCACCCTTTTTAGGTAATTTTTTATCCATATTTGAATTTTTTTGTGTTCCCTTATGCCCTTTAGTTTAAAGGATTTGCACAAAAACCCATAATTTTTTATACACAAAAGAACAATATTTTATTAAAAAGTATTGCATTATTGTTAAATGTTGTTTATTGTGTATGTATTCATTAACTAATTAAGGAGAGTAAAAATGAGTAGGATTGATAACAAATTAAAAGAATTAGAATTAAAAACTTATCAATTAACAGAGCAAGAGGAAAGCGAAAGACTAGACGATTGCATATGGTCTATAAACCGATTTATAAAAATACATTATATGTCTAGAGATCATCATCCCAAAGTTAAAGAGCTTATAGAAAAGCAATTTCAAATAATTGTAAATAAAGCTTTGGATAACTAACAACCCCCCACGATTTAGCGCCCCGTCTTTTCGGGGCTTTCGTGGTATAACTAACTTACTTTTAGGAGAGTAAAAAAAATGAGTAAAAAAAACAATATCTACACATTAGAGCAAAATCTAATTGAAGAACTAAACGACAACAAAGAAGAAATATTAAATTCATCATACCCTGAGGATTTAATCAATGATTATGCAGATGGATGGATTCCAATATATAACTGGGATGTATTAGAAACCGCTCAATCTGATTTGTACTTGCTAAACGAAGCAGACGAAGACGAGACAGGCGGAAGCATAATTCAAAAAATACAGACAGCTATTTATTACAGATTAACTGATGCGGGTAATAAGTGGCTACAAGATAACCAAGATCAAGAGGTGGCTTAAATGAAAGACTTTGCACACAAACTACACAAGCCAAGAAAACCGCAACACTGGACGAACCAAGCGCGGACAATTACCGAGAATATAATAATTATATTTTTCTTTGTATCCTTATTAACTCTTATATCGTGGGTGATCTAATGGACAAAGTAATTAAGAGCCAAGTTATAGAATGCGAAACAATAGACGGGGGCGGGATACTTGTTGCCCTAGGCAATGATAAATTTTCAGACAATTATTGGTCATATATAGAACATGATTATGATTATGACTATGACCCTGTTATGTCTGATATTGATTCTCAAGTGTGGAATTGTTTTGAATTTGGAGAATATGAAGACATCCAAAAACCAAGCGATTTAATAGGCAAAAGCATTTGCATACATGATGGAGACCCAATATATAAAGGTGACACCATAACCAAAATTGAATCTGTGCAAAGCGTGGAAGATTATTTTAACTACAAGGGGGCATAACATGAGCGCTGATACATTAAAAGAGTTTAGGATAACCCAAACCTACACCATGCAAAAAGAAGCGTACATATACGCGGACTCATTAAAGCAAGCTGAAGAGATTGCTGAGAATGATGATTCTATTGAATGGGAAATTAACGACAGCGTGCTGATTGGCGATAGTCAAATATATTTTGCCGAGGAAGTTTAACATGAGCATCAAAAGATATAACTTCAATAAGCCAAAGATTAACCGCCAAGAATTAGAGTTATTAAACTTCTTTTTGGCGCACACCAATGATAACCCGCTAATCAATCCCAAAGCCTTGGAACTATTCAAGGCTAACGGATATAGCGCGAAAAATTATCAAGACTTAGTAAACAAAGTCAAAACCATTTTAAAAACTTATAAAACCAAGGGGGAAAAATGATAACTAAAAAAGAACTAGAAAAAAATAACTGGACTGTAGTGCCAAAGGGTGTTTGGTTCGGCGTGGACTTTGCAGAGAGCCACAAAGTAAATGTATTAGATGTCTTAACTGACTTACTAGACTTAGACACAGATGCAGAGGGATATAACTTTGTAATATGTGCTTATAAAAAAGAGGAGAGCCAAGATGAAAATAAATAATCTAACGCCTAAACAATTTGCTAGGCGCGAAATAATCAAATACTTGCGCGATCTATTCGACAACCCAGCAAAGTATATACAAGGCTTTGACGATCTAACGCACAAGCAGCAAGAGGAGATCTTGCGTTTTATATCGCTGGATGAGCATAGAATAGATAAACTTTTAAATTTACCAATGGGGGAATCATGAGCATACCAATAGCAGATATAAAAAATTGTGATGAATGTAATTGCGAAACAAACGATTTGTATTTAACCAAATATGGAGAAATACTTTGTTCTGACTGTGAAGCAGATTTTATTGTTAAGGAGAGCGAAAATGACACAGCATAGAGAAATGATAGAGGAAGCGAAACGCTTACTAAATAGCGAAAGGGAAAACATACCAAGCATGAGCAAAGACTTTGGTAAAGACTACTGGGTCTTAACCTATCCGTGCGGGAAGATTGTTAAAACTTACGAGGACAAGCGCAAAAAGGATGTAGTCATCCAGGAATCATACACATGAGCTACATATTAAACATCATGCCAATGGAAATAGACGAAATAGAGCTTAAAGAAATAAAAAAACTTGGATTCCATGATTGGATATTTCAACAAGCTGAATTGAAAAATATTGAGTTCCATTGGATAGAAAAAGAAAAAGATAATACAGAGGTTTACTTAAAGGATGTAATAATCCAGGAGTCTTACTAATGAATAAAGACTTTAAAGATGGCGTGTCAGATGCTTTATTGCTAGGTGTCTTTGATGAAAACAAAAGCTCCAGTATGTATAAACAAGGCTATGACTTTGGGATGTGGCTATGGAATCAACAGCTAGAAGATAAAGAGGTCTTTTATGATTGAAATACTCGGCTTCATCTTTGGTATTGGTTTTTTAATATGGTTAGTCATAGTCCTCGCGCTATGGCTAATCATTAATTATTGGGGGGATAGATAATGTCATACAAAGTGTCATACACACAAGCGCAATTTAAATACATTAACCATATGAAAGAAACTTACAGCTTGCGCGGAGATCTCGAATACCCCGACCGCACCCGCTCGCACCAAGACGAAAATGACAACTGGGTACTTGTCTCACCGCAAGGCCTAAAAATGGCAAAAATATTTAAAAACGGGGATATAATAGCCTAACCAGTCAACGGGGCGCACCAAGATAGCTTTACTCTCCTTCCCCCAGTTAGCTATCGCGCCCCACCTGCTCGCGCAAGTGCGCACCTAAACCAACCAATAGAAAATGCTTCTTCCCACCCGCCTGCGATTTCCTCAACCGCTTGCGCTCACCCTCTAGCACACACCATAGAACCTCTTTCTCTAATAACTCGCTCATTCCTCTGCTCGCGCTAGTGCGATGTACCCCAATCATCTTGCAATAATAACTAATGGCATCGTGCGAAGACCACGACTGCCATCTGTACCTTTCGCAACAGCTCCAGAGTAACAATTTGCTTACAGGTGAGAGATCTTCTCGCCCCGCGTGCGTGCGATACCAGTTCCAAACCTGCTTGCGCAATTTGGAATAGTCTCTAAAGGCTGAATTGTATTTCATGGCGATGAATGGTGATTCGCTTTCGTTCTCCACCTCGCCCGCGCTCACCCACCAATATTCTCTTTTAATGCTTTCTCTCAATTTCTTCTCCTAATAATCTAATTCTGTTTTTAGAGACACAAAACCCCTTAAGGGTTTTTGTCTCTCTTACGTATATAGTATACGTACGGATATTTGTAGCGCTTTGCTATAGTCGTTGTAGTGATATGCGTATGTTGTTGTCGCGATTTGATGCAGTCGTTGTAGCGTTTTGCTATAAGC
>CAJQJC010000019.1 GCA_905478565.1 uncultured Candidatus Pelagibacter sp. | reverse complement strand
GTTAAAGTAAAAGAGCCACAGTCTAAAGAAGTTGAAATGATAAGAGAAAACCAAATCGTTTATACTTATCTTCATTTAGCAGCTGCAAAAGAATTAACAGCTGGCTTAATTAAATCTAAAGGTGTTTGTATAGCCTATGAAACAGTAACTGATGATAACGGTAGATTACCGCTCCTAGCACCAATGAGTGCAGTTGCTGGACGAATGTCAGTTCAAGCAGGTGCTCACTGTTTAGAAAAAAATCAAAAAGGAAGAGGCCTATTATTAGGTGGAGCCCCTGGAGTTGAAGGTGGAACAGTTGTTATTCTTGGTGGAGGTGTGGTTGGAGAAAACGCAGCTATAATTGCAACTGGAATGAGAGCAAAGGTTCATATCGTCGATAAATCAGAAGCGCGATTAAAACAACTTGTTGAAATGTTTGGTGATAAGATTGTTCCAGAGCAAAGTGATAAAATAGATTTAAATAAATTAGTAGCTGATGCAGACTTACTTGTAGGAGGAGTTTTGATACCAGGAGCAGAAGCTCCGAAATTAGTTACAAAAAGTATGTTAAAATTGATGAAACGTGGGTCAGTGATAGTTGATGTTGCAATAGATCAAGGTGGATGTGTTGAAACTAGTAAACCAACAACTCATGGAGAACCAACCTATATTGTTGATGATGTTGTGCATTATTGTGTAGCTAATATGCCAGGAGGAGTTCCAAGAACATCAACTATTGCACTAAATAAAGCTACACTTCCATATCTAGTTAAACTAGCTAACAAAGGTTATAAAAAATCTTTAGGGGAAGATAAAAACTTTTTAGCAGGATTAAATGTTCATAAAGGTATGGTTACTTATAAAGCTGTTGCCGATGTATTTGGACATGAATTTATTGAACCAGAAAAGGCCATCACAAGCTAATTAATCAATGGAAAAAAAAATTCCATCCAGTGCAAAAGTTGTTGTGATTGGAGGAGGGGTTGCAGGCTGTTCTGCAGCATATCATTTAGCCAAATTAGGTTGGAAAGATACAATTTTACTCGAAAGAGATCAGTTAACATCAGGAACTACTTGGCATGCCGCTGGATTAGTTGGCCAATTAGGAGCCTCTGCTACTATTACAAAACTTAGAAAATACTCGCTAAATTTATACAAAGAATTAGAAAAAAAAACTGGTTTATCTACAGGTTTAAAACAAAACGGTGCAATTACAGTAGCTAGCTCAAAAGAAAGAATGGAAGAACTTTTAAGACAAGCAACAGCAGCACAACTTTTTGATGTTAATGTTGAAGTTTTAGATAAACAAAAAACAAAAGAACTTTATCCAGTAATAAATGATGAAGATATTATTGGTGGAGTATACATGCCAGAAGATGGTCAAGCTGATCCAGTTGGAGTTACAAACGTTTTAGCTAAAGCAGCCAAAATGGAAGGAGTTCAAATATTTGAAAAAACTCCAGTAAATAAAATATTAGTTAAAAATAAAAAAATAATTGGTGTTGAAACTAAATTTGGCAAAATAGATTGCGAATATGTAGTTCTTGCAACAGGAATGTGGTCAAGACAAATTGGAGAAGATATAGGAGTAAGTGTTCCTCTTTATCCTAATGAACATTTTTACATAATAACAGAACCGATGAAAGATTTACCAAAAAATTTACCTGTTTTAAGAGATTATAATGCTTGTCTTTATTTAAAAGAAGATGCAGGGAAAATGTTGGTAGGAATATTCGAGCCCAATGCAAAACCAGCTTTTAAGGAAAAAGGAGTAGTTCCAGAGGATTTTTCTTTTGGAGAATTTCCTGATGATTTTGATCATTTCGAACCATATTTAGAAAAATCTTTTCATAGATTGCCAATGTTAGAAAATGCAGGGATTAGAAAATTTTTTTCTGGTCCTGAGTCATTTACACCTGACACGCAATATCTTTTAGGTGAAACAGCTGAAGTTACAAATCTTTATACATGTTGTGGTTTTAATAGTATTGGAATAGCAAGCGCAGGAGGAGCTGGTAGAGTTACTGCTGAGTGGATGGTAAATGGTTATATGAATGAAGATTTATTTTCTTTGGATGTAAAGAGATTTGAAAAGTTTCACTCATCTAAAAAATTTATCACTGAAAGAGTTACAGAAACACTAGGTGATCTTTATGGGATGCACTGGCCTTATAAACAACACAAGACCTCTCGAAATCAAAAATTATTACCTTATCACGAAGAACTAAAAAAAGCTGGTGCATGTTTTGGTGTCTCCGGAGGATACGAGAGACCAATGTGGTTTGCATTAAAAGATGAGAAAGCAGAATATGATTATAGTTTTGGACATCAAAACTGGTATTCATCTGTTGAGTATGAAACGAAAAATACCACATTAAATGTAGGTCTTTATGAATTAACACCTTTTTCCAAATACGAAATAAAAGGAAATTTAGCACATAGTGAATTACAAAAACTATGCACTGCAAATATTAAAAATGAAATAGGTAAATCTACCTACACTCAAATGCTTAATCAGTCTGGTGGTATAGAAACAGATTTAACAGTTATATGTATTGATAAAGATTACTTTAGAATAATAAGCTCTGCAGCAACAAGAACTCACGATAAAGTTCATATTTTGAAAAATTTATCAAAAGATTTAGATTTCAAAGATGTAACAGATGATTATGCTTGTTTAGGAATTTTTGGTCCCAAAAGTAGAGATTTATTATCAAAATTATCAAATGATGATTTTTCAAAAGAAACATTTAAATTTGGTGACGGAAAATCTTCAAATATAAATAGTAAAAAGGTTTGGATACAGAGACTTTCATATGTTGGTGAGCTTGGTTATGAAATCTATTTAAAAATAGAAGATGCAAAATCAATTTATAATCTAATTATTGAAGAAGGAGAAAAATTTAAATTATCTCTTTGTGGATCACACGCTATGGATGTGATGAGAATGGAAAGTGGTTTTTTACATTGGGGACACGATATCTCACCAGAAGAAAATCAATTTGAGGCAGGATTAAATTTTGCAATTAGTTTTAAAAAAGATGCTAATTTTATTGGTAAAGAACAATTAACTAAATATAAAGATAAAAAACCCAAAAAAAGATTTATAATGCTTTCATTAAAAAACAATAATCCTGGTCAACCATTATTATTACATGAAGAGCCAATTTATCTTGATGATAAAATCATAGGAAGAACCACATCGGGAAATTATTCATTTAACTATAATAAAAATTTATCTTTTGGTTATGTGAGTTCAAATTATTCAAATCATGAACTATCCAGTAAAAATCTATATATAGAAGTTGCAAAATGTAAGTACCCTGTAAACGTAGAATTACATCCATTAAAATCAAGTAAAATTAGACA
>CAJQJC010000018.1 GCA_905478565.1 uncultured Candidatus Pelagibacter sp. | reverse complement strand
AAAGAACCAGCAAACTTTCTTGATGTTGGTGGTGGTGCTTCAAAAGAAAAAGTCTCAGCTGCACTTAAAATAATTCTTTCAGACAAAAATGTTAAAGGGATTTTAATAAATATTTTTGGAGGAATAATGAGATGTGATGTCCTTGCTCAAGGCGTTGTGGATGCAGCTAAAGAAATAAATATTAGTGTTCCTTTAGTAGTAAGACTTGCCGGGACAAATTTTAAAGAGGGAAAAAAAATTTTAGACAACTCAGGACTTAAGTTGATATCAGCAGAAGATTTAGATGATGCTGCAAAAAAGATTGTTGGAGCCATAAAATAATATGTCAGTTTTAATAAATAAAAATACAAAAGTTATATGTCAAGGATTTACAGGTTCACATGGTACATTTCATTCAGAACAAGCAATAGAATATGGTACCAACCTAGTTGGTGGAGTCACACCAAAAAAAGGGGGGCAAAAGCATCTTGACCGTCCAGTTTTTAATTCTGTAGAAGAAGCAAAACAAGAAGTTGGTGCTGATGCAACAATGATTTATGTTCCAGCAAAATTCGCTGGGGCTGCAATAATTGAAGCTATAGAAGCTTCCATTGAGTTAATTGTTTGTATTACTGAGGGCATACCAATCCAAGATATGCTTAAAGTTAAACAAAAATTGAATAATTCTAAAAGTAGATTAATTGGACCTAACTGTCCTGGAATAATCACACCAGATGAATGTAAAATTGGCATTATGCCAGGAAACATTCATAAGAAGGGTTCTGTTGGAATTGTTTCAAGATCTGGAACTTTAACTTACGAAGCTGTAGCACAAACAACTGAAAATGGATTAGGACAATCAACTTGTATTGGGATCGGAGGAGACCCTATAAATGGAACAAATTTTATAGACTGCTTAGATTTGTTTTTAAATGATGAGGAAACAAAATCTATTCTTATGATTGGAGAAATTGGTGGTTCAGCAGAAGAAGAGGCAGCAGAATTTGTGAAAAATCACAAAATAAAAAAACCTATGGTTGGTTTTGTAGCTGGAATAACTGCACCTCCGGGAAGAAGAATGGGGCATGCAGGAGCTATAATTTCAGGTGGAAAAGGTGGAGCGCAAGATAAGATAAAAAAGATGGAAGAATGTGGAATTACTATTGCTAAATCACCTTCTGAGTTAGGTAAAACCCTATTTAACAAATTGTCTAATTGAAAAATACATTTCTAATATTATATTAGCCATATAGATGTCTTCATCCAAAAATCAAGAATTCGAAAAAACTTCATTTCTTAGCAAGTCAAACAGTGCTTTTATTGAACAAATGTATTTGAAATTTATCAATAAAGATAAAAATCTACCTGAAAGCTGGTTTAATTATTTTAAAGATTTAGGAGATGAATTAAATATTATTGCTAAAGAAATTAATGGACCATCATGGGGGCCGTCAAAAATAAAAGTTGATATAGATGAACTTCAAAAAAAAATTGATCAGAGTGAACAAAAATTATCAAAAAAAATTAATCAAACAAGTTTAAATCAAAATGATCAATCCAGGTCAAATGAAGACTCAATCAAAGCAGTCGCAATGATAAGGTCTTACAGACAAAGAGGACACTTAATTGCTAAGCTTGATCCACTAGAATTACTAAAATCAGATTATCTAGATGAACTCCACCCACAATCTTTTGGTTTTAAAAAAGAAGATTATCAAAAAAAAATTTATTTAGGAGGAGTTACCAATAGAGATTACTCAAGCATTAAAGAAATATTAGCATTTTTGAAAAAAACATATTGTGGACCTATTGGCTATGAATACATGCATATACAAAACCCAACTGAGAGAAAATGGTTTAGAGATAGAATAGAAAAATCTAACGATAATTTAAATTTTACAAAAAATGGAAAAGAAGCAATTTTGAATAAATTAATACAAGCTGAAGGTTTTGAAAAATTTTTACATAAAAAATATGTTGGAACAAAAAGATTTGGATTAGATGGTGGTGAAAGTTTAATACCAGCTCTAGAACAAATTATTAAAATAAGCGGTCAATCACGCGTCAAAGAAGTTAAAATTGGAATGTCTCACAGAGGAAGATTGAACGTATTAGCTAATGTGTTACAAAAATCTTATAAGAGAATTTTCAATGAATTTGCTGGAGAATATAGTTCGAATGCTGAAGAAGGAGCTGGAGATGTTAAATATCATTTAGGAGCATCTTCTAATAGAGAATTTGATGGAAACTCTGTTCATGTTAGCTTAACAGATAACCCATCACATTTAGAGGCTGTTAATCCAGTTGTGCTTGGACAAACTAGAGCAAAACAATTTTTTCATAAAGATAAAGAGAGAAATAAAGTTATACCAATATTAATTCATGGTGATGCTGCTTTTGCAGGACAAGGTGTAGTTTCAGAATGTTTTGCCATGTCGGGACTTCCTGGGCATAATACTGGAGGAACAATCCATATTATTGTTAATAATCAAATTGGATTTACTACAAGTCCACGATTTGCAAGATCTTCACCATATCCTTCAGATGTTGCAAAAATGGTAGATGCACCGATCATACATGCAAATGGTGATGATCCAGAGGCAGTTGTTTATGCAGCTAGAATTGCCACTGAGTTTAGATTAAAATTTAATAGAGATGTAGTTATAGATTTGATCTGTTACAGAAGATTTGGCCACAATGAAGGAGATGAACCTTCTTTTACTCAGCCACTTATGTATGAAAAAATAAGGTCTCACCCCTCACCAGTAAATGTTTATGGAAAAAAACTGATAAATGAAAAATTAATTACAAATAATGATTTAGATAATTTATTAAAAAAATTCAAAGATTTACTTGATGACCAATTTAAAAATGCAAAAGATTATAATCCTAAAATAGAGTGGTTCGAGGGAACATGGTCAGCCTATAAACCAGAAAAAGGTAAAGATAAAAGAGGTGTAACTGGAGCAGATACAAATAAACTTTTAGAAATTTCTGAAAAAATAAATTCACCAAAAGAAAATTTAAATCTACATAAAACAATTGTTAAAATATTAACAGCCAGAAAAGAAGCAGTTAAAAGTGGATTTAATATAGATTGGTCAACTGCAGAAGCATTAGCTTTTGGATCTTTATTAGAAGAAGGATATCCTGTGAGATTAGTAGGACAAGATTCAGGAAGAGGAACTTTTAGTCAAAGACATTCAGTTTTAAGAAATCAAAAAGACAATAGTCGATATGTACCTTTAAACAATATTTCAAAAAATCAAAAACACTTTGAAGTAGTTGATAGTTTTTTATCAGAGTTAGCAGTTCTTGGCTTTGAGTATGGATATAGTTTAGTAGAACCAAATACACTCACTATTTGGGAAGCACAATTTGGAGATTTTGCAAATGGAGCACAGGTCGTAATTGATCAGTTTATTACCTCTGGGGAAAGAAAATGGAATAGAGCTTCAGGACTTGTTATGTTATTGCCTCACGGTTATGAAGGTCAAGGACCCGAACATTCATCAGCAAGACTAGAAAGATTTTTACAGTTATGTTCAAATGACAACATGCAAGTTATGAATTGCACAACACCTGCTAACTATTTTCATGCTTTGAGAAGACAGATGCATAGAGATTTTAGAAAACCGTTGGTAATGATGACACCTAAATCACTTTTGAGAAATAAATATTGTGTTTCAAATTTAGAAGACTTTGATAAAAATAATTCATTCCATAGAATATTATGGGATCATGCAGTTGATCCAAAAACAAATGGTTTTATAAAATTAAAGAAAAAATCAGAAATTAAAAAAGTTATAATGTGTTCAGGAAAGATCTACTTTGACCTTTTAGAAGCTAGAGAAAAATTGAAGAAAGATGACGTGATATTATTTAGGATAGAGCAGCTTTATCCTTTTCCTGCAAAAACACTTGTAAAAGAGCTAAAACCTTTTGCTGATAATGCTGAATTTTATTGGTGTCAGGAAGAACCTAAAAATATGGGTGGGTGGTTTTCTGTGAGAGATTATATCCAATGGACATTAGAAACTATTAACGCTAATAATAGTAAAATTTCTTATATAGGAAGAAGTCCAGACGCATCGCCTGCTACAGGATACGCAAAAAGACATATTTCACAACAACAAGAAATTATTAACAAGGTTTTTAAATAAAGATGAGTGAAAAAATTTTAGTTCCAGTTCTAGGAGAAAGCATTACTGAGGCAACAATTGCTAAATGGCTCAAGAAAGAGGGTGACCCAGTTGAAGCAGATGAGGCTATAGTAGAGTTAGAAACTGATAAAGTTAATTTAGAGGTACCATCCCCGATAGATGGTGTTTTATCTGAGATTAATTCTAAAGATGGCGACACAGTTGAAGTTGGTGCAGTACTTGGTGCAATAAGTGAAGGTGAAAATCAATCTTCTAAAAATAAAAAAGTAGAAAAAATAGAACCAGTAAAAATAAAAGATAATGTTGTTAATCTAGATATTGAAAAAAAAGAGCCAAAAATTTTTGAAGAAGGGCCTACTGAAAAAGAGGATAAAAACTTAGAACCACTAATATTAACTGACGAAGTTAAAGAAAAAAAAGTAAGCCCTATAAACAAAGATAGTAAAATACTTTCTCCAGCTGTAAGAAAAATTGTAGAAGAAAACAAAATTGATCTAACAAAGATAGAGGGAACAGGAAAAGAGGGTAGAGTGTTAAAAGGTGACCTACTAAGTTTGATGGGAATTAATCCTGAACCATCCGAAAGAAAAATTAAACATGGACAAGAAGAGAGAATTAAAATGTCTAGACTTAGACAAACTATTGCAAAGAGATTAAAGCAAGCACAAGAAAATGCTGCATTATTAACAACATTTAATGAAGTTGATATGACCAGCATAATGGAGATGAGAAAAGAAAATCAAGAAGATTTTCAAAATAGATATGGGATTAAATTAGGCTTCATGTCCTTTTTTGTAAAAGCTTGTGTTGCAGCTTTAAAAACATTTCCATCAGTTAATGCTGAGATCGAGGGAGATGAAATCATTTATAAGAATTATTATAATATAAGTTTTGCAGTTGGAACAGAAAAGGGATTAGTTGTACCTGTTTTGAGAGATGCAGATGAGCTGTCATTTGCCGATATAGAAAAAAATATTAAAAATATCTCTGAAAAAGCAAGAGATGGAAAACTAACTATTGAAGATCTTCAGGGTGGCACTTTTACTATTAGTAATGGAGGCGTTTATGGTTCAATGCTTTCTACCCCGATATTAAATTTACCACAATCTGGAGTGTTAGGTATGCATAATATAGTAGAAAGACCAATGGTAGTCGATGGAGAAATTAAAATTAGACCAATTATGTATCTTGCATTATCTTATGACCACAGAATTATTGATGGAAAAGAGTCAGTTTCATTTTTAAAAATGGTTAAAGAAAATTTAGAAGATCCAAGAAGGTTATTTTTAAATATTTAAATGTTAGATAAATTTCAAGTAGTTGTAATAGGTGGTGGTCCAGGCGGTTACGTATGTGCAATAAGATTGGCACAATTAGGTTTTAAAACAGCATGTATAGAATCTAGGGGATCATTAGGGGGAACCTGTTTAAATGTTGGATGTATACCTTCTAAAAATTTATTAAATATTTCAGAGAATTATTATAAAGCACAAAACTTTTCTAAACTTGGGATAGAGGTTGGTGAGGTTAAACTTAATCTTCAAAAAATGATGAAAAATAAAGATAAAGCAGTGACCGTTTTAACCAAAGGTGTAGAGTTTTTATTTAAGAAAAATAAAGTTACTTATTTTAAAGGTATTGGTAGCTTTAAATCAGGAAATAAAATTTCTATTTTAGATGATCAAAAAAAAGAAACTGTAATAGAAACTGAAAAAACAGTTATTAGTACCGGTTCTGTTCCAGTTTCATTACCTGGAATTGAATTTGATGAAAAAATAATAGTTTCCTCAACTGGAGCATTAACTTTAGAGGCTGTTCCAAAAAAAATGGTTGTAGTTGGAGGTGGTTATATAGGATTAGAAATGGGCTCAGTTTGGTCTAGACTAGGTACCGAAGTTCATGTCGTTGAATTTCTTGAAAACATAACTCCAGGAATGGACAGAGAAGTTTCTATGGAATTTATGAAAATATTAAAGAAACAGGGAATAAATTTTCATATGCAAACTAAAGTAGAAGGAATTAAAAAAAATACTAATGGTGCTGTAGTTTCAACTACTGATAAAGATGGAAAAAAAATTGATTTTGATTGCGATGTAGTTCTTATCTCGGTTGGCAGAAAGCCGAATACAGCAGATCTAAATTTAGAAACAATTGGGGTTGAGCTAGATGAGAAGAAAAGAATTAAAACTGACAAAAAATTTCAAACAAATATTAAAAACATATATGCTATTGGAGATGTAATTGAAGGACCAATGTTAGCCCACAAAGCAGAAGATGAGGGTATTGCTGTTGCAGAGAATATTGCTGGGCAATCAGGACATGTGAATTATGACACTATTCCTGGAGTTGTTTATACTTCACCAGAAGTTGCTTCAATTGGAAAAACAGAAGAGCAATTGAAAGAAGCTAATATAAAATATAAAATTGGTAAATTTTCATTTATGGCAAATTCAAGAGCCAAAGCAATCGATGAAGCAGAAGGTTTTGTTAAAATTCTTGCTGATGAAAAAACAGATAGAGTTTTAGGGGCTCACCTTATAGGTCCTCATGCAGGTGAACTAATTGGAGAAATTGGGGTTGCAATGGAATTTGGTGCAAGTGCTGAAGATATTGCAAGAACATGTCATGCGCACCCAACGTTCTCAGAAGCTGTAAAAGAAGCAGCTTTATCGGTAGATAAAAGAGCAATACACTCTTAAT
>CAJQJC010000017.1 GCA_905478565.1 uncultured Candidatus Pelagibacter sp. | reverse complement strand
TGATGTTAAGTTAAGTAAAAAGAAAAGTAAAATTGAAATTAACCCTGATGTTGAGATGGGTGTGTTTTCTGGTGGTAAAAAGACCAACCAAGGAAGCGAATTATATTAAAAGAATTGTATCACTATGAAAAACTATAGAGGTTTTTACAGAGAGGCAAAGGGTAACTTGCCTCATATCTATTGTGATATGGATGGCGTCTTAACTGATTTCGTTCTTGCTGCTAAAAAGGCAACAGGACAAAATTGGGAAGGAATGCGACACGGACAAGACTGGGATTCGATTAAGAATACAAAGAATTTCTGGTCAAATATGCCTTGGATGAGAGATGGCAAAAAGTTATGGGGATATATTAAGAAACATAACCCTAGTATACTATCTGCCGCTGTAAAGAACAACCAAGACCCGAACTGCAAACCTGGAAAGTTAAGATGGTTAAGTGGGAACTTAGGACTAAACAATTCTGCAAGAATTAATTTAGTGAATCGTTCTCAAAAACAAGATTATACAATGATAGGACATAGTGGTAAGAGAGAACAAGCCGTATTGATTGACGATTACCCGAAAAACATTAAAGAATGGACGGCAAAAGGAGGCATTGGTATATTACATACGAGTGCTTCATCAACTATTCGTCAATTAAAGAGAATTGGATATTGATAAATAGTAGTGTTAATTAACAAAAAACAAACTTTTATAAAAGGAGATTAAAGATGGCAATATGGGGAAAAACAAGTGGGGAAGAAAGTAGACCTAAAAGTCTACCTATGGACTCAAATAGTATATATTCCCGAGAGTTTGTAACTGCAACAAGTAAAGGATGGGTAATGCAACCTGGGTTGGCTTCTGCCGCAACAGGTAACGACAATGCAG
Source organism: uncultured Candidatus Pelagibacter sp. (assembly GCA_905478565.1). Classification (GTDB taxonomy): domain Bacteria; phylum Pseudomonadota; class Alphaproteobacteria; order Pelagibacterales; family Pelagibacteraceae; genus Pelagibacter. The sequence goes on along the minus strand of CAJQJC010000017.1, from coordinate 2,172 downwards.
CTGCAGACCCTGAGATTTTAGTTGCAATACGAAATCTTTCGGTAAATTTCAAATCAGGAAACTTACTATCTGTTGACTTCGCTGATGGCGCAGTTGCTGATAGTGGAACATTTGATTTAGTTCTAACATTTGACGAAGAAATTACAGTTACAAGTGCGACAAGAACAGCTAACCAAGTAGTTACTAACAAAGTATATATTCTACTAAATGAGTTGGGTGGAACTGACATGGCTTCAGATGGTACAATGGCATGTCAATATCTTTCTGGTTCGGGTACAAACACACTAACATTCAGAGGTATAAGAAGTCAGAATGTCGCAGGTTATCTTGCGTTCTATGACAGCTACATTCATGTGAATGGTACTGCTACATTACAATCAGATAGTGAAACATTCTCTGGAATTCTTGCAGAAAGTGGAACATCTAGTGTTGATAGTATCGTTTTAGATGCTTCGTCTGCTGCTTCAGGCACAACAAATGGTGCAGTTTCAGACTCAACAACTATTACAGTTGATGGTGTTGGTGGAACAATCGCTGTAGGACAAGTAGTTACAGTAAACGGTGCTGGTTCAGCGCCTGCTGCTTCAATTACTAGTACAAATCCTGGTTCTAATGGTCAAACTGACACAAGTGGTAGTACAGATAACACAATTACTATTACTGCTGTGGCTTCACAGACTTCATTTACAGTATCAGAAAATGTTACAATTGCAGACGACATTAACTTGTTGTTCTCTGCTGACGCTGGCGAAGGTATTGAACAGAATACTGTTTCAATGACTCTTGAAGGTGCTGATGGTGCGACAAGTGTTGTTGGCGAAAGTGCATACAGAACTGGTTTTGGTTTAGATACAATAGTAGGAAGAGTTTCTCTACTAGAAGATGGCGACCAAACAGGTTCAGGTAACAGTCATTTAGTGAATGAAGATGGTAATGGTGGTAAGTTTAGTGCAGAATCATTTACTACTGACCAGACTGGATTAGTACTTGACGAAACTAAGACTCTTGGTTCAGCATCAGGAAGTGCTTTCACACTTAAAGGTGTTACGACTGCATAAGTCTTATAAATAATAACATGGAGGGGAGTTTTCTCCCCTTTAAAATCCCTTGTTAGATTAATTTCGATACATGGGCTAACATTCCCCGAATACATAAGGGGTAATTTAAACAAAGGAGAAAGAAATGGCTGATAAGAAAATCACAGCTCTAACTTCCCTAGGTACTGCAACTGCTCGTGAAGATTTACTTCATGTAGTTGACGACCCTTCGGGAACACCAATTAACAAAAAAGTTACTATTGGTGAAATGATGAACGCTCTAAGAGCTCCAGTACTTCTTACAGATGCTGCAACAACTTTAACAGAAGCTGCACACGCTGGAAGAATTATTGTACTACCTGACTACCAAACTACTCGTATCGTTACATTACCTACACCAAGTGCAGGTATGGAATTCAGATTCATCTACGGTGGTGTTAATATTACACAGGCAAACTTTGTACTAAACTCTAGTGCAACTACTGTGCATTTCCACGGTGGTGTTGCTCATATTGACTCAAATGCTGACTCAGTTGCTGTTGCTGCTGACGGAACAGATGATGATGTATTCACTGCTGTAACATTTACAGGTATCGATATTACTGTAATTGGAAATTCTGCTACAGAATGGTATGTCGCTGGTCAAGTAATTGGTGCTACTGCTCCTACATTCGCTTAATCTTAACTGATTGAGAAGTAGGTAGAAACATTGAAAGGGGAGTTCGCTCCCCTTTTATTTACAAAATGAATGGAGATATTATGAGTATTAGTAAAGATGATTTACTGAAAAGGCGAGAAGAAATTGTAAGTGATTACAATAAAGCGGTTGAAGAAATTAAAAAAGGTGAATCTCAAATAGTAGAGATGAAGAACAACCTTAACGCTTTAGCTGGGGCACTTCAACAAACCGATTTGTTTATAAAACAGATTGATGATGATGGAGATGTAATGCCGCCTGAAAAAGCATTTGCCTTAGACATGGCAACTTCATAGGAGATTACAATGAGAATCACAGAAGAAAAAGAAGAATCTAATGGTATGATTCACGAAACATTAACTACAAATCCTAGAGATGAAGTAGTTGAAGATGAATCAACTGAAAAGGAGAAAAAAGAAGATGAAAAGCTTTAAACAA
>CAJQJC010000016.1 GCA_905478565.1 uncultured Candidatus Pelagibacter sp. | reverse complement strand
TGATGTATCTGATGAATCAGACATTGAAGTTAAATCTGAACTACCAGGAGAATCTGCTGACGTATCTGCTATATTAGGTCTTTTAACTAAAGCTCAAGATAAAGCTGAAGGAATGGGAGACGAAAAGTTAATGGATCAAATTGGAAATACAATTACTTATTATACTAGAACTCACGTTGTTGCTGAAGATGCAAGAACAGATGCTGAGGAAGAAGGATATAAAGATGGTATGAAAGATGAAAAAGAAGATCTTAAAAAAGAAGAATTAAACGAAGAATTTGCAAGATTTAAAAAATTAGCAGGTTTAATATAACAAGTTACTAACCAATAAAATTTATAAAAAATGGGAACTCAAGAATTATTTGAGCAACTAGAAGTTCTATTTGATACTTTTAGAATCGAACATAGTGGTAAATCAAAAGCTGCTCATGGACGTGCTAGAAAAGCATTAGGTGGTATTAAGAAATTAATATCAGAATATAGAAAAGCATCAGTTGCAGAAGACAAAAAATAAAAATATGATTAACGAACGTAAATTATCCAAATCAGAACTCGAAGATCGAGAAGACATTATCATGAAAATGAAAGGTAACAAACGCGACCTTGTAAAAAAATATGGTAAAGATGCTGAGGCGGTAATGTATGGACGTGCTACTAACATGGCTAAGAAAAAAACTGAAAACATGAGAGATCCAAAAATTACTGAATTAATTAAGGATGCGTTAAAAAATCCTAAAAAAGCAGATTTAGACAAAGATGGTAAGTTATCCGATTACGAAGAAACTAGAGGTAAAGCTATTGAAAAATCAATGGCTAAAGAAGATCTTGAAAGTGGACAATATGGTGATCCTAAAGTAGGTAATTATGATATTACTTCTCAAAATGATAACGAAGCAAGTGATATTGAAGCATTATCAGCAGCTGGATTAGAAGAAGGTAATTTTGATGAATTAAAAAAACATCAAGAGATGATGTCTAAAGCAGCAGATTTTTTTAGAGATAAAGCTGAGGAACTTGATATTGACATTGATTTAATTAAAAATTTTAATGCAGGTACTAATAGTTTAGTACAATCAGTTTTTGATGCAGATAATAAAAGATCAGGAGGTAAAATAGATGAGGATATTGATATAGGACATGAAGATAATGAACCAGGTATGTTACAAGGTGATTTATATCAGATTGGAAAGTCAGCAATGGAAATCTACGCATTATTAGATGATATGGAAGGTGAAGGAGAAGTTGATTTACCATCATGGTGGCAAGCAAAAATATTTAAGGCAAAAGAAGCAATCGTTGGGGCTGCTGAATACCTTGATTTTGAGCTTAAAGAACCAGCAGTTGATGCTGTAGTAGATACAATTGAACCTTTAGAAATTGAAGTTGATCCATTAGGAGAAACAGTTGAAGATTATATTACAGGAGTTGATGATTTTACCGAAAATCAAAAAGTAGCAGAAAAAGTATTTAATAAATTAAAAGAAGGTTTACCTAAAGGGTTTTGGGATAAAAAAATCGATGCTAAAGATGAAGATCAAGATGGTAAAGTAGATGAAGTTGGTGGATATGATAGAAAAGGTAATAAAGTAGATGATAGTGATGGAGATGCATTTAAAAAAAGACCTCAAGCTGGAATGGCAGCATTACTTAAAAAAGATGACATTGATGAATCATATGACTCATTAGTTAAGAAAATCAAAAAATCAGGTAAATCCGAAAAAGCAGCTAAAGCTATAGCAGGTGCAGTAGCATCTTATAAAGCAAAAGGCGGAGGTAAAGGTCCAACAGCAAAACAAAAATAATATGACTGCAGCAGAGCTAAGGGAAAAGATTAGAATGATCATCCCAACTGTTGTTGGGAATAGAAGACAAGCTGCAGCAGCAGCTGTTGAGTATGATGAATTTGCTAAATTTCCACAACTAAAAAAAGTAATTGTTGATTTATTAACACATGAATTTGATAATTTTATTGCGTCTATAGATTGGGTTGCTCCAAAACCTACTACATTTAGAATTAATCTAAAAAACGATTTTAATTTTTATTTAATTTTCACTAAAACAAGTTGGATAGCTCAAGTTGAAGGTAAAAAGTATTACTTACTTAATTTACCTGAAGAAGAAAGAGCTATTGAAGCAATTGCTCGTATATTAAGATATGGAGCACCTGACACAGCTAGTGCTACAGCAGATGTTGAAGCAGATGCTAGTGCAGGAGGTGGAAGTGAAGATGTTGAAGTTGAAGATAATGTTGATGTAGATATAGAAGTATAGTATGGATGTATTCGATAAATTTTTTGAAAGATATTCATATAGATTTCCTAAAGGATATCCTGACTTTACTAACAAGCAGGATATTTTAATACTCGAAAATATATTAGATGAAATTGGTTTATTTGAAGTAGATGCTACTGAAGATTTATTGGGTGGGATTGAATTATTAAAAAAAGAATTAAAACTTACCGATGAGTATTTTCCTTTAGTAAATTCAAAAAAAGCAAAAATTTTAGTTCCAGGAAAAGAAAGATCTAAATTTAATGATGTAGTTGCCTCTATAGAAGGTTTTACAAAAGATTCAAATAATGTATTTAAATTTAAAAATTCTACATTTCTTTTAAAACCAATAGAACAAAATAAAATAAAAAAAGAAGGAGAAGTATCAATTCCAAATACTAATACAGATGAAAAAGAAGGTTTAGTTGTTGTGTTTTATGAACTATTAAAAAATGAAAATTCATTTCAATCTTTTAATAAAGATAATATTACACAATTAAATGATATTCCTTCAACACCTTCTAAGTCAGTAGATACAGCTTTAGGTAGTGAAGTTAGTAGTGTAGTTAGTACTTGGATACAAAATGCTAAAAATATTTTAAATTCAGATAATCCAGATTCAAAATATATTAAACTTATAATAGAAGAATTAAATAATGCTTATGCAACTGGTAAAGTATTAGCTAGTTCATACCCAGATTCTAGAGCTATTAGAGATGAAAGTTTTGAGTTAATTAGGGATACAGCAAAATTAATTACAGGTTTACCTCAAGATAAATGGAACCCTGGAGATATTTATATCTATCATGAAGGAGATATAAGTGTTGCTTCATCTAAAGAACAATTATCAATAGGCCCTATAAATGATTTATTTAATGATGAATGGGGGGTAACAGATAAACCTCTAACAGCTGTATCCTTAAAAAAAGAAAAGGCACAACCTGGAAGAGCTAAAACTTTTGTAAATAGATTTCCTAAAGAAGATATTGATGCACAAGGAAAAATTACACAAGAAAATGATATTAAAATAATTCAAGAAGAAATTAATAAAGAAAGAACAAAAGCTGAATCTATAACAGGTGAATATGGAGGTATAAATGTAATATATAGAATAAAAGAAAGTAATAATAAAGAAAGTTTAAAAAATAAAAGAAGAAAACTTGCATCTCTTAAATTATTTAACTATTTACGAAACACAACACCTCAAGCTCCACTTTCTACTTTTTTAGGAATGTTTGCTTATGGTGAAGGTTTAGATCAAGAAGGAAAAGTAAATCCTACATTTTTTAAACTAACAGGATCAAATAAAGGAGCAGATGCATCAGTAAAACGATATCCTAGAGGTGCAACTGTAGAATTTGAGAACAATTCAAGTTTTATAATACAAGATAGTATTAATAGTGGGGGTATTGTAATGCAAGCTACAATTGAAGTATCAGGTGAAGATAAAGTATCACAAACACCCTATACATTAAGTAAGGCAATAAGAACTTCTGCAAGTAATGAATTTGCTTCAGTTGGTATAGTATAAACTTTGTTTTACTTAAAAACTTTTCGTATATTTATAATAAATTAAAAAATTATGTGTCAAAAATGTGGATGTAATACCTGTGAAACTGATAGTACAGCGTTGATGCTGAATGAAAGTAAAGCACCGAGGACTATATTGTCTGAGGGTTTAAAACATCATATAGACAATAATAAACCATTAACTGATAATTTCTATACAGCTGGTTCACGTGATTATTTTGATTTAATAGCTGAAGCAAGATCTTTATACAGTAGAGGTATTTTAGAATTTACTAATAAAAGAGACATAGAGTTACTTACTGAAACAGATCAAGGCCATTTTGGTATATATGAAGGTAAAAAAGTACCATTAGATTTTCCTATTGAATTAAATGAACAAATGGACATATATGATGATGTTGCAAATATGGAATTTGGAATGGATTATGACCAATTAGGTTCAAATGAAAAAGAATGGGTTCGTGATGAAATAGATAACATGGAAATGAGAGAATCATTAAATGAAAATGAATATGAAAAAGAAAAAATAGATATTTTAAATCAAATTTTAGCAACTTTAAATGCCTCAGAAAAAGATGGTGAAGATAGAGAAGAGGATATAGAAAATTTAGATGTAAGTATTGATCAATTAACTGGGGCATTAACAGGTAAAAATCCTGTAGCTGTACAATTTGATCAAGGGAGATTTGGTAGATTTGCTTCTCTTCCTGATAGTGAAAAAAAGAAATTAAAAGAAGTAGTAAAGTCACTATTAGATGAAGCTAAATTTAAAGGTAAAACTGTTCAATTAAATAAACCTACAAGAGGTGATAGTAAGAAATTTAAAGTTTATGTTAACTCAGGTAAGAAAAATGCTGACGGTTCAATTAAGGTAAAAAAAGTTAATTTTGGACATGGTGGATCATCTGCTAAAAAAGCAGGACAAAAAACCATGAAAATCAGAAAATCTAATCCTAAAGCAAGAAGTGCATTTAGAGCAAGACACAATTGTGACAATCCAGGACCTAAAACAATGGCAAGATACTGGTCTTGTAAGAAGTGGTAAAGTAAATTTTCTCATCATTTTGATATCTAAATAATGTTTCGTATATTTATAACAAAATACATAAAGCAATGGACAATTTCAACTTAAAAAAATTTCTTGGTGAAAAGTCACTATTAAACGAAAACGCACCTGGATACGATACTAGAAAATTCGGTGAAGCATTACCTACATTAGAAAGCGTAAAAGCAGCTCATGAAGCTAAAGAAGATGATAAAAAAGAAATAAAAGAAGAACCAGATCCAATTCAAGCAGAAATGAAAATGCATCTAAAACAATACAGAGATGGTATGATTGATGGTGATGATTTAGCTAATGCATTTGAAGAAATAATTTACGGAAGTGTTACACCTCCAGGATATAATACAAGATATGGAAGATAATTTTAATTTTAAAAAATATTTAGCTGAAGGAAGGCTATTAAAAGAAGAATTAACTCCTCTTCAACAGTATGTTTACGACTACGAAAAAGAAGTTAGCGGTGAAGATAATGCAAAAGAGTTTTTAGATGGTATTAAAAAATTAAATACCCCTAATGATGTTTATGATTATTATGCTTTTGAAAGAAATTGGGAAGGTGATAGTGATCTAGAAGGAGATTTAGAAAATATTTACAATCAAGTATTAGATAAATTTAAAAGTAAAAATGAAAACAAAATGAATAACTTTAATTTAAAAAAATATTTAGCTGAAGGTAAGCTATTAAAAGAAGATGCAAATTCAATTGTAAATCTATTAATTAAAAACCAAAGAGAAGTAGCAGAAAAACTTAATTATATGGAATATTTTCCTTTTGATGAAGTTAATATAGATCTTGAGGGTGATGCTTCTATTGTACTTCAAGATGAAGCAGGTGGATTGTCTTTTAGATACCCAGAAGACGTAGATAG
>CAJQJC010000015.1 GCA_905478565.1 uncultured Candidatus Pelagibacter sp. | reverse complement strand
TTAAAGGATTGTGTACTTCTGCTGTGTTTCTTATTAAAATTCTTTTATCTTTTGTCATTCTGATAGTCGCACCCATTGGTCTTACTGGTAAAACTCCCCATTCGTTTGGTTCACCAATAGATTTAAATTCTTTATCTGATAAAGATCTTGTCATACTTGCAGTTAAAGTAAGTGGAAAATTGTAATCTTTTTTGATGCCTAAAGATTTTAGAAATCCATTTGTTGCAAAAATAATTTTCTGTGAATGGATTGTTCCATTACTAAAATAACACTTAACTTTATCATTGGTAGCCTCCCATTTTAATAATGATGAGTTTTCAAATAATTGTACGTTTTCAGGTAGTGTATCAATCATTGCTCTTACTAATTTTCCAGGATGTAATAAAATTCCTCCTTTCGTATAAAGGGCTATATTATAAAAACTTGTTCCTAATCTTTTTTTAAGTTCATTATTAAAGAATAGATTATGTTCGAATCCTAATTTTGTTAGAGTTTCTGAAAAATTTGTTAATATTTTTTCATCATTATTATTTGATGAAGCAAAAAATTTGCCACACTCATTCCAATCACAGTCAACTTGATATTCTTTTATAAATTTTTTAACAACTTTAATTCCTAATTCATAAATATTTGCTTTCTTTTTATAGTTTTCTAATTCTTTATTTGATGTAAAACCGTCGTTAAGCGTTGTATCAACCAGATATCCTGAGTTTCTTGAACTTGCTCCTTCACCAGCTAACTGTGCATCAATTAATATTATTTTTTGATTTGGGTGTAATTGTCCCAATTTTCTTGCAGCAGATAATCCCGTGTAACCAGCACCAATAATAATCCACTCACAGTTTTCATTAGATTTTAGAGATTTTATATCTGTTCTCGGATCAAGATCATTTATCCAGCTACAACTATTATCGTTTACTACTTCCATGAAGTAAGATTATTATAACTATTGATCTATTAAAAGATATTTAAGAAACCAAAGAAGGTTGCTTGATCATATCTTCTTTTTTAATCCCTGCAACTTTAACTGGTTTTTTCATAGCATCTCTTCTGAAAGGTTCACCAAGTTCTTGGTTTAGAATTACTTCAATAAATGTTGTAATACCTTTTTTTTGATCCTCACATGATTGTTTGATTGCAGCTGTAGTCTCTTCCATTGTTTTCACTGCAACTCCTTTTAGTCCGCAAGCTTCTGCTACTTTTGCATAACTCAATTCTGGATCAAGCTCTGTTCCAACGAAATTATCATCAAACCATAATGTTGTATTTCTTTTTTCAGCACCCCATTGATAATTTCTAAAAATTACCATTGAAATTGCTGGCCACTCTTCTCTGGCACATGAGCTCATTTCATTCATGCTGATACCAAAAGCACCATCACCTGCAAAACCAATTACGGGTGTATCTGGACAACCAATTTTTGCTCCAAGTATTGAAGGAAAACCGTATCCACAAGGGCCAAATAATCCTGGTGCCAAATATTTTCTACCTTTTTCAAATGTTGGATATGCATTTCCTATTGCACAGTTGTTACCAATATCGCTTGATATAATTACGTCATCAGGCATACCAGCTTGAATTGCTCTCCAAGCTTGTCTTGGGGACATTCTATCAGCATCTCTTTTTCTAGCTTCTTCATTCCAAACTGTTCCTTTGTCATCTTCCTCATGATCTAAACTTGAAAGTTTTTGTAACCATGCAGATTTAGTTTGGTGAATAATATCTTTTCTTTTTTGTCTATCTGTATCACCAGCTGTAGGTGAAAGCTGAGCAAGAATTTGTTGTGCTACTAATTTTGCATCACCACAAATTCCAACAGATACTTTTTTTGTTAAACCAATTCTATCAGAATTCATATCAACTTGAATAATACTTGCATCCTTTGGCCAGTAATCCATTCCATAACCAGGTAATGTTGAAAAAGGGTTTAGTCTAGTTCCAAGTGCAAGAACTACATCGGCTTTTTGAATTAATTCCATTCCAGCTTTTGACCCATTGTATCCAAGTGGTCCTGCTGCTAATGGATGACTACCTGGAAAGCTATCATTATGTTGATAACCTGAACAAACTGGTGCATCTAATTTTTCAGCTAATTTTTTACAATCTTCTATAGCTCCACCAATAACAACACCTGCTCCTGAAAGAATTACTGGAAATTTTGCTTTTGATAATAAGTCAGCAGCTTTTTTAATTGCATCAACTCCACCTGCTTGTCTTTCAAGTCTCACTATTGGGGGTAGATCAATATCAATAACCTGTGTCCAATAATCTCTTGGTACATTTATTTGTGCAGGAGCTGATCCTCTAATAGCTTTTTCAATTACTCTATTTAATACTTCTGCCATTCTTGAAGGGTCTCTAACCTCCTCTTGATAACAAACCATATCTTTAAATAAATTCATTTGTTCAACTTCTTGGAAACCACCTTGACCCATTGTTTTGTTTGCTGCTTGTGGTGTAACTAAAAGTAAAGGAGTATGATTCCAATAAGCTGTTTTAATTGGGGTAACTAATCCAGTAATCCCGGGTCCATTCTGTGCAATAACCATTGACATCTTACCTGTTGCTCTTGTGTATCCATCTGCGATTAAGCCACCATTAGTTTCATGAGCAACATCCCAAAAAGTAATACCCGCGTCTGGAAAAATATCTGAGATAGGCATAAATGCAGATCCAATAATTCCAAAAGAGTGTTCAATACCATGCATTTGTAAAACTTTTACAAAAGCTTCTTCTGTTGTCATTTTAGTCATAATAATTAGGCCTTCCTGCTTAAATTGTTAAATAAATCTATAAATAATTTGTTAATTTTAAAGATTAATATATAAGATTTAAAAAATTTCAAATAAACAAATCGACACTATTATGGCAACAGACATTATAATTCACGACGAAAAGGACAACGTTGGGGTAGTTGTTATAGATAAAATCACCCCAAAACAAGATTGTGCTTGTTGGATCATGGAAAATGACAAAACCGTTAAAATTCAATCATTAGACGAAATTCAATTAGGTCATAAGATTGCAATGGTAGACCTAAAAGAGGGTGATACTATTTTAAAATATGGTCATGATATTGGAAAAGTTGTTAAATCAATCAAAAAAGGTGAACACGTTCATGTTCACAATGTAAAAACTAAGAAGTGGTAAAAAAAATATGGAAATTCCAAAAAGTTTTTTAGGTTATAAAAGAGAAAATGGCAGAGCTGGTACTAGAAATCACGTAATTATTCTGCCAGTAGATGATATATCAAATGCATGCGCTGAAGCAGTTGCAAATAATATTAAAGGAACAATTGCCCTTCCCCACTCATATGGAAGACTCCAATTTGGTGCAGACTTAGAATTACACTTTAGAACAATGATTGGCACTGGAAGTAACCCAAATGTTGCAGCTGTAATAGTTATTGGAATTGAACCTAAATGGACAAAAAAAATTGTAGATGGAATTGCTAAAACAGGAAAACCAGTTGAAGGTTTTCATATTGAGCGTACTGGAGATATTGGAACTGTTATGAAGGCTTCAAAAAAAGCTCAAGAGTTTGTGATGTGGGCTTCTGAAAAACAAAGAGAAGAATGTCCAATGAGCGATCTATGGATATCAGTTAAATGTGGTGAGTCAGATACAACATCAGGATTAGCCGCAAACCCTACTGTTGGAAATTTAATGGATAAGTTAGAACCATTAGGAGTTCATTTATGTTTTGGAGAAACATCTGAGTTAACAGGTGCTGAAAAAGTTTGTGCTACAAGAGGTGCTACTAAAGAGGCATCTGATAAGTTTATGAAGACTTGGAGTTCTTATAATGATTTTATTTTAAAAGAAGCAACAGATGATCTTTCAGAGAGTCAGCCAACAGCAGGTAATATTGCTGGTGGTTTAACAACAATTGAAGAAAAAGCATTTGGTAATTTTCAAAAAATTGGTAATTGTAAATTTGTAGATGTGTTAGAACCAGCAGAAGAACCAAAAAAAGGTAAAGGTCTATACTTTATGGACACATCATCAGCAGCAGCTGAATGTGTTACACTTCAAGCAGCAGCAGGTTTTAATATTCATTTATTTCCAACAGGACAAGGAAATATCGTTGGTAATCCAATTGAGCCAGTTATAAAATTAACAGCTAATCCCTTAACTGTTAAAGGAATGGGAGAGCATATTGATTGTGATGTTTCAAAAATTCTTTCAAGAGAGATGAATATGTCTCAAGCTGGAGATGAGTTAATCAAAACAACTATGCGTGTAGCCAACGGTAGACTAACTTGTGCTGAAGCTTTAGGTCATAAAGAATTTGTAATGACTAAACTCTATAGAAGCGCTTAATAAATAAAATATTTCATGGTACACAAAAAATACTTGGTTGTAGTACCGGGTATTATACTGGCTTTCGTCCTGTACACTCTCTCACAAGGATTTAATAATATAATTGGTATTGAATTTTTTGGTTATGAAAAAAGTCCAATTTCAACTGCTATGATCGCTATCTTAATTGGAATTTTTTTTGGTAACGCCTTTCAAGTAAGAGACTCTTTTCAAAAAGGCTTGGATTTTACAAAAGAATACATTTTAAAATTTGGAATTATTTGTCTTGGTATTCAGCTTAAACCATTTGAATTTTTAGAATTTGGAAAAATTGCAATACCATTAATAATAGTCTGTATTATTAGCGTTTTAATTGTAATTAAATTATTAATTAAAAAACTAAAAATTCCTACGCGTATGGCTTATTTAATTTCTATCGGCAGCACTGTTTGTGGAACAACAGCAATTATGGCAACTGCCCCTGTAATTAAAGCTAATAAAAATGAAGTATCTTATGCAATAGCGAACATTACACTTTTTGGAATACTGTCAATGTTGATTTATCCATATTTTGCTAATATCTATTTTGACGGACAACCACTATTGGTTGGTTTATTTTTGGGAACCTCAATTCATGAAACCTCTCAAGTTGCAGCAGCAGGACTTATTTATGATCAACAATTTAACAGTCCTGAAACATTAAATATCGCAACAGTTACAAAACTAATTAGAAATACTTTTTTAGTTATTATGATTCCACTATTTGCTTTTCTATACAATAGAGGTCAGTCTAAAGAAAAAAACTACTCTATAATAAAAATATTTCCTTATTTTGTCTTAGGGTTTGTTGGAATGATAATTTTAAGAAATTTTGGTGACCATTTTTTTATCAATACTTTTAATAATAATTGGGAAAATAGTATTGAGATAATTAAGTCATCATCAAAAGTATTTCTAACAATGGCAATGGCAGCGATTGGATTATCCACAAATCTAAAAGATATTAGAGCTATGGGTTATAAACCCTTTATTGTAGGATTTATTGCAATGATAACTGTTGGATTGGTTAGTATTATTGCTATGCAGTCTTTTATAAAAATTTTTGTATCTTAAGCAGCTTTTTTAAAATATTTTTTTCTTAAATTAGATAAAAATCTTCTTATAAATGCTGCAGCAACTCCTAGTGAGACTGCAAAAACTATTGAAAATAATCCGTATAAAGTTGGAACTTCAACAGATAATTTTTTAATAAACATTGAAAGTTTATTTAAATCATTAGTATCAATTTTTGCTATTTCTTGTGTAGTATGTTCTGCAAAAAAAGTATCATAAGCTATTGCTATACCTACTATTAATAATAATAATGCTAAAAGCGTTTTTAATCCTGTGCTGTCAACTGACTCTCCTAATTTTTGACCAACTTGGACTCCAATAATTGAACCTGTAACAAGCATAAATACTAAAATTAAATCAATAGATCCATAATTGAATGCATGTAAAAAAGTTACTATGACACTAACAAAAATTGTAACAAACAAAGATGTGCCCGGAATTAATCTTGTCGGCATTCCAATAATATAAATCATTGCTGGAACTAAAATAAATGCACCCCCTATTCCCATTATAGCTGCAATAAATCCAACGAACAAACCAATTATAATTGGTGTAAATGCACTTTCATATAATTTTGATTTTTGAAATCTCATTCTTAATGGAAGACCGTGTATCCAATAATGTACATGCAGTTTCTTTTTTGTTATGATTTTTTTTCTTGCTTTATCAATTTCACCAAGACCCTCTACAAGCATTGCTGTACCAATAATCGCAAGTATGTACATGTATGCTAAAGAGATAACGATATCTATTTTTCCTATGCCTTTAAAATAAGTAAATGTCCAAATTCCTATTAATGTTCCAATCGCTCCACCAATTACAATCATTAAACCCATTTTGTAATCAAGTGTATCTTTTAAATAATGTGTAGTTGAGCCTGATACTGACGTAGCAAGTATATTATTCGCTTCATTGGCAACCGCATAAGTTGGTGGAACGCCTAAGAAAATTAAAAATGGAGTCATTAAAAAGCCTCCACCAACACCAAATAAACCTGAAAGAATTCCTACAACGGCACTTAATGAAAAAATTGCAACTATATTAACTGATACTTCTGCTATTGGTAAAAATACATCCATAGATAATTAATTAATGGATATTCCTGAAGTATAATGATGTCAATATATAGATTTTATAAAAAAATTTTAACGAACTGATAAAAAAGTACCAATCAAAATTAATCCCCAATATGCAGAAAGTCCTATAAAAATGCCTGTTTTTAGTTTATTTTTTTTAATTTCATTAGGTAAATTTTTAATAATTTCTGGCATATATTAATCTCAATAACATGAGGAAATTAATTGTCAAATAATTACTTTTTTTTAATGAAAATATTTTTTAGATTATTTTTTTTAAATTAATAAATTGTGGCTCCAAAGACTTTGACTTCTTCTCCCTCAGTACCTAATACCAATCTACCTAAAAATTCCCCTTCTATCTCTTTACTTTTTTGCTTAAAAAGCACTGTAATATTTTTACCTCTTCTAAGACATCCAAAAGCCTCATAATCATCTGCCAAACTAGTTAAAAGTTTATTATTGGACCATTGTTTTCCAAGCTCTACTTCATTAGCCCCAAATAACATTTGAGTCCCAAAATCTTTTGTAAAACTACCATAATCTTTCATGTTTGATGATCTTACCAAATTATCCCAAATAGGTTTGGCTATTTCTATAATTTCATCATCAGATTTCTCTAGAAGATTCATAAGTAAATTTTAATTATTTTTAAGAAGCTTTTTTCTTCTCGTTTTCATCAACTATGTGATAAACGGGCACTTTTTCCATAGAAAATTTACCTGTTTTAGGGTCACGTCTTGAAACAGTCAAACAGTGCCAATTATCATCATCTAATTTCATATGATCACCTCTGTAATAATATCCGGGCCAACGAGTTTCTTCACGGAACATAGTATGCTCTGTTACACACTGAGAGGTTAATGCTCTATGCTTTAATTCCCATGCTCTCATTAATTGGTGAAGATCTTCTGCACCTACTTTTTCTAAATCTTCTTCTAACCAAGCTAAAAGTTCTAAACCTCTTTTGAGCATATTTCCATTAGTCATATAATTAGTAGCAATTCCACCTACATATTCGTCCATAATTCTTTGCAGACGTTGTAGTCCTTGAATAGGAGAAATATAGCTAGGTGAAACAGTTCCACCAGTAATCTCATTTTGTGCTACTTGATATGTATCTAGTGGTTTAAATACAGCAGTTTTAAAATCCTCACATTGTTTATCTGAAACTTTAATACCTTCTGCTTTTTGATCTTCAATATATTTAACAGCTGCTTTTGCAGCTAAACGACCCTCTGTAAAAGACCCAGAAGAAAACTTATGAGCACTACCACCTACTGTGTCGCCAGCGCCAAATAGTCCATCAATTGTTAACATTCTATTATAACCCCAGAAATATTCTGGTGGTGATAGGTCTTCAGGACCACTAACCCATGCTCCAGAACATGTTGCATGAGAACCCATAACATAAGGTTCCGATGTAGTTAATTCAGGATTTGTATATTTGGGATCAATGTTTTGAGAGGCCCAAACTACAGCTTGTCCAACAGTCATACCTAAAAAATTTTCCCAACCTACAGTTTCCAAATGTGGATCTTGAAAAGCCTCAGTTGTGACCATATGAATTGGTCCACCACCAGCCATAGTTTCTTGAATAAATGCATGGTTTCTCAAGCATGTTGGTGTTGGATGGTGATCAATGTACTCACCAACTAACTCTTTAGTTTGATCATACCATTTCTTCTCATAATTCTCTCCATTTGCATTTTGAGTATAAGTTTTAAGGTGTAAAAAATAAGCTCCAACAGGACCGTAACCATCTTTAAATCTACATAAGACAATTCTGTTTTCCATTTGAGTCATTTTAGCACCAACAGCAATAGGTAAAGCATAAGCTGAACCATTACTCCAAGGCGCATACCATGTTCTTCCCATTCCTTCTCCAACAGCTCTTGGTTTGAAAATATGAGATGCCCCACCAGCTGCAACGATAACTGTTTTTGATCTAAACACGTGAAAATCTCCAGTTCTCATGTTAAATCCTACTGCTCCACCTACTCTATTTTCTTTAGACTCATCCATCAAAAGATGAGTAATCATAATTCTATTATAAATTTTATCAGCAGATTTCTTTGCAGCCTCTGCAACAATTGGTTTATAGCTTTCACCATGAATCATAATTTGCCATTTACCTTCTCTTAGATAACGGCCAGTTTTTTCATTTTTCATCATTGGCAAACCCCACTCATCAAACATATGAACAGTTGAGTCAACATGACGAGCCATATCATAACCTAAATCTTCTCTGACCATTCCCATCAAATCATTACGAGCATATCTTACGTGATCTTCTGGTTGGTTTTCACCCCATTGCATACCCATGTAACAGTTAATAGCATACAGACCTTGAGCAACAGCCCCACTTCTGTCAATGTTAGCTTTCTCTACACAAACAATTTTCATGTCTCGTCCCCAATGTCTTGCTTCAAAAGTAGCACCAGTACCAGCCATACCACCACCAACAACAAGAACGTCACAATCTTCGTAATGTGTCTTATGTTTCGCCATTAGTAGTAAACTCCTTTTTTAAATGAATCTTTTGGTACTGACGGCAATTCACCATCAATATTTAAACCTTGAGGCTCAGTATAAAGTCTTTGTGAATTAATTTCACCTTGATTTGGTTTATCACCTTCAGCTAATTTTGGAATAAATTTTCCCCATGGTTTAGTTGTAATCGGTGAAACAAAATCTTTTGTAGTTCCATTTCTAAATTTAATTTTCCAAGAAATGGTTCCTTTTTCTTCTTCACGTCTAACTCTAACGCTGTGCCCCATAGGAGCAAAGTCAGCATAACCTCTTACATCAATTGCATGATTAGGACATGCCTTTACACATGAATAACATTCCCAACAAAAATTAGGTTCAATATTTTTTGCACGTCTAATATTTTCATCTATGTGCATGATGTCAGATGGACAAATATCTACACAGTGACCACATCCGTCACATCTCGTCATATATACAAATGTTGACATATTATTTTTTCTCCTTTTTTAAATTTATCATATTAATAATGTTTTGGTTGTTCTCTTTTAATACCTAAACCAAATTGTTTTGGTGCTTCAGCTAATGGAGGAAGATTGTCTCTTGAACCATCAGCTTCTGCTAAATTTTTTTGGATTGCTGCACCTGGTTTATAAAACATATGGGCAAATTTAGACCAGTATACTCCACCAAATAACGCAATGTTTGATAAAATATATAAAACTAAATAAACTTTATCATCCCATCTATTTTCTAAATTCAAAGATTGTGTGTATGACCATGCCAAACCAAATGTTGCACAAGCTAATAAGGTTAGAACAAATAAATCAGCTTTTATAATTCTGTACCAAGGGTGTGCTTCGGCTAGAACATCTACTCTTAAGAATAACCAAAACCAATAACCACCTATACAAGTCATTATTGCACCCACGTGCCACATCATTGGCCAAATATCTGGGGTAACAGCACCAACTGAAGAATAACAAAAGATCATAACTACAGAAGCGACCCAAAACAAAATAGTTCCCCACATACCTAATACATGGGCTACTCTTCTTTTGCCAATTCCAAGTTCAGCTGTAGTTGCAATGTCATGGACAACTGTTTTTGCAATTATCGCCGCTTTATGGCCTGTGCTAAGTTCTCTTTCTGCAGATAATTTTGCTTTTTTTGCGTTATTAAAAAAATAAGTAATGTTTTTATGGTGTATCATTTGAATAACAGTTCCAAAGAAAATTAGAGCTAACATTACTAATACGAAGCCCTGAATTACTGCTGAAGGTATACTTTCTGCAAGTGTAGCATATGGATTAACTGTCATCATAATTTTACTCTTTTGATAGAATTTTAACTTATTGAGATGTTTCTAGTACAGTTGAAATAATAATCAACCGTAATATCCGACGCAATTAATTGCAAAATACAACTTATGATTTACGTTTATAATGTTGTTTTGAGGGAATCACTGATCTTATTCCACCTTGGGGATTTTCTACATCTCCAGCTCTTCTAGGTATTAAATGAATATGACAATGTAAGATTGATTGACCAGAAATTTTTCCAGCATTTGATCCTATATTAAATCCTTTAACAGAATTGTCTTTTTCAATAATTTCATTCTTAATTTCTTTAATCAAATCGTTACAAGCTAAAATTTCTTCATCAGATAAATCAAAGTAATCTTTCACATGTCTTTTTGGTATAACCAAACAATGCCCTTCAGCAACTGGATAAGAGTCGTAACTTGCATATGCTAAATCATTTTCTTTTGCCAACCCACTTTCTTTAATATTACAAAATAAACATGGATTATTTGGGTCTTTCATATTTTTTATTTATAGATCGAACATTTTGAAATTTCCTTATTATAAATATAGGACAATTTTTTGTAAAAATTTAGACTTTTTCTTTTCCATTTTATATTTTTAATTGTTTCGATTGAAGCCACTCCCTTACCTGATCCAACAAGTAAAATTTCATCATAGTTATTTAACGTTTTAATAAAAATATTTTTATTAATAATTTTTTTTAATTTCTGTTTAAAAAATTTATAAGTTATTCCTTTATAAATTCCCTCTAATGGCGAATAAACTTTATCGTCTTTTATGAGTAGAATATTGGAAGTTCCACTTTCTAATATTTTATAATGAGAACTTAAAGCAACATCTGATGATGAATTATCCATTTTTGATAAATGTTTTAATATCATTTTATATTTTAAATTTTTAAACTCTGGATCCTCTCTTTTGTATTTAATTAACTTTAAATTAAATTTTAGTTTAGGTGTAACTCTTTTTCTTAATGAAATAGAAATTGTTTTATTATTTAAAGCAACTCTAAGTAAATGATTGTATGATTTTTTTTTATCAATATTTTTTTTTATCAAGCTAAGAACATTTTTCTTAAGTTCTGGTTTATTTAATTTGTAATGTCTTGCCGATTTAATCAAATTTTCGATATGTTTTTTAAAGAATAAAATTTTAGCTGGTTTGCCAAATATCATCATTGTAGTAAAAACACCACGATCACCCCATAGATCTTGAAACTTTATTTCCTTTAAGGTTTTACGCTGATAGGATTTTTTTAATAAGTAAGTTACCATTTTCAGTTAAAAAAGATTCTGGGTGAAATTGAAATCCATATATTTTTTCATTATTATTTTCTATAGCCATTGCGACATTTGAAATAGCACACCTCATCGTAATTTCAAAATTTTTTGCAATAAAAGGCTCTTTTAATTTTAATGAATGATATCTACCTACAGTGAATTTTTGATCTTTTTTAAATAAAAGACTTTTGTTTGTAGTTTTTATTTTTGATTGGAAACCATGATAAATCTTATTTTGTTCAATAATTTTACCTTTTTCACAGTATAAAATTTGTTGAAAACCTAAACAAATACCAATAATTTTCTTTTTTCCTTTGTATTTTTTGTAAATTCTTGATGTCAGTGGATAATCTTTTGGTGCCCCTGGTCCTGGAGAAAATACCAGCACATTAGATTTTTTTAACTTTGTTTCATTTATATCATTAAAATTATCACATTCTACTTTATCAAATCTTGAGAATTGATGAACAACATTGTGGGTAAAAGAATCTTTATGATCAATAATATAAATCATTTATATAAATCTATTAAAGCTTTAGCTTTTATATAATTTTCATTAAATTCATGAGATGCATTACTGTCTATTACCACTCCTGAAGCAACTGATATTTCTGATTGATTTTGATAATTTAAAATTGATCTAATTATTATATTAAATCTCATATCACCATTAAATTTTAAATATCCAAAACTGCCAGTATAAATATTTCGATTTTCTTTTTCCTGCTTATTTAACAAATTAAGAGTGCTAATTTTAGGACAGCCTATTACCGACCCTCCAGGCATCATAGCTTTTATAATTTCTAAAGATGATGTGTTTTTCTTTAATTTTCCAGCTATTAAACTTACATAGTGATAAAGGTCTTTATATTCTTCAACTATTTTCTTTTTTATAATTCTTACAGAGCCAACTTCACAGATTTTTGATAAATCACTTCTCTCCATATCAACAATCATATTGTGTTCTTTGGTTTCTTTAATATTTTTTTTGAAAAAACTCAATGCTTTTGATTTGTTAAGTTTTTTTGATTTTTTTAACGTACCAGCAATTGGCTTTGTTGAAATTATATTTTTAGTTTTTGTTATTAAATTCTCAGGAGAGCAGCTAATGATTGAATAATCTTTATCATTTATCATAAAAGCCTCTGGAGCCATATTACTTTTAGTTAATCTACAAAAAAAATCTAATGCATCTATTTTTGAATTCTTTCTATATTTTGTGCAAATTTTTATCTGATAGGTTTCACCTGATTTGATTTTTTTTTTAAATTTATTGAATATATTCTTATAGGAGGCTTTGTTTAAATTGACATTAAAAGTGCTTTTAGATTTTAAATTTTCAGATGATTTATAATTTAATTTATTTGAAAGTTTTTTTTTAGTCTCTGGTTTATAAAAAATTCCCTTAGGAAATTTAAGTCCTTTTTGTTTATTTATCTTTACACCTATTAAATTATTCAAAATTTCATAACCAAAAAACCCTATATAAAGATCTGTTTCTTTATTTTTTATTTTTTTTTTAATCGAATTATTAATAAAATTTTTGATATTTTTATTAGATAAAATAATTTTTTTTGAAAAATCTGTAAATAAATCAAATCCTTTGTTAGATTTATAAATAATAAAAGGTTTTTTAGATTCTGCTATATCTTTTAAATAATTATCTTTTTTCAATTTGCTAAGCTACTTGTAATCTTTGAACTTGTTTTTCTTTAATAGGTAAATGTATCAATCCAGCAAATATTGATAAACCAATTGATATGTACCAGGCATAATCATAGGATCCGTACAGATCATGAAATACTCCACCAAGGTATGCTCCAAAAAAAGAACCAATCTGATGACTTAAAAAAACCATTCCATATAATAACCCAATGTATTTTGTACCAAATATAAATCCAACTAACCCCATTGTTGGAGGTACAGTTGAAAGCCATAGAAAACCAAAGGCCATTCCAAAAAATACAGCTATAATTGGACTTGGTGGTAAAAATATAAATATTGCAATGACTAATCCTCTAGCAAAATAAATTGTACTTAGAATTAACTTTTTACTAAATTTTTGAGCAAGATACCCTGATATTAATGTACCAAATATATTAAACAAACCTATCATAGATAAGATTGTAACCGTACACCACTCAGGCAAACCTCTGTCACTTATATACACAGGTATGTGTGTTGCAACTAGGGTAATGTGCCACCCACATACAAAAAAACCTAGAGTTAAATAAATAAAACTTTTATTATTAAAAGCCTCTTTTAAAGCCTCTAAAGCTGTTTGATTGTCATTAATTTTACCACCTACCACATTTTTTGGTGTTGTTAAGCAAAAGGCTAAAAATAATCCTGCAATGATAAATCCTGCAAAAATTAAAAGCGTATTTTCCCATCCATTCTCTACTAAAGAGTATCTAGTAAATATTGGAGATACAAAATAGCCAAAAGATCCTGAAGCAGTAACAATACCCATTGCTAATGTTCTATTTGATTGAGGAAAATGTTTTGCTACTACTGAAACAGGAATGCTTATCGCAGTAGCACCTAGGGCAACACCAATTAAAACACCTATTGCTGTTACAAAATATAGACCAGTATTGTATTGAGAATAAAGCATTAAGATGCCTGCTAAGTAAAAAATAAAACCAATAAATACCGCAATATGTCCACCATACTTATCTGTAATAACACCAAACCATGGACCAAAAACTCCCCAAAGAAGCATTTGAAGTCCTAAAGCAAAACCAAATTGTGAAAGTGTTATGTCCAAGTCAGTTGAAAAATCAAAATAAAACATTCCAAAAGTTTGTCTAATTCCTAAAGATACAATTACAATTGCGCATGCTGAAAGAAGTGTAATTAGTATAGTTTTGTTTTTTATAAATTTTTCAGAGCTCATTTAATAAGCTTAAGCGATTTCCTTAAATCGTCAATGAGGTCTTTTGGATCTTCTAAGCCAATATGTAATCTCACTAAATGTTCATCTTTTTTTAGTTTAAGATAAGTTCTATTCCCTTGTTCACGTTTATCTTGGTATAAAGCTAAACTTTCGAACCCTCCCCAACTGTAACCATATCCGAATAGCTTCAATGAATTTACAAATTTAATAACTGAATTTTTATTTTTTGATTTAATTTTTAGCCCCATCAAGCCTGAGGCACCAGAATAATATTTTTTCCACATTCTAAAATTAAATGAGTCCTTTTTGTGTGGATATAAAAGCTTTATATTTTTATATTTGTTTAAAAAATCTGCAACTTCTCTTGAGCTTTTTTCATGTTTATCTAAACGAACATCTAAAGTTCTCAAACCACGTGTAATTAAATATGCATCATCTGGACCAAG
>CAJQJC010000014.1 GCA_905478565.1 uncultured Candidatus Pelagibacter sp. | reverse complement strand
ACCATTCCCATAGCAGTTAAAACGTTAGTCGCTAGACCAACTGTTCTATACTTCATACCTTTAACATCAGATACTTTTGTTACATTCTTTTTAAACCAACCGAAAGGCTGTGCTGGCATAGGCATATGGAAGAAACCAGTGTAATCGAATCCTACACTTTTTACTGCTTCTTCATATAATGCTCTACCTCCACCATACTCCATCCATCCCATAACTTCTTGAGATGACATTCCGTATGAAGGACCAGTTCCAAAAAGTGAAGCTGCAGCATTTTTACCGTACCAGTATGCAGTCACCCAGTGACCCATATCTACTACGCCAGAACTTACTGCTTGTCCAATTTCAGAAGTTTTTACGATTGCGTTTACTGGCTGAAGATCAATTTTAAGTGATCCACCAGACATGTCGCTAACCATTTTTGCATAATCTCCTGCCATTTCAAAAAAGATGTTAGCGCCTGAAGGCCAAGCTGCTTGCATCTTTAGTGTTACAGGAGCTGCATTCGCTATACTAGGCATTGCTACAGCTGTTGCTGCTGCTGCACCTGTTGCGGCTGCTGCTTTAAAGAACTTACGTCTTGAAGGTGCTTTAGTTGCCTTCAAAGATTTTTTATCTTTAATCATTATTTCTCCTTATTAGTTAATTAACTACAATGATTTAATCATATAAATTGTCTGAAGTCTTATGGCAAATTTGACCTAATTGCATAAAAATAACTTAATTTACAACTACGGGTAGAACGTTTGATGTATTTTAATTAACTTTATTTTTACAGTTTCCAGTTTTAAAAAACTCTTCAATATTATCTATAGCTAAATTCGCCATTGCTATTCTTGTGTGTTTAGTTGCGCTTCCTAGATGAGGTAAAATAAAAACACTTTTTATTTTTAAATATCCAGGATTTAAATTAGGTTCACCTTTATAAACATCTAAACCTGCTGCATAAATTTTTCTTCTATTCAATGCATCAATTAATGCCTCATCATCTACAATATCTCCACGAGCTACATTTGTAATTACAGCACCAGTTGGAAAATACTCCAATGTTTCTTTATTAATTAAATTTTCTGTTTCTTTAGTTGCAGGACAACAAATTGACAATACATCAGATACAGAAAAGAGACTTTTTAGATTGTTATGATAAATAGCTCCCTGCTCTTTTTCATCACTCAACTTGGATCTGTTGTGATAGTGTATAACCATTCCTAATGATCTGGCAATTTTAGCAATTTTTTGTCCAATTCTTCCCATTCCTAAAATTCCAAGCCTTGTTCCAGTTAATTGTTTTCCAATTAAATAGTCGGCTGACCATTTCCAGTTACTTTCTTTTGCGCTTTGAATTCCTTCTGAAACTCTTCTGCAGGCACCCAATATTAATAAAATTCCAATCTCCGCAGTAGCATCTGATAAAACTTCAGGAGTGTTGGTGACTGCTATCCCTCTTTTTTTTGCTGCCTCTAAGTCTATATTCCCAAAACCCACAGCAAAATTTGAAATAATTTTAATGCTACTTGGTAATTTGTTAATAGTTTCTTCATCCATCTTATCTGTAAGAGAAGTTAAGATTGCATCGTTTCCATCGCTCAACTCAACAAGTTTAGATTGAGAATACAATTCATCATTATTATTAAATTTTGCCTGAAATAATTTTGAAGCTTTATCCTCTGATTCTTTTAATAATTTCCTAGTAATAATTATTTTTTTCATGATCAATTTTTTTGTAATATTTTTGGTTTTGGTCCACCAGTATACCAATCTAAAATCTCAATGGTATGTAAAATTGGAGTTTTAGTTCCATTGGCAATTTGAGTGATGCAGCCAATATTTCCAGTTGAGATAAAGTCTGGTTCTAAACTTTCAATATTTTTTACTTTTTTTCTCAATAATTCTTTTGCTATTTTTGATTGTAAAATATTATATGTGCCTGCTGAGCCACAACATATATGTCCCTCGGGAATTTCCATTACTTCATTATTCGTTCTTGTAAGTAATTCGATAGGTTGATTATGCACTTTTTGTCCATGCTGCATTGAGCAAGCTGAATGATATGCAATTTTATATTTTTTATCTTTTGATTTAAAATTTAATTTAAGATTTTCATTTAGATATTCAGTTACATCTTTTGTTAGTTTAGAAATTACTTTAGCTTTCTTCTTCATTTTTTTATCATCTTTAAATATGAAACCGTAGTCTTTCATTGTAGTTCCACAACCTGATGTATTGGATAAAATTGCATCCAAATTTCCTTTTAAATGTTCATCGTACCATGTATTTATATTATTTTTAAAATCTTGATGTGCATCATCTTCTTTGCCAAGATGGTGATTTAAAGAACCACAGCATCTAATTTTTTTTGGCACTACTACTTCTACCCCATGTCGATTTAAAAGTCTTATAGTTGCTTCATTAATTTGTGGTGAAATTTCTTTTTGTACACATCCAGTTAAAAGCGCAACTCTAGAAATAGTTTTTTTTCCATTTACTCTATAAATCTCTTTTTGTTTAATCGTTTTTTTTGGAAAACTTACAGGCATTAAGCTCATCATATCTTTTATTTTTGAAGGAAATAAAAAATGCACTGGCTTTGATAATTTAACTAACAAGCTTACTAATCTAAAATATCCGGTATTAGGAAGGACAATAGATAAAAATTTTCTGATCACTCTATCAAAAAAAGGTCTTTCATAATTTTTTTCAATATATTTTTTTCCATGATCAATAATGTGCATATAATTAACCCCAGCTGGACATGTTGTCATACAGCTATAACAAGAAAGACATCTATCAATATGTTTGACTACTTTTGAAGTTGGTTTTTTTTCATTCTCCAACATATCTTTAATCAAATATATTCTCCCCCTTGGTCCATCTAATTCATCTCCTAGTATCTGATAAGTAGGACAAGTAGCATTACACATTCCACAATGAACACATTTTTTAAAAATTTTATCTGAAGAAGCATTGTCAGCATCGTTTAATTGATTTTTTGAAAAATTTGATTGCATTAAACTCCTCTATACATCTTTCCTGGATTAAATATTCTTTTTGGATCGAAGCCTTTTTTTATTTTTTCAGATATTAATAATCTTGTTTCATTTACTGTAAATATAGTTTCTTCAAAATCAAATTCCTCAGATTTTTTAATAATTGTTAAATATCCACCAATTTCTTGAGTAATTTTTTTAATTTCTTTTATTTTGTCATTTTTTGTAGATGGAATTTCTACCCAAAATAAAGAACCACACCAATCAATATAGTACTTAAATTTATTTTCAATATTTTGAATTAATTTAATACTTGATGATGGAGGTACTACAATTCTTAATAAATTATTATTTGTTTGATTAAAAATTTCAAGACTATTTACTTTTTTCCAAAATGGAATTGATTGATGCACATCTAGTATTGTGGTCGTTAATTTATCTAATTCTAATTCTTGATTTAATGCTTTAATTTTTTCATTGATAGATACTTTGTCTCCTTCAACCCTGATTCCTAAAAATGACTTATTAGATATTAGATCATTAAATTTGAAAACTCTTTCTTTATTATATTGATATCTTTCATTTTTTGGTTCCTCTGGAATAAATACTGCACCAGAAACATCGCTACTAGAGCTTGATATTTTTTCAAATAATTTATTAACTAATTTTTTTTCCTCTGTATAAACAACAATTGTTGAGCATGATTTTTGTTTGGGTAAAACTTTTAAAGTAACTTCCGTTAGCGCTACCAGAGTTCCAAAAGCACCAGCAATCAATTTGGATAAATCATATCCTGTAACATTTTTTACAACTGTCCCACCAGATTTAATAATATCACCTTTTCCATTTACACCTCTAAAACCTAAAATATGGTCTCTTACACTTCCAACTTTAAACCTTCTGGACCCAGCAAAATTACAAGACAAGTAACCAGCAACTGTACCCTTATTTGATTTTCCATCTTTTATAAAGCCAAAGTCAACAATTTCAAATGCGAGTTCTTGATTGTTTTTTTCTAATTCTTTTTCAACTATTTCTAGAGGTGTGTTGCCTTTAACTTTTATATAAAGTTCCTCTGGAAGGTATTCCACTATACCTGAAATTTTTGATAAAGATAATCGTTCTGCACACTGAGTTTTATTTCCAATAAAATTTTTAGTGTTTGTTCCAACCAGTTCTATTGGAGAATTTTTATCATATAGTTCTTTTACTATATTAGAGACTTGTACCTCATCCTCTGGATAATAAGTTTTATCAGAATCTTGGAAGATCTGGGAATTTTTCTTCACCTCTGTGAACATGAACCCTTCCTTCCTCTGCGCATTTTCTTAAAATTGGATAAACTTTTCCAGGATTTAATAAATTTTTTTCGTCTAAAGATTTTTTAATGTCTAATTGTTGTTGAATGTCTTTATCGTTAAACATTTCACACATTAACTCTCTTTTTTCAACTCCAACACCGTGCTCGCCAGTTATTACCCCTCCTAATCTTACACAGGTCTTTAAAATTTCAGCTCCAAATTCCTCAGTTCTTTTAAGTTCTTCTTTATTGCTTCCATCAAACATTATTAGTGGGTGCAAATTTCCATCACCTGCGTGAAAACAGTTTGCAACAGGTAAATTATATTTTTTAGATAAATTTTTTATTTCTAACAAAGCTTCAGCTAATTTTCCTCTTGGTATCGATCCATCCATACAATAATAATCTGGCGCCATAGCTCCACATGCGGGGAACGCCGCTTTTCTTCCTGCCCAAAATGATAATCTTTCTTTTTCATTTTTGCTAAGCTTTAAACTTGAGCAATTATTTTTCTTACAAATATTACTGACCTGATTTAAAAGCTCATCAACTTCAGAGACTGTTCCATCTAATTCTACTATTAATAAAAGCTCAGCATCTCTTGGATATCCTGCTTTACTAAAGTTATCTGTAGCCTCTATTAATGCTTTATCCATTATTTCCATACCCGCAGGAACAATTCCACTTGAAATAATTTCTGATGCTGCATTTCCACCTTCTTCTATAGTAGGAAAACCGATCAATGCTGCTTTAACAACTTGAGGATTTTTAAGGATTTTTACTGTTGCTTCTGTAATCACACCCAATAACCCTTCAGATCCACAAATCAAACCCATAAGATCATATCCTTCTTGATCAAGAGTTTTTCCACCAACTCTACAAATTGTTCCATCCATCATAACAATTTCAACTCCAAGAATATTATTAGTGGTAGTTCCATATTTTAAAGAATGAACGCCTCCAGAATTTTCAGCAACATTTCCTCCAATCGAACATGCAAGTTGGCTTGATGGATCTGGTGCATAATAAAACCCTTTATGTTTTACCGCATCAGTAATTCCAAGATTTGTTACACCAGGTTGGGTTACAACACATTTGTTTTCAAAATCAATTTCTAAAATTTTATTAAATTTTCCAAGACTTAATAATACAGCATCATTTAAAGGTAGTGCTCCCCCTGAAAGGCCTGTGCCTGCTCCTCTTGGTACAACTTTTACATTTTCTTTATGACAAAATTTTAAAATATTACTTACTTCGGATGTATTTTCTGGCATCACAACAGCTAATGGTGTTTGAGTATAAGCAGCTAAAGCGTCAGTTTCGTATGGCTTAATCTCATCTTTATGAGTTAAAACATTCTCTGGATTTATAATTTTCGAAAGATTTTTAAAAATATATTCTTTTTTACTAATCGTTGCTTCATCAATTTTTGGTAAGACCAATTCACTCATAGGTCTTAGCCTAGCATTTTTTTTATATTTTCCAATGCGTTAGATATGTTATCTTGAGAGGCTGCAAAGCTAAATCTCACGTAATCATTGCATGTTTTGCCAAAAGCAGTTCCAGGCACAATAGCAACTCCAGCTTCATGCATGGCTTTTTTACAAAATTCTGCACCGTTCATCCCTGTTCCTATTACCTTTGGAAATGCATAAAAAGCACCACCCGGAAGACTACACTCAACTCCTGGAAGGTCATTTAACCCTTTATGAATTAAATTTCTTCTTTGTGTAAATTTCACCATCATTTCATCAATCGAGTCATCTGGGCCATCTAATGCTGCTATTCCTGCAAACTGTGCCGCTGCATTTACACATGATACACTATTAATTAAAAGTTTATTTACATGAGGAACTAATTCTTTAGGCCAAAAACTCCAACCTAATCTCCATCCTGTCATTGAATAAGCTTTACTCCAACCTTCTAATACAATCAATCTTTCTCTAAGTTCTGGATAGTTAAAGAATGTTGGCATTTCTTTTCCATCAAATATTTGTCTGCTGTAAATTTCATCACTCAATATTGTAACATGTGGGTGTTTTTTAAGTCCCTCTGCTAACACATCAATATCTGCCTTATCTACAAAGCTTCCCGTTGGATTGTTAGGGTTTATTAATATTAACAATCTAGTTTTATCAGTAATTAATGATAAAATTTTTTCAGGATTAAACTTAAGGTCCTTATCCTCAGTTAAATCATAAGGAACTGGTGTTGAGCCGGTATAATTAATCATAGACTCATATATGGGAAAAGCTGGTGTAGGGTGGATTATTTCTGCACCCGGCTCACCAAAACATTGAATCGCATAACTCATTGTTGGTTTTCCACCTGGCATGATTAAAATTCTTTCACAATCTATATCGACACTATAACGTTTTTTAATCCATCTCGTTACAGCTTGTCTACATTCTAGAATTCCATTGGACATTACATAACCATGGTGTCCATCATCTAATGCTTTTTTTGCAGCTTCAACAATGTGTTTAGGTGTTTTAAAATCAGGCTGCCCCAGACCTAAATGTATCATTGGGTTTCCTTTGGCTTCTAATGCTTTGGCTTCTGCTAAAACGCTAAATGCTGACTCTGTTCCTAGATTATTTAAATTTTTTGCTAATTTCATAATTAATTTTATTATTTTTATTTTTTTAATTAATTTATTTTTTTTATATCTACTTTTTATAAGTTATTGAAGTTATTTTCTATAGATCAATTTTGTCTCATTGAGTTCTTTAATATTCTTACATCCCATTAAGACCATATTTCTATTAATTTCATCATACATATTTTGAAGCAACCGCTCTACACCTGGTTGGCCAGCGGCTCCTAATGCAAACAAAAACATTTTACCAAAACTACAAGCAGTTGCACCCGCAGCTAAAGCTTTTAAAACATGTGTTCCACGTCTAATTCCACCATCTAAAATAATTTCTAATTTATCACCTACGGCATCTGATATTGCTTTAACTTGATCAAATGGTGATCTTGAACCATCTAATTGCCTGCCTCCATGGTTTGAAATCATTATTGCAGTACATCCAATATCAATTGCTTTTTTTGCATCTTCAACTGACATCACACCTTTTAAAGCAAAAGGACCATTCCATTTTTTTACGCAATACTCAGCATCTTTCCAATTCATTGCTGGATCATACTGTTCGTTAATGTATTCGATTACTGATTTTGCAATATTCGTTCCTTTATCAGTTTTATTTTTTACATTAGATAACTCAAATTTACTGTGTGTAAAATAATTAAATACCCATTCTGGATGCATTGCAAAACTCATTAAACTTTGTAATGTAAGTTTGGGTGGAGTTGTAAAACCAGTTCTGTGATCTTTTTCTCTGTTACCTGCAACTAAAGTGTCAACTGTTAAACACATTCCATCAAAACCAGA
>CAJQJC010000013.1 GCA_905478565.1 uncultured Candidatus Pelagibacter sp. | reverse complement strand
CACTACAAAGTATAAAACTTGGATTAGAAACTATAAATAATGGACACGCAGCTGACGACGCTGAAAGTCAAAAAAAAATTCTACCGTTAGTGCTACAGCAAACAACAAGAATGGAAAATATTGTTAACGATCTTTTGTCTTTATCTCGAATTGAATTACAAGAACACATAAGGCCTAACGATAAAATCGATATCAATGAAATAATTTCACATTCAGTAGATCTGCATCAAGAGATCTTAAAAAAGAACAATATTATTTGCAACATTGATAAGAAAACAAAAGACCCAATAATTAATGGTGATAGAAATCGTTTAATAGAGGTATTTAATAACCTTATTGACAATGCAATTAAATATAGTGAAAAAAATAAAAAAATAACTATCACAACAAGATCAGATGATAAAAATTTGATAGCTATAGTCAAAGATGAAGGAATAGGCATTTCAAGAAAAAACATACCTCAGATTACTGAAAGATTTTTTAGAGCAAATCCTGCTAAAAGTAAGGAAGTTGGTGGTACTGGGCTTGGTTTAGCTATAGTTAAACATATTGTGAATCAACACCGTGCAGAGATGAATATTTCTAGCGAAGAAAATAAAGGAACTACAATTTCTATAAATTTCCCTAAAAGCTGATTAATTCAACCATAAAGTTAGCTTTGTAACAAAACTTTAATATTTTCTTAATAAAATCAAAATTTACTAAAGGTACTTATAGCTTATTAAAAAAAAGGAGAAAATATGAAAATATTAAAAAACATTACAGCAGTTTTAGTGATGCTATCTTTTGCATCTTACGCACAAGCAAGAGATCAGATTAAAATTGTTGGTTCATCAACAGTATATCCATACGCTACAGTGGTAGCTGAGCAGTTTGGTAAAAAAGGTAGTTTTAAAACACCTGTTATTGAAAGTACAGGAACTGGTGGAGGCATGAAATTATTTTGTGCTGGCATAGGTGTTAATCACCCAGATGTTACAAACGCTTCAAGAGCTATTAAATCAAAAGAAAAAGCACTTTGTGAAAAAAATGGAGTTAAAGATATTATTGAAGTCGTTGTAGGAAACGATGGAATAACATTTTCACATTCTACAAAAGCGCCAGATGCAAATTTTACAAAAGAACAACTTTGGAGAGCATTAGCTGCTAAAGTAGATGTAGATGGTAAATTAGTTGAAAATCCTTACAAAAAATGGAGCGATATCGACTCGAGTTTACCAAGTAAAAAAATCGAAATTCTTATAGCACCCCCAACTTCAGGAACTAGAGATGCTTGGAATTCTTTAGTGATGGTAAAAGGATGTACTAAAGGAGCAAAATCTCTTTATGAAGCTGACGGTAAAAAAGCTAAAAAGGAATGTGCAAAAATGAGAGAAGATGGTTATGCAGTTGAAGCAGGTGAAAATGATACATTAATCGTTCAAAAGCTTGCAGCTAATCCAGATGCTTATGGTTTCTTTGGATATAGCTACCTTTTAGCTAACAAAGATAAAATTAAAGCAGCAGCTGTTAATGGAGTAAAACCTTCTTTAGAAGGAATTCAAGATTACTCTTATCCAATAGCAAGACCACTATTCTTTTATGTTAAGAAAGCTCACGTAGGTGTAGTTCCTGGTTTAAAGGAATTTTTAGCAGAGTTTACGTCTAAAAAAGCAATGGGTTCAAGAGGATATCTAACTGATATCGGATTAGTACCACTTGCATCTGACAAATATAAAGTAACTAGAACTGCAGCTAAAGATCTCGTTACAATAAAATTAAATTAATCGTTTGTTAATTAATGAAAAAAAGGCCGATTATTCGGCCTTTTTTTTTGTTCTCAATTCTAGGTTTAAATATTTAACAAATCTGTAACATAACCCCGCTAAACATTGACGATGAATTTATTATTGCTGGCAATTATTCTAGCTTTTAGTTTATCTAGCTATTTTTTTGGAAGGTCAGAAGCCCGTAAACTTGTTACAGGTAATATTAAATTAAATGCACTTCCTGCTTATTATGGATATTTTTTAGCACTTTGGTGCGGACTACCTGCATTAATTATTTTTGGTGGTTGGTCACTATTTGAATCTACAATTATTAAGACTTTAATTTTAAGTGATTTTTCAAATATACAATCAAGAGATTTATTCTATGAACGAACACTATCATTTTTTAATGGTAATTTTTCAGGTGAAATAACTAATGAAATAAAAGTTGCATCGGAAAGATATGCTTACTTAAACAACCTTGCCCATAATTCAAAAATAGCGTTAGTTGCCTCAGCAATTATTGCTTCTGTTGTCTTCGCTTACAAAAAGATAAAAAATAATAATAAAGCTAGAGATGATGTAGAAAAAATATTAAAAATTTTGTTATTCACTTCTTCGCTGGTAGCTATCTTAACAACTTTAGGAATTATAGCTTCATTATTATTTGAAAGTATTAAATTTTTTTCTACAATAAATATAATTGATTTTCTATTCGGCACATCATGGAGTCCGCAAAGAGCTTTTGTGAGAGACGCTTCAACTATAACTCCTGAAGAGTTTTTAGAATTAAAAGATGCTTTTGGTTCAGTGCCGCTTTTTGCAGGCACAGCTTTTATTGCATTAATAGCAATGTGTGTTGCAGTTCCAATCGGATTATTTGCGGGGATATATCTAGCAGAATACGCAAGTACTAGCGTAAGAAAGTACTCAAAACCAATTATAGAAATACTAGCAGGTATACCAACTGTAGTTTATGGATTTTTTGCAGCCTTAACTGTAGGACCCTTTTTTAGATCGTTAGGTGAAAGCTTAGGTTTAACTGTATCATCTGAAAGTGCTTTAGCGGCAGGATTAATTATGGGGATAATGATCATCCCTTATATTTCATCTTTGTCAGATGATATTATTAATTCCGTTCCTCAATCTTTAAGAGAGGGTTCTTATGCTATTGGTGCAACTAAATCTGAGACAATAAAAAAAGTAGTTATCCCTGCTGCATTACCAGGAATTATTGGCTCAATTTTATTAGCTGTCTCAAGAGCGATAGGAGAGACAATGATAGTAGTGATGGCGGCAGGTTTAGCAGCCAATCTTACTATCAATCCTTTAGAGTCTACAACAACAATAACAACGCAAATTGTTATGATACTCGTTGGAGACCAAGAGTTTGATAGCCCTAAGACACAAGCTGCATTTGCTCTAGGTCTTACATTATTTATTGCTACTTTATTTTTGAATTATATCGCTTTGAGAGTTGTAAAAAAATACAGGGAAAAATATGACTAAAGAAGAAAGATTAAAAAAAAGATACAATTCAGAAAAAAGATTTAAATTTTATGGTATTTTATCAGTATCATTAGCCATGATATTTGTTTTAGTGCTAATTCAAAATATCGTATCAAAAGGTAGCTCCGCTTTTAGTCGAACAACAATTGAAGTAGATATTATTTACAATGCAAATTTACTTGAAATAGAAGGCCCTATTACAAAAGAAGCATTAAATAATGCTGAATTTTATGATCTGTCTGTAGAAAGTATATTAAAAATTTTCCCCAGCCAGAACGCTAAAGAGGAAAGACAGGTTCTTAGATTATTTAGTCCAGATTTTGAATACGAAGTTAAGAGAGTTTTATCAAAAAAACCTAATAAAATTAATGATATAGTACCTATACGTTTAACAGCATCTGATGATGTTGATCAGTTAAATAAAGGAAATTTTCCAAGAGATCTTCCAGAAGATAGGAGACGAGTTTCAAATTTTCAGCTTAATATTTACGATAACTTAGTTGAACAAGACAAAATAGGAAAAAAGTTTAATGATTATTTTTTTACAAAAGGAGACTCTAGAGACCCAGAGCTAGCAGGAATTGGTGGATCTTTAATGGGTTCTTTTTTTACAATCGTTATTTGTTTAATTTTATCATTTCCAATAGCGATCATGGCTTCGATTTATTTAGAAGAATTTGCTCCTAAAAATAAAATTACCGATTTCATAGAGATAAATATAAATAACCTTGCTGCTGTACCATCAATTGTTTACGGATTGCTCGGTCTGGGCATATTGTTAAGTGTTATGGAATTTCCTAGGTCAACACCTTTAGTTGCGGGAATTACATTGTCATTAATGACTTTACCAAGAATAATCATTCCATGTAGAGCATCTTTAAAGGCCGTGCCGCCCTCAATAAGAGAAGCAGCTTTATCAGTTGGAGCATCAAAGTTTCAAACAGTATTCCATCATGTAGTTCCACTGGCTATGCCAGGAACTTTATCAGGAACGATTATTGGGTTGGCACAAGCTTTAGGTGAGACAGCGCCTTTAATATTAATAGGGATGGTAGCCTTTGTAGTTGATATTCCAGGAACTCCTGTAGATCCATCAGCATCGTTACCTGTGCAAGTTTTCTTATGGTCAGAGCAGGCTGAAAGAGGATTTGTGGAAAAAACATCAGCAACTATAATGATGCTGCTAGGGTTTCTAATTGTAATGAATTTTATTGCCGTTTATCTTAGACAAAAATTTGAAAAAAAATGGAACTAGAAAATAAAAAAATTAAAATACAAGCTAAAAACTTAAATGTTTATTATGGAGCTAAACAAGCTTTATTCAATATAAATTTGGAAATTAACCAAAAAGAAGTAACAGCTTTGATAGGACCTTCTGGATGTGGAAAGTCTACATTTATAAGATGCATCAATAGAATGAATGATGTGATTGATATTTGTAAAGTAGATGGCTCAATCGAAATAGATGGCTCTGAGATAAATGATAAAAAAGTAGATGTTGTAATGCTAAGAGAAAAAATAGGTATGGTGTTTCAAAAACCAAATCCTTTTCCAAAAAGTATTTATGATAATATTGCTTATGGCCCTATAATTCACGGCTTAGCAGAAGAAAAAAATCAAATGGACAATATAGTGGAGACAAGTTTAAAAAAAGCAGCCCTATGGGATGAAGTTAAGGATCGTTTAGATGAACCAGGCACAAGTTTATCTGGAGGGCAACAACAAAGACTATGTATCGCAAGAGCACTTTCAGTTAGTCCAGAAGTAATATTGATGGATGAGCCCTGCTCAGCTTTAGACCCTATTGCCACAGCAAAAATTGAAGAATTAATTGATGAATTGAAAAAAAGCTACACAATTGTTATTGTAACTCACTCGATGGCCCAAGCAGTAAGAGTTTCCCAAAAAACAGGTTTCTTTCATATGGGTAAAATCATTGAGGTAGATAGTACAGATAAGATTTTTAAAAATCCGTCAAACAAAATGACACAAGATTACATAACGGGAAGGTTTGGATAAATGGCAGGTACAGGACATACAGTAAAGTCTTATGAAGAGGAAATGCAAAGTCTAAACGACAATCTTGTTAAAATGGGAAGTTTGACAGAAACTCAAATAGCAGAAGCAATGGCTGCAGTGATTAAAGTGGATAAAGATTCAGTAGATAAAATAGTAAAAAATGATGGAAGCATTAATGAACTCAGATCAATTATTGATGAACAAATTACTACTGTTTTAGTTAAAAGAGCACCTATGGCAGTAGATTTAAGAATAACATTATCAACATTGAAAATATCCCATGATTTAGAAAGAATCGGTGACCTAGCTAAAAGTATTGCAAAGAAAGTTAAACCTCTACCTATTGATTTACCAGATGAACTTATTGGAAGCTTAAGAAGACTAGGAGATTTGGTTCAAAAACAATTGAAAGAAGTTCTAGATGCTTATTTAAATAAGTCAAAAGACAAATCAATCGAAATTTGGAAAAAAGATGAACAAGTAGATGATCTTACAAACTTAGCTATGAATGAGGTTGCAAATTATCTTCAAAGCGATAAAAAAAATTTAGAAATAGCAACTCATTTACTTTTTGTAACCAAAAACATCGAAAGAGCTGGTGACCATATTACTAATATTGCGGAGTCCCTTTATTATCTTATTGAAGGCGAATACTTAGAGGGAGCAAGACCTAAAGGAAAACCAATAGATAGCTGATGAATGCACATATTTTTGTTGTTGAAGATGAAAAACCAATACAAGAATTATTGCAATACAATCTTGAGAAAGAAGGTTTTAAAGTATCATCAAGTGCAAATGGAGAAGAAGCACTAGAAACCATTAAAGAAAAAGTCCCTGACCTAATTCTTTTGGACTGGATGTTACCTGATCTTTCTGGAATTAAAATATGTCGATATTTAAAACAAGATAAAACTGTAAAGAATATTCCTGTAATAATGCTCACAGCAAAAGGCGAAGAGGAAGACAAAATAAAAGGGTTTAACACAGGGGCCGAGGATTACATGACAAAACCTTTTAGTTTTCCCGAATTACTTGTAAGAATAAAATCCCTATTGAAAAGAGTAAAACCAAATATAGTTAGCGATGAGGCAATTTATTTAGATTTAAAGATAGATAGAGTTTCAATGAAAGTATCTAGAAAAGAAAAAGAAATAAATCTCGGTCCAAAAGAATATAAATTATTAAACTTTTTAATTAAGCAACCAAAGCGAGTTTATTCTAGAGACCAATTATTAGAGCAAGTCTGGGGAGATGATATTAATGTTGAGTCGAGAACTGTTGATGTTCACATTACGAGACTACGGCAGGCAATTAATATTGATGGCGTAAAACCTTTAATTAGAACCGTTCGTTCAGCTGGATACTCTCTAGAAAATTAATAAAGTAAAATATATTATAAATATCTTTTTAATTATTTTAAGATTATTTTTTTAATAACAAAAACTGCTATTATCCCACCTAGTATTTCTGCAACTATATAACTTGGAGTATTTAAATAACTAATACCTGTGAATGTATCTGTGAAAGTTCTGGCTAATGCAACTGCAGGATTTGCAAAAGAAGTCGAAGAAGTAAACCAATAGCCTGCAGTAATATAAGTTGCAACAGACGCAGCTACCGAAGTTGAACCTTTTTTTAATGTACCAAATATAATAAAAATTAAACCAAAGGTAGCAATAAGTTCAGCAATAAAGATATTAAATCCAGGTCTTACTTTTTTAGATAGTTCAATTAAAGGTAATTCAAACATAAAGTTTGCGAGCATTACTCCCAATAAACAACCTAAAATTTGAGCACTTAAATAGGTAACAATTAAATCTTTTTTAATTTTTTTTGTAAAATACATCACCATTGTAACTGCAGGATTAAAGTGAGCACCAGATATATCTGCAATAGAATTAATTAAAACAAACAAACCCGCGCCAGTAGCTAGAGTATTAGCTAATAACATGACGGCAAAGTCTCTAGTTAGGTTTTGAGCCATGATTCCAGAACCAACTATGATCATAACTAAAAAAGCACTACCAACAAATTCACCTATAAATATTCTATTTTTCATTAAAATAATAATTGATAAAAACCGATTAGAAACAAAGGTATTTGCAAACCAAAGTTTGTTAGGATTGCTTTATCCTTTGATAAAAAACCAGCAATAGTCCAACCTACAACACCTGCGCCATGAAACATTATGTTAATTGGATACATATTTAAATTAGTTAAGAGAATTCCTGTTAGTACTAAAAAGGTGCTAAACCATTTGAGGTATTTTTTAACAAAACTCATTGTTACAAAATTTTAATATTTTAGATTTATTAACCAGCTGACTTAACTTTTTTCTCGATAAATTCTGGAACTTCATCGCCTTTTTCAAGTACTTCTTCTTTTGAGCCTTTAGGCTGAAAGGCATATAAAACATGTAGCTTACAGTATGGAAATTCGCCTTCAGGTTTTCTTCCGCAGAAATAAAACTTTTCTTCATTTGGATGACCTATTGGCCATTTGCAAGTTTCGTCTGTTAAATTTTCTAATGACTTGGGGTTTTCTGGTTCAAAATTCTTATCTAATAAAATGGACTGGAATTTAGCTTTTCTAGAAGTTGGTGTGGGACTTCTTTTAACCTGCCTATTATCGCTAGATGCAGGTGCTCCTGAGTTCTTAGAGGGTGCTCTGGCCTCTAAATTTAATCTGTGAGCTTTTCCAATAACTGCATTACGTGTAGTATCGCCTAATACTTCAGCAATTTGGCTTGCAGTATGGCCTTTTTTCCAAAGTTCCCTAAGTTTTTCTACTTTTTCGTCTGTCCAACTCATAGTATATTTTTACTGTATTTAGTATTTAAATAAAACTTAGAGCATTATATTGTGGTTTAAAACACTAAAACGCATTCTGGCTGTGAGTAGATTTAGTTTTGCACAGTTTTTTTAAAATAGGAGTTATAAGACTATCAATGGTTGAAATTACAAAAAAATATAAAATAGGAACAAGAAGATTTGGTTTAATAAACTGGGTTGGGGCTTGGACG
>CAJQJC010000012.1 GCA_905478565.1 uncultured Candidatus Pelagibacter sp. | reverse complement strand
TCATATTGTTCTTTCATTATTTGTCTTTAAAATATTTTTCTAATCTTCCTTGTTCTCCCGAGTGCTTCTCATAGTCCGGCAGAGGGTCTTTCTTCTCTGTGAGCACCGCCCACTCCTGTGACCACTTGCCGTTAAAGTCCACCCATTTGGCACCCTCTTCATCTGTGTCTGGCAGTATTGCGTCCTCCGGACACTCCGGCTCACACACCCCACAATCTATACACTCGTCTGGATTAATGACCAGCATATTCTCACCTTCGTAGAAACAATCAACTGGACACACTTCAACGCAGTCTGTGTGTTTACACATTATACACTTGTCGTTGACTGTGTATGTCACTTTATAACTTCGTCAGCGATTCTAGTTTATCTTCTGCGTGGGCGAGTGCTTCGAGTTTCTTCTCAGCAGTGATCACGTAGTCGATGTGTTCTGCAACACCCATGGGATTTGCCAGGAAGGTCCTTAGATCTGCTTTCGCAACTTCTATCTCACCTTCTAATTTTTTTACTAATGCTTCTTTTATCATTCTTATTCCTTTGTTAAAGTAATTTTAAACTATGTATTGGTATTTGTCAACTAACCAAGTTTCTTCTCCAGTTCAAAATAACCACCAATGTGCTCTTCACCTAACCATATCTGCGGCATGGTTCTTGCATTGGGCACAAGTTCCAATAGGTCCTGTATTTTGTGGCCTTCCGCTATGTTCTTCTCTTCGTACTCTATGCCCTTGTTCTTCAACAGGTTTTTGGCCTTCTCACAATAAGGACAGGCCGGTTTGCTCCATACTACTGCTTTCATTCGTCGTCTCCTAACATTTGTTTTGCCCTGTACCAACCGTAGAACACGATGTCGAACCAGAGCCAGTTTATTATAAATCCAAGTTTGGTGAAATGCAATCCCAAAATGTATCCTGGTAGGAAGAACATCACCAGCCAGAACGTGAATAGGTAACGTCTTATGTAGTTCTGTGGTATTGCCCAAAATAACCAGTTAAGCATAATTCTCCAACTTACCAGATCTCTCAATATCATTTGTAGCACAATGAACACCGGTGTCCCAGAATGTGGTTGCTTTCATGCTTATCGGCACGCAGGAGATTCCTTTTTTTTCTAGTTTTCTAAAAAGTGCAGGATGAGTGCCCGTAAACAAAACCGTGTCTTCGTTTATGCTAAGACTATTTAAATCAAAATAGGTCTCCTCTGTACAAGTTTCTAGGAAATTATAGAACCATTGTGCTATCACTGGATGAAATTTCTTGTGCCTGTGTACGTTTTTCTTGTGCAACAGTTGTGATGTCACCGATTCGACCTGTATTTTTTCCCACTTATCAAAAAATGCTGGCAGTTGCCTAGGTTGTAAACAGGTAAGCATCAATCCAGGACGTACCAAAAAGATCTGTGAATCGAGGTGACCTTCTGTGTCTACCAAGTGCATTCTCACGTTTGGATTCACAGACTTCAACCACTGTTCGTATTGGTCCTTGCCCTTTTGATTGCCTTCTCTCCCGAATCGTTTTGCAATGACTATATCGTTTCCTATACGCAATGACATTGGGGGATGGAACATGGGTCTATGCAGATCTATTTCAGGATCAAAGTTGCCGAAGTCTCCATTGAAGAAAACATCTTCAGTGGGCAACAACTTGACGTCATGGAATTCATATTGTTCAAGCACATGATCACATGAACGTGGGACCTCTTTGTTCCACTCGCAGGCAAAGTTTCCTTTGAACAGGCTATTGCCATACACATTGAAGATATCTCTGACGGCCAGAGGTGGTGTAGTTATTGTCTTACCGTTGTGTATAGGATAGTGTTGTTTGCTTCTGTGGGTCTTCACATTGAAACTCTTCAGCGTCTTCTCGAGGTCATCGAGTTCTTGTTTGGCTGTGTTGACTATCTCCGTAAAATAATTTGTGTGCCTGTTTGTTAGTTTTGTGTGCGGAATAATATCATGGGCCTCAGGCAATGTGCCTATGACACAAGATGTCAGCGGATTGAATTCTGCCCAGATACTCATACCATTAATTATGGATCTTGTTGAGCAAAAACTTTATCTTTGGTATCTGTGTTGTTCCTGCCCAGTGCAGTTTGAGTGCCATGATTGGTTTAAACAGGTGGTGCCACATCAAATATCTTTTGGTGTCAGCATGGAACCTCTGTATTATATTGAAGCACTCATCTATCTCGTTGCTGTGCTCGTCCGCTCTCAGCGGATCCTGTGATAACTTCAATAGTATGGTGTTGAACCTAGCGGTGGCGTAGTCTAGTGTGCCCACGTACTTGTCAATCACTCCTGGAGTTGCGTGTTGCACGAAATCCATCACTTGCTGATTTTCTCTGACGTAGTGCCTGAGATCCATTACTGCTTCTTGACTTTGACCTGCAGTGGGAAGTTCTCCTGTCTGGCCGCAAGTGTTGTCTCTATGCCTTTCTGTTCGGCAACTTCATGTGTGTACGAGCCAACGATGCCCTGTCCGTCTTGGTGTATCTTTGTCGTGATGTTCTGTGCCTGCTCCGGTGTCTTGCCGAATATCTGTTTAAGCACCTTCACGACGAACTCCATTGTTGTGATGTTGTCGTTTAGGAAAATTACATCGTACATTCCAGGTTCGTCTAGTTTGATCTTTTCTTTTGTCAGTGTTTGTATATCTGTCATTGTCATACCTTATTATAGCATATCTAACACGATTGTCAATTTGGAAGGGGTGTTTTACCACCCCATCCATTTCATGCTTTACTTGATGTCGATAAGTTTGGCCTTCTTGTGCTCTGGAATTATTCTTTCCATGCTCACTTTAAGCAAACCATCTTTGAGTTCTGCACCTTTGACCTCAACATCATTGGCAATAGTAAATGTTCTTGTGAACATTCTCTTTGAGATGCCTCTGTGTTGCACTCCGTCGTCGTATTTCTCAACTTCATCTGCTGGATCTTTGTTGGGTTTTGATTTCACAGTGAGCAAGTTCTCCTTGTACTCGACTATGATGTCATCCTTGGTAAATCCTGCAAGTGCAAGTTCAACGTCGTAGGTGTTCTCGCCGGTTTTCACTATGTTGTATGGTGGAAAATTGCCAGCCCCCCTGAAGAAACTGTCGTCCATCATGGCATCGAAGTGATCAAACCAGTCGTCGAATCCCACTGTGTATGGTCTTAGGTTATTAAAAATAGATAGATGTTTTGTCATTGCTTTCCTCCTATTGTTAGCAAGGTTAATGTATGAAGATCCTATCTAAAGCAATCTTCAACTTTATTTATTATAACATATATGTGCTATATGTCAAATTACGAGTGTGTTTGGTAAAATTATCTGCCTCTTTGTGGACGCATTGATATGAAACTGTCACGTTCCCTACGCAATTTTCGTAGTACCTTCCTACGTTCCTTGGCTTTCTCGACTTTGATCTCTGATGGTTTTTGGTAAGTGTTGTTGGCCCTGATCTGGTCAATGAACTTGTCTTCCTTGATCCATCTCTTGATCTTCCTGTATGCCCTGATGGCGTCTTCGCCTTCACGCACTTCCACGTAGTAGCCCTGGAAACCTAACGGTCTCTCTGTCTTTTTGAACTTGGGTCTAATTTTGTTTTTTTGATATTCCATTTGCTTTTTTAAATACTAACACAGGGTCAGCACCCTTGTCAACCACC
This sequence comes from uncultured Candidatus Pelagibacter sp., assembly GCA_905478565.1. Taxonomy (GTDB): domain Bacteria; phylum Pseudomonadota; class Alphaproteobacteria; order Pelagibacterales; family Pelagibacteraceae; genus Pelagibacter. Next base: position 4,575 of record CAJQJC010000012.1, on the reverse strand, counting down.
TCATTAGTTATCTGTATTTTGGTTACTCCTCTGTTTCTCATCTCCTCCGCATCAAACTGGTATGGTAGAACCACTGTGTCTACTACGTTTTTCAGCCCCCTTGCGTTGGTTCCTAATTCTTTGGCCTTACGTGCTATGCTCTGTTTGGCTTCTTTGGTAAACTCAATGTCTATGTTGTCCAATCCAAACAGGTACTTGGTTTGCTTCAGTATGGCGTTCTTGGGTTCTGTAAGAATACGTATCAACTGTGTTTCGTTCAGTGGATCTACATTTGTAAGCATGGAGAACCTTCCTACGAATTCTGGTATCAGTCCGTATTTGATCAGGTCCTCTGGTTGAACTTCACTCAGGTAGTTCTTGTCGTCTTGTTCTTTAAGTTTTGTTCCAAACCCCATTCCACCTGATTGTTTTGATCGAATCTGTTTTTCTAACTCAGTAAATGCACCACCCACTATGAACAGTATGTCTGATGTGTCTATGGTGATGGTCTGTTGATCAGGATGTTTACGACCACCCATTGGGGGTACCCTGCATTCTGTACCTTCCACAATCTTGAGTAGTCCTTGTTGCACTCCTTCACCTGAAACGTCTCTGGTCAGAGAAGTGTTTTCACCTTTCCTGCAAATCTTATCAATCTCGTCTATGAATATAATACCCTTTTGTGTTTTTTCTAGGTCTCCGCCTGCATTGGCATACAGTTTCTGTACCACATTCTCCACGTCGTCACCCACGTAACCTGATTCTGTCAGTGTTGTAGCGTCTGCTATTGCGAATGGTACGTCCAGGTACTTTGCTATTGTTCTTGCCAACAAGGTCTTGCCCGCACCAGTGGCTCCCAACACCATGACGTTGGATTTGTCTAGGTCGAAGTCGATTGGTGGTTGCACTATTCTCTTGTAGTGATTGGCCACTGCCACACTCAACACCGTCTTGGCGGCATCCTGCCCTATGACATATTGATCTAGATGTTCTTTGATCAACACTGGATTCAAAATGTTCTTGTCGCCAGAGTAAAGTTTCTCCTTACGGGCCTTGACTATGTCCTCGTCTAGTATCTCCACGCACAGTTTCACACACTCGTTACAGATCGATGTCTTGCTGGCGCCAACGATCATTTTTGTGACGTCCTTCCTGGACTTACCACAAAAATTACAAATCAAACTTTCTTCTGTCATATTTTGCCTTTATTGTTTCTATTTGTTTCGTGATGTCTGTGTCTCCTTGGATCACGTAATCACTGTTAAGATTGGCCTCATACACCCATCTGTCTTCTACATTCGATTTATCCCAAACAAAGAGTGTGATTTCATTTTCTGGAAACAACTCGTTCAGTTTATTTGTAAACAATGTTTTTTGCTCGTCATTTAAATTTAAAATGGTAAAACTGATATCCCGGGGACGGGTCATAGAAGGTGGTGTCACTATGATCAACTTACCCATATTGCCAATAAGGGAATCTTTATCCGTCATTTTTCTGATTGTTTATTTCGTTAATGACTCTTTGATCGTCTTGGGATAGATCTTCTAATTTTATTTCTTTTTTTTCAATTTTAGACATGAGGTCATTTATTCGTTGTTCCATTCTTCCATGATAGTCTATCTCGCTGGTCATGTTCTTTGACTTGTTCCATAATGACTTTTCATTTTGTTCTTCGTTCTGTACGTATTCTTTTACGTCCTCGAAGTTGCCGTGTTCTTTATGGAAGTTGTCGAGTAATTCAGCCCTTTGCCAATTACTCAGTGTTGGCTTTGGGGGCGTTACCACCTTTCCGGTCTTGGATTCTACTATTCTTTGTCCTAACGACGCCACTGTATTTTTCTTTGGGTGTTTTCCCTTTGATTCAGGTTCGATTACCTCTGTGAAATCTGGGTTGATACGTTCTTCTTGTATTGGTGTCTCAACACTTTCTGCTTCTGACATTTTCAATGCCTCTTCTACGGTCACTGTTGTTGCGTCTTCGTGCTCTGCGGCCTTACGTGCATACTCTTCTAATGCTTGTTTTTCTTCCGCCTCACGTTTCTTGAATTCTTCCAGTTGCTTCTCTTTGTCAACTGCTGGCTCTGTGATCGCATCAAACATGACCTCGTCTGGGTCAAACCCGTCTATGGTGTTATCTGCTACTATTTCTTCGTCTTCAGTTTTTTTTTGACCTACGAGATCTATGTGTGGTATCACACCATCGTCTTCCTGTATGATCTCAACCGGTCTGTCCTCTGGTTTCGGTACTTTGTTGTTGAACGCCTCTAGTTTGTCTTTCCATTCCTGTAGTTGTTCTGTGGCCAGTTCCATCTTTGCCACAGCATCAGTCTTGTCCATCATTGCGTTCCATTTTAGATCAATGCCCTCTTCGTCTGGCTTCTCCAGATCAACTATTTCCTGTGGTTTGGGTGCTTCTGGTGGAAATCTTCTCATCAATGATTGGTTGGCCGCGATCAATAGTAATACTGCTAATGGATCAAACACCACGATTAACAGCAATATAACCCACCTTACAGCCTTGCTAGTTTCAACTTGGTCCGTTATACCCCAATCCACTGCCAACGCCGCTATGTACTTCACAGGTCCTATCTCTGCTTCAAGAGTCAACATCTCTTTCTCAAGTGGTTGCTTCTCCACTATGAATAAATCTATGTTGCCCTGTGAGTCGAATATCTTCTTCTCTGCTGTTTCTATCTCTTTGGCGAACTGGCCCTTGTTGTCCTGAGATCCTGTCCTCATGTTCGCTATGATCTCCTGTGCCTTTGCGATCTCCTGTTTGTGATCCGCTTTGAGTTCAGCGATCCTTTTCTCTGCTTCTGCTATCTTGATCGCTATTGTTTGCTGTGCTTCTGCCATCTTGTTGGCTATTTCTTTACGTTCCGCTTTCTGGCTTGCCTTAAGATCTGCCGCCGCCTTCTCCTCATTGAAGAATGATTTGTTTGAAGTCAGCACATCACTGACGTTCTTGTCCAGTGTCTTGAGCCTGTCATTGAGATCTTTAACAGTTGTATTCAACCTGTCGTTTAGATCTCTTATTGTGTTGGTCTCGACCGTAAGTAGTGTTTTCAGTTTCTCGTTGGCATCTGCTATGATCGACTGCTGTACTTCTATGTCGCCTGACGCCGTTCCTGTGTCTCTGTTGATGGCCTTCTCGGCCCTGTTGATCACTAGAGTCTGTCTTTCTATGGACATCTTCTCACTCTCTATCTTGTCTTCCAGTATCTGTATACGTTGTATCAAGGTGTCAGACGCAAGGTTCTGTTCCAGGTGTGCTTTGGATAGGAATCCAAAGATACCCATACTTGTGATTAAACTCAATATTATGACCGCCGTCGTCAGATAGGTCTTGAGCATAAAAGGAGTGAACTTCCAGTTCCTGTACAGCCATGAGGCCGTTATCAGTTTGCCTATCTCTAACACTCCGCCCATGATCACAACAGGCACGAAAGCACCTGGGAATATGGTCGCGAGGCCGATAACGGAGTAGAAGATTGCCACTCCTGATATGGACAGTGCCGATAGTAATGTGAGTATCGCTATAAACATTTTTATAAAGTGTATTTACTATAGCATAAAGCCTGTTTTAATGCTACTGAAACATTTGGTAAATATGTGTATGGCACTAACACTATTAGCAGGATACCAAAACACCTTAAACAGGCCAACTAGGCCATTCCAACCCAACGGTATCGCACATGCAACCAACACAGGAACGCCAGCAAACACCAAAGCCGACAGGGCAACTACAAAGGCGAAATATGCAATTTGGGTGGCGGCATGGAAATCCACTTACAGATCATCCGGAGATCACAGCACAGAATTCACCACATCGGGATCTGGGATAACCTACGCAGACGATTAATATTAAATTTTTTTAATAAAAAAACAAATAAAAATTACTCTGCTGAGTAAGTCAGTGCGTTGTCTGTAGGTGTTTGGTTCGCAGTGTTTGGTCTGAAAGTTGTAACTTCGGTCACTGTGATTGCTTCAACTATCTCACCTTCCTGTATCATCACTTGACCAACAGTAACTTCTATGTCACTGATATTGCCCGTACCTGAAGTTGGATTAAACACACTCATTTTCTCTGTGTGATCGGCGTTCAGTGCCTCAGCAATCTTGTCTCTGATGAATTGTGCTTTGGTCGTGGTTGCAGTTGAACCATCGATTGTAGTACCAGTTGTTGGTACGAAGTCTGCGTTCTCAAATATTAAAGTAAAATTTAAATCTGTGATAGGGTTATCACCTGCATCACTGGCATATGTGGTAACAATGTTCGCTAATTTAACATTAGATCTGATCTGTAATTTGTCCATCATCAGTTTGAATCTTAATAAACCTCTTGATACAAGCAAAGATTGTGCTAGTGTGGTTGGTGCTGTCGCGAAGTCATCTGCATGACAAGGTGAACATCTTCCACCGTTTACTGTTTCTGTGTCTAGAAAGGCCGATTGAGCAATATCCACCGTGAACATCTGTCCAGGAGGCGTTGCTAATGATACTGCCATTGATTTTGGTTCTACTGTTGCCATAGTGTTTAAATCCTTTGTCTTATGTACTTATTTATATGAATTATTTATAAAAGGACCAACTTG
>CAJQJC010000011.1 GCA_905478565.1 uncultured Candidatus Pelagibacter sp. | reverse complement strand
GTATCCTGAAACATTTATTGCCATACTCATATATTATAGTAGACACTTCTTCAAGTCAAGTATATAATGTAAATAATATTATGATAAAATATCAAATGAGATGCAGATGCGAACACGAGTTCGAGGGTTGGTTCCCAGACCTCAATGAATACAAGAGACAGAAGAACAAGGGACTTATCAACTGTCCCATGTGCGACAGCACGGCAGTAGACAAAGCACTAGCCACCATTTCGGTGAAACTGCCCAAGAAGAAGAAAACTATTCCGGATGACTACTTCGTCATGGGCGAGACTGCGGAACAGATACTACAGAAGTTGAATAAGAAAATCAAGAAAGATTACCAGGACGTTGGCAAGAACTTCGCCCGTGAGGCCAGGAAGGCACACAAGGGCAAACGTGACCAGAAGTTCTATGGTAAGCCAACTAAGGAAGAGACCAACAAGTTGTTGGATGAGGGCATAGACCTGTTCGCGGTACCGGACTACAAGGAAAAATAGTCGCATAAAAGTTGATCTTTATGCCAAGGTTGACACAATACACTTTCTAGTATATAATTGTATTATGGAACGTAGGATAACAGAGATTGAAACTCCAGAGTTACGTAACCATATAATAACAATAAAGGAAAAGGAAACAATATGCTAAAAGGTATGTTTAATACACTTTTTCCATCTACTAAGAAGGAAACAAAAACCATGGCAAACTCAACACAATACGTTGTATACACAAGAAACTTCAAATCAAGAGCGAAGCAAATTGGTGTATTTGCGGAACCGGCTTCAACTTACAAAGTGAATGGTGAAGTACACGGTGGTAAAATCAAGTTCAAAAACCTAGCAGTAAAAAACACTGCAAGAAAAACAGCGACTAACAAGTTGTTATCAAAAGGTTTGGACTTTACTGTAGAAGTTTTAGGTGTTGCACCTAAGAACTCTGCTTTGACTATGAAGTCAAACATCATTTCTTTATTAAAGAAATCAGGAAGAAAAGTAATTAATTACTCTGCGTAATTAAACTAATTCTAAGGGGCGGTGCTTAACTGTATCGCCCTTTTTTTGTGGTTAGTCCTTAGATCTTATATCGCCCCAGGCTTTGTAATGGGATTTGTCATCTTCTCTGTAAGACTCAAAAAGATGTGAATCACTAGCGTATGTCAACTTCCATGTGTCTCCTTTGACGGCGTTATGGACAGCCAATTGATCATCTGCTTGAGAATCTGTGAAAACCCAAGTCAAAACCAATCTAGTGTTGCTTTCGGCAAGGCTCCAAGATGGGCTACCTTTTGTGAAATCCCAATCACTGCTAAACCCTATGCAGGCCTTGGCATTGTCAACACTGGAGTATGTGACTACATTATCTGTTTCTCTATCCTTAGAATAGAAAGTGTATTTTAGTTCTCTTTCAGCCATTTTTTATATCCTCGTTTGTACTTACTTACCATAATAGTGTTGTTCCATATCATAAAAAGCACCTAATTTACAACGTTCAAAACCATGACCGATTGACTCGTTTTCACATATTCTATTGAATTGCTCTAAATCCTCGTTATTAACAAAATCCAGTCTGATCTTTAAACCTTTGTTGTTGTCCACTAGTTCGTATGTTGTTTTGGAGATGAATGGTTTGACGTGTTCATGCCACTTTATCGCAAATTGCTCGACAGCATCATCTAAGTGTAAAAAAGTTTTAAAATCAAAAGCCTGTCTCAGATCACAGTCACTACCCTTAAGAAAACCAAGGAATGACGATTGATCTTCACGCAAGAACTGGTCTAGAGACTTAGTGACAATCTTTTCATTTTTAGAATTCACAAAACAGTATCTGCCACCCGTGCTTTCTTTGTTATAAGTGCCTTTGAAGGTGTTCAGATCCACAAGATAAAATATTTTAACCGTCTGCATGTATAAAATTGTGTATCTGCATGGTATTCTTCAATTCTTCGTTATTGTAGTTTCGTAAAAATCGAGAGGTTAGATCCCAGTTACCTTGCACATAGGTTGATACTATTAGGAGTTTTTCATAATCGTGCAGTGACCCTATGTCTTTGGCCTCCTGCCTTGCAATACAATCAACACTGGCTACTACTTTGTTTTTGAAATCATCAAGGTGGGACAGATTGTTTAGGCGTTTGTTTTCCAGGAAATCAAAAGTCTTTTGCTTTATTTTCTGACCAACAAATTCTTCAAAGTTTTTAACAAAGAGTTCGAAGTTATCAAAAAAATTATCCATTTTAATGTCAAAACATTTTTGCGACTCACTGTTGTCAGGAACATGCCAATATATGTTAGTAAGAAGTCCCTTATAAAAGTTTTCTCCTTCGGTGATATTGTAATACTCGTGCATGGTATCGCCGTCAGGAAAAAAGCCAAAAAATTTACAGTAATGTAGATATTTTGGAAAATATGAAAGTTGTTTTGAAGCAAAGTATGGTCTAACTACTTTCATTCCTTCTGGAATAATATTGTCATCGTGTGGATGAAACGATTTAATTTCTTGTACCGAAGGTTTTTTGTCTTCAAGGTGAGAATCACTTTTATCGTTGAGATCAATTTCTACGTTGTACAACTGTATGGCAATTGCACACCTAAGCATGTGTCCCATGTTACCTGGATTCCAACTGACACCCCACACATCATTTTCCATAATAAATGACATTCTCCGCCTTTGGATATGATCTCCATGGATCAAATATTATTGTGTTTTCATCACATGTGAAATGGTCTGACTCATGCACCCTGACAATCACTTCAACGGGTGTGTCTATGCCATTGGCCAACGTTCCACCGTGCTTCCTAACATAGTGTTGCAACAACAATGAATATGATCCGTCCACCAATTGAGTTCCTGGTTTGTATGAATCTGATGAGAACCACACACTGTTTCCGTGTTCTAGTATGGCTTTTGCCATCGACTCTGCCTGCTGTTCACGTGCTGTCATTATACTTTCGAACATGTCATACCCTAGATCCAAATCTTTTGCAAGCCATCGCAGTGCAATATTATCCCTTGGATGACACGCACCACCATCTCCCATGCCTGCTTTCATGTAGGCCGGACTCACTATCCTCTTTGTGCTTTTGGCAAGTGCCTGCGTGACCTTGTCCACATCCATGTTGCCAAGTTTTTGTGCAACATCCTGTATCATATTGACCAGTGCGATCTTGTTGCTGATGAACGTGTTATAGAATATCTTCATTGCTTCAATTTCTTCCCATGTGCCAAACTCTACACGAGGGAAGTTGTCACAGAACTGATTGTAAAATGCCTCGAGTTGCTGTGCCTTATAGGCAGTTTTGTACACGCCCTTCTTAGTGCCTATCATGATCATCTCAGGATTGATCATATCCTCCGCCACTGTACCCATTGCTATCAAATAAGGATTGTATAGTAGTTTCACATTGGTCACCAAAGGTGCCAACTCTCTCCGGATTGTTCCAGGCAACACAGTTGATATCAGCACGAGGCTCTGTGTCACTCCCATATGCTTGTTGCACTTGGTCAACACTTTCTTGACAGCGTCATAGTTGAAATCCTTTACAGGTAAGTGACTGGTGGGCTCCCTCCCGTCGTAGCCTTCCTCGTGTGGGGTCGGTGTTGCCACAAACACAATGTCCCTGTCTCGACACACATCTTCTATGGAGTCTCTGATCTCAACAAGATCACTTGATTTGTGTGCGATGTCATATCCTGCAACATCGAATCCTTTTTTACGTATTGCTTCTGCACATGGCATTCCAAGTTTGCCCAGTCCTATAAATCCGATCTTGATTCCGTAGATGATGTTCATATTAATTCAATTGATTCCATTGTTTGTAGTTCTTCAACAAATTGTAATTATGCTCAAGCACTGGCTTCATTTCCTTATATTGGGCCAGTAATTCAGCGTTGCTCGTTCCAGAAATTTTTTTCAGGATCGCTGTGATTTTTGAGATCCTTGCTTGATCGGTTTTTTCATCATCGTAGGACTCGTCCCAAAAACTTCCAAAGGTCTGGAAACCCATTTCCTTAAGGTAGCCAAGTGATCCCCTGTCACCGTTTATCAAGAAAGGTCGGCAGTAATTAATGCACCGGTAAGTTTTCTCAGTAATAAAGACAGTGTCATCTGGATGATGTGTCTCATTAGAAATCATGAGAAACACTTTTTCGAATAAATGTCCTTCATCCCATCTTCTCTGATGCATGTTCTCCTTTCCGTCTATCTTGGTTGGTAATGTGTTCTTCCATCTTTCAAACACTTGGCTGTCAAACGTTGACAATTTACTCATGTAATCGTTGGTAAGTTCAAATCTTTTTGCATTTACGTAACTGAAATTTTCATATTCTGGACAAGAGCTGAGCCCATGTTGTAATAAGTTCTCTTTGTAAAGGTTGTAGGACATCGCGTACCTGTGGTGTCTGTGTATTCCTTGTGCCATGCTGATGAACCTGTGCTCTATCTTTTCGAGTGTGTTGAATTCATTTTGTAAGACTTTTTGTTGCTCTAGGAAATAATCGAAATGCAGAAATCGGGCCTTGATCCTCGGATCCTTTGGTATATACCTGTCGCAGGTCAGCCATACCACATCCTGCTCCTTGATCCCGTGCTTCTCCAATTTTTTTATCACGTGGAAATATGGACTGTTGCGAAATATCCTGTTAGGTTCAAGGTTGAATAGTACCCAGAGCTCTGAGGTCATCACAACCAATGGGACGACTTTTTTTTCCTGCATCATTTTGAGATGTTGCGGTTCAATGAATTCACAGAAGTCTATGTTTTCTAAACTGAATGGTTCTCTCAAAAAGAAAGGGTAATAGCATTTGCCACCTTCCTGCTTGGGCAGTGTCCTAAAAACGGAGATAGTGGCATCCGTCTTGGGGATTATCTCCATGTTGCAGGTCATTGTCAGGTGATGCAACACAGCCTGTGACACGTTTTCCAGTTTGGTGTGGAAATCCTTGTTGTCTATGAATGTGAATTTGATTTGTGATTTTTCCATTATGTAAGTATTTAATATACCAACTATTCTACAATGGCTCGCTATTGGCTCGCTATTAGGTCTTTGATTTCAGAGATTATTTTGAATAGTCTGGTGTTGGCCCACCGTACTTACGGCCTTTGATCCGCTTGCCACTGACTTTCATTGTCTTGCCGCCGATCTTCTCACTTCTATTACCGGTACGTTTTCGCTTGCCCTGTGACTTGCATGACGATATCCATGACGCAGGTAGATCCTTTGCTGGCCTGCTACAGGCACTGGTCGGTGCTGGTCCTATGTTCTCGTCTGTGTTGTATATCTCGAATATTTTCATTGCATGTGTATTTAACACATCCGTCCATGTCAAGTTGATCTTGTGCAGATTGTAGCACCCGTAACAAAATGTTATCAGTTCTTAGGTTTAAGCATCAGTTTAAGCATCAGTTTAAGCATCAGTAAGGTTTAGTAGAGTTAGGTGTAAGGTCAATAAATACTTGTATGAAGATATCGGAAATCACTTTAGCGTCAAAAGAATCAAAAGATACAAAATCTAGTGCCACAATATCCAGTGCCATCAAAGGCGATCAGACACAAGATATAGTGCCACAGGATACAGTATCAGAAAATATCTCGGCACTAGAGGTTGACAGCATTGAAACCCACCCGGATCATTCGGCCATTGCGGAGGGCGTGAGCCAGATCCTGAGGCGTACCAAAGGCAAGGCACCCAAGCAAGGATTCAGATGCTCATCCGGACCCAGGAAAGGCCGTATTGTGGCCAAACCCAGCACCTGTTTCCAGAAGACGGATCCACAGAAGTCTGCCAAGATCAGGAAGAAGCGTCAGGCCAAGGCCGGCATAGCAGGCAAGAAACTGGCCATGACCAAAAGGTCTGGAGCAGGATCAAAGAGGTTGCAAGGTGTACAGATCAAGAAGGCCAAGAACAAGGGCAAGTCGGTGGCCAAAAGAATAGGTGCCAAGGCACCAATCAAATCCAAAATTGTGAAATAGAACTAGTCCTCTAGTTCGATACCGTCGGCCTTCAAAGCCTCTTCTACCACCACTCTGGGTGAGTAGGTCCAAACGGTGAATGAAGCATTGTTCATCTCGTCTCCGTCCACCACTCCCTCTATGCCCTGTCGCTTTAGGGCGGAATGGATGCTTGGTACTATACTTCTGTCTTGGTCCAAGTCCCAACCGCCTATGTCAGCAACCTGGAAATGGTGCTTATGTGTTTCATTGGTCATCTGAACTTACTTTCTAGATGTGTCAGATGCTCTTGACACCACTCTTCGATCTCCATCTTTGCGGGTATGATCTCTGACTCCCTGTATCCGAACCCTAGGCAGATGCTATGGAATCGCTCTCCGAACTTCTTAGGTCCCATCAATGCGTCATCGCCATCCTGGGTGTATCCATCAAGGTAGTCTCCCTTGGTATAGGCCTCTGTCATGTCGTCGACTATTTCCTCAATCGATTTCAACTGTAATCCTTCGATCATTATCTAACTATGCCTTTCTGCATGATCTCATGGTGATCCAATGCGTCTGTGAACTTTGTGGGTTCTGTAGGCACTCTGTCTGTGATATCGTAGTTGTGGATTTTTAGAACCTTCTTCATGTTCTCCACAGCCTCTAATCTATTTGTTCTTGTTGGAAAACTTGAATCAGATAAGTCTAATTTAATCTTATTGAACAGGTCCATCAACTGGTCTATTTCTTTTTTGTTTAAGTGTTCTGACATTATATTTCCTCCCTTTGGTTGTTAATGATTACCGCAAGTGCCTTCTTCAATGCCTCTGACGAGGACTGATATGAGATCTTCAGCACCTGCAACCTTGTAATCATAATTCATTTTAGCACGGATACCTATACCGTCAACCAGGTGAATATATATAATAATAATGTAGACATCATATAGTGCCACTCAGTGAGACCAACTACTAGATATAGTCTTTGGCAAAAAATACCCCATTCTATGCCACTTCTATAGGAGGTTGACGCTATTACCATCCATGTTATACTGAATTATATTAACAAATAAAGGAGTTGAAAAAATGTATATGAAGTTGAACAAGTTGATCCAAGACGTCGGTGTGTTGAACAACGATGAATTGAACAAAGTTGTAGAGGCAGTGAAGTTGAGAAGAAATCAATTACACTTCCAAGATGCTCACAGTTTGAAATTCAGAGATAGAGTATCGTTCCAAGGCAGACACGGTAGAACAGAAACTGGTACCGTTGAAAAAGTTAAGATCAAATATGTGTTGGTAAGAACAGATGCAGGCCAGAGATGGAATGTACCTGGTTCTCACTTAACATTGATCAAGGAGGCAGTTGATGCCTAATTGGTGCGATAATCAA
>CAJQJC010000010.1 GCA_905478565.1 uncultured Candidatus Pelagibacter sp. | reverse complement strand
TCAGTAATGGGATGTATGGATCCAGGAGCAAATAACTTTAACTCATCAGTTACTCAGGATGATGGTTCTTGTGCTTATGGATATGATTGTGGTCAATTATTTAATCCTCCTAAATATGGTCTTACAAAATGTAATAAAAATATGCAGGCAGGAACTAATGGAACATTTCAAACATTACAATCTTGTGTAGCTTCGGGATGTGAACCAATTCCAGCTGATACTGGAAAATTTGAATTACCTACTAATAAACTACAAGATGAACCTATGGATGTAGAACCAACCGAATATTAATGTAAGGGTTAATTAAAACCCCATTAATGAAAAAAATAGCCGAACTTCTAGAAGAAAGGCATAAAATCAATAAAAAAATTGAGGACATTCAAAACAAATGTCCTCATTTTAATTTTTCTGTAAGAAGTGTGCAAGAACGTTTGGATTCCTCATCAACTATTATTATGTATGTGTGTGATAGATGTCTTAAACATATAGGATACCCAAGCAAAAAAGATATTAAAAATTATTTAAAACAATAATATGGCTGAAAAAGATATAAACCTAAAACAAGTCCTAAAAAGATTCCCACCAGGTGATAGATGGACACCATCTGATGCTGATCAACCAATATTTTCTAATTTAACAGAAGGTATTGAGTGGGTTTTTCAATCAACACAAGAACGTGATTATGTAATAAAGGCCGCAGAAGGTAAAGTATTTATTTACCATGAAAATGAAATCGCAGAACCTGAACCAGAACCAATTAAAACATTTAACTTATATGGAGAATATGAATAACCAAGGTAAAACAGACAAACAATTAGAAGATAGTACAAAATTCGCAGGATATAGCATACTAGGAATGATAATATTAATAGTTATAGCAACTCTATTCAGTAGTTGTGCTACTACTAAAAAAACAGACGATTGCTGTAAAAACAAAACTGAATCTACTAAAATTAAATAATAATATTGTGGATTTAAAAGATCAAATTAAACAACAATTACAAGAAGATAAAAAAAGTAAAGGTTTTGGTGATACATTTGAAAAAATAATGATTTTTACTGGTATTAAACGACTAGTTAAATGGATTTATGGTGAAGAAGATTGTGGGTGCGATCGAAGAAAAGATTTATGGAATAAGTGGTTTCCATACAAACAAAAATCTTGTAATTAATTAAAGACTTCCATAAAAAAACTTGGAGAAGCAAAATACTTTTCGTATCTTGACGTCATATTAATAAATAAAAAACATGGTAAAATCAAACAGTGATCAAATATATTTTACTGCTGCTGCTATTGCATTGTTAATTATAGCTTTAGTTTTTGTAGTAAATAGAGCATCTGATAAAGTAGACCAACTACAACAAGAAATAGATACTCAAAATCAAATTTTAGATAGTTTAAATTTAAAAATTGATACGTTATTATGGGAAAAAGAAATTTGGGACCATAATATAGAAAATAATACAACTCATTTATTATCAGCTATTATGTTTGTTGAAAGTAGTTATAATGATTCAGCTTATGTAGCTAGTGAAGATGCTGTTGGTTGTTTACAAATAAGAAAATGTATGGTTAAAGATGTTAATAGAATATTACGTAGACAAAAATCCCCTTTAAGTTTTACATATGATGATAGATGGTCAAGAGCTAAATCTATAAAAATGTTTGATGTGTATTGTAAACATTATGGATTAATTACAGCAGAAGAAATAGCTAGGTGTTGGAATGGGGGACCTAGTGGTATGAAAAATAAAATGACAGCAGGGTATTGGGAAAAGGTAAAAAATCAATTAGATATATGATTAAACTTATAGATTGGTTAAAATATAAATGGTTAAAACATAAAAGAAAAAGCGTATGGGATCTTTAGAATTTATAACAGTAGAAGAAGCAAAACAATTTGTACCTTTAAGAAACGACATGAAATCTGACTTAGATGATGCAGCATACTATACATTATCACCATCAAAACGTGGGGAAGATTGGGAAGATGTGACTTATTATTTACCCCGCCGAGTAAGAATGTATGAAGGTCGTAAAGGCGATGGAGATTCATGGGTTTATATATTATCTAATAAATCTCAGCCAGGAATGTATAAAATTGGCTACACATCACATGAAGATGTTGACAAGCGCGTTAAACAATTGTCTAGATCCACATCAGTTGCGACTCCTTTTACTTTAGAATGGGCATTTCGTTGCTTTAACGCAGAAAGATTAGAAGGTGAAGTCCATAAACAACTACAGGGTCACAGAATATCAAAAGATCGTGAGTTTTTCGCAATATCTTTAAATGAAGCAAAAGAAGCTGTAGAAGATTTAGGACAAAAATACATTTAAAAACTTCCACGGAAAAACTTGGAGGAGCCAAATAGGGTTCGTATATTGACGTCATATTAATAAATTAAAAAAATTATGAAAAACATAACATTATTATTTGCACTAATTGCAATATTAACATCATGTAGTAAAAATGAAGATTTACTACCAGTACCACCAAACCCAAATGATCCATCTTTAAGAACAAGTAGTGATCAATATTTTTTATATACTATTGAAGAAGATAAATATAGTATTAAAACATCTAATTTTTACCAATACCATGAAGATGCATATTATCTTGCTCCTGAAAGTAATGATATAATTACATATACACGTTATAATTTGGGAGAACTTAAAGTAGCAAATGATGGAACAGGTTATTTAAAAAGTAATGTAATTCCAAATGATCTAACATTTCCTTTTAGACCATGGGGGTCAGCTGAAAACCATAATAAGATTTTTACTTTTACAATGACAGATTATTCATTAAATAATGATTCAGTGTCATTTGATCTTTATTATGTTTCTTGTGCTAATGATACTACATTTTTTACTTCTACATTTAAAATTATTACAACATCTACTAATAATACAATTACATTAGAACAATATTATACTTGCCCTCCTTTATATGGAAACTGGTGGAATAGAACAATAAGTTATGAATTAGAAAAAAAATCAAATGAAGACATCCAAATTTTGGCTTACTAATAATATAAATAATAATGAAAATTTTAATTTAATAGAATTAGCTAACACACAACGTGCAATTTCTAATTTTGTAAAAATACAAACAGGTAAAGAGATACCTATTGAATTTATCCCAAATAATAATTGTGATTCAATGACAGATGGTAAAAAGATAGTGATATCATCAACGATTAACACGCGTAATTTAGACGCTGTTATAGGTACTGCGCTTCATGAAGCTGCGCATTGTAAATACACGGACTTTTTTGTGTTAAAGAAAATTGCAAATCGTTTACTTGAAGTTAATTTAATGGGGGGACGTAGATGGATCGAACTTCTTTTAAATTTTATTGAAGATAAAAGGATAGACAATTTAGTTTATCATAACGCTCCAGGTTATCAAGATTATTATAGGGCAATGTATGATAGATATTTTTACAGCAAGACAGTAGATAAAGGGTTAAAAGGTAAAGAATATAGAGGGGAAAATTGGGAACATTATATGTTTAGAATTATTAATATGTTTAATAAAAATGCTGATCCTACAGCACTTAAAATGTTACCTCAAGTATATAAAGTAGTTGATTTAGAAAATATTGGTAGATTAACATCAACTAAACATTCATTAGAATTGGCTATTACAATATATCAACTAATAAACATGCATTTTATTTTGAATTCAAAAGATAAACACCAGGCACAAGAAAACAGAAAAGGTGCTAAACAAAATAAAACGTCAAAGGAAGAAATTAAAAAAGCATTTAGTAAACAACAAGAATTCTTAAAAGGTAATGTATATAAATCACCAATAACTCATAAAGAAAGAAAGCAAGTTGAAGCAATTTCAAAGTCTAATATTGACATAAAAAATGTAAAAGCAACAGACAGTAAAGGAATTGAACACACAAACATACCTGTTCATGTTATTGATGGTATTACACCTACAATTATAGAAAGTAACTTATATGAAGTATTTGGTAGAGTTAATTTAATGAATAAACAAATTGATGAGGGTGTTGCTAAAGGAAAAAAGTTACTACGTAAATTACGAATTAGAAATGAACAAATAACATTAGCATCAAAACGATTAAAGTCAGGTAAAATTGATCCTAGACGAATTTATGCTGCTAATTTTGAAGATGATTTATTTTATAAAATAGACAGAGCAAATTACAAGCCAATTAGTTTACATGTTACAATTGATGGTAGTGGTAGTATGGAAGGTACAAAGTGGTGGCAAACATTAATTAATACAATTGCATTAGGTTATATTTCTTTACATATGAATAATATTGATTTAACTATATCAATTAGAACAACCGGCAGAGATTTAAGTAAATCCTCTATGACTGCACAGGTTCCATTATTAATTTTAGCCTTTAATAGTAAAAAACACACATTAGCTGACTTAAAAAGATTAGGCCATTATAAAACAAAGGGATTAACACCAGAAGGAATGTGTTTAAACGCATTAAATGAGTATATACCAAATTCATCATATTATCTTGACAGTTATTTAATTAATATGAGTGATGGTTATCCAACATTTGAAAGATATGGTAAATTTACATATAAAGGTGAAGAAGCTATATTAGACACTGCCAAGGCTGTAAAAAATATTAAAAAGAAAGGGGTTAATATATTAAGCTATTTTATACAATCATCTACAACACAAACTAAAGAAGAAGAATTGATGGAAAATTTTCAAATTATGTATGGTAAAGAAGCATCATTTATTGATCCTAAAAACATGTATGAAGTTACTAAGACATTAAATAATTTATTCTTAAAACAAAACTTGGTATCATAATGAAAAAAAGAGTAGAAAATAGAGGAAGACCATCAGAACAACCAATTGAAGCTCCTAGACAATTTACTAGAGTATATGATGATACTATCTGGTATTATGATTTAGATAAATTTGATAAAGGTCCTTATTTAGTAGAAATGACAGATACAACATATGATAAATTAGAAAAATTATATGAAAAATTAGAACGTTTAAAAACCCCAAAATATCACGAAAATGGCAGGAAAAAAAGAACAACTAAGGTTGACAAAATCAAGATGGAAATTACTGAGACAGCGTATTGGAAAGAACATTATAAACTCTTTCCAGAAGATAAACCTAAAAAACGTGGTAGAAAAAAGAAATTTTAATATGTCGGAAGAAGAACAAATCGAAGAAATATTAGAAGAAGCTAATGCTTATAATTTAAGACTCGAAGTAGAAGCAGCAGCAGAAAAAATATATGGAGAAAAAAATACACAATTTCATGTGTTTTCTAGAATTGATGCATATGTAAGAGCATACCATGAAATAATAAACGATTATGAGTAAACAAACAGAAGATACATTTTATGAAATTCATCAAGAAGTTGAACAAAAGGGACTTCGTAAAAAATTTGACAAACAACTTAAAAAAATGTCAAATCAGGATAAACATAATAATAAAACTGCCTGTGAAAGATGGGAATATGCATTAATTAGAATTAAGGAATAATGGAAGAAATACAAGAACAAGTAGGAAGACTTATAGATGAGATGGAAGGAAATGATAGTATATCAAATGAAGATTTATTAATGGCATTATATAAATTAAAAACAGACATTGAAGATTATGTTTTTCGACATGAAAGTGAAGGAGGTCTTCAGTGGGAAGATTTGGATTAATAATTAGTTTTTTATATATATAAGTGATCGCTAGTAATTGTATTAGCTGCTTTTTTGGACGTGGGTTCGAAACCCACCACCTCCACTAATTTTTATACCTAGGGGGTGACTGGATTTGACAGGAAGTAAGGATATGATGAAGATCAAACGCGTAATCGGCACACAGATTAAATCGGTGAAAGCAGGTATTTTCGCTTCATTAGCAGCAATCAGACTTCTGGCAACAGAAACTGTAGCTACTGAAGAGTCAGTGTATGCTATGGCTGCCTAATTAGGCACCCAACACCAACGGGTATAATAGGACATATATCGTTAAAGTTCTTAAGAGCAGCCACAGGCTGCTCTTTTTTTTCTATACTTATTTCCGTATATTATAATATTCGTATATGAAAAAACTACTAGTTCTACTATTTTGTTTACCTCTGTTGGTAAACTCACAAAATTTAAAAGAAATATTCAAATTTGGTACAGTATATGGTGCAGTAAACGGCGGTACCTCTTTATCAGATGAAGATATTTATTCAGTAACAAACGGTTTACAATCATCAGTAAACGAAACTCCATATGATTATTCCATATTATTTGGGGTAAGAAAAATGAAGCAATTTGGTTATCAGCCTAAAGAAGCGTTTAAAAGAGGATTAGAGTCTTCATTTTCAGATGCATCTACTCTAGGTAATTGGGAAAATAACTTTGAATTCTTATTTCAAGGTGAATATAAAAGACAACAAGGTGAAACTTATTTAGATCAACACC
>CAJQJC010000009.1 GCA_905478565.1 uncultured Candidatus Pelagibacter sp. | reverse complement strand
TTAGAAATGATTGTTAAAAATAAACAAAATCAAATTAAAAGATCACTGGCGATAAATGAAGTTTCTATATTAAGACAAAGTAGACAAGCAGCATCACTTTCAATTAAATGTGGACAAAAACAAATTATAAAAAAATTAGTCTCTGATGGTATTTTGGTGTCCACTCCCGCAGGAAGTACAGCTTATAATCTTTCAGTTCATGGTCCAATTTTGAGTTTAAATTCAAAAAAATTATCAATTGCTCCTATAAGCCCTTTTCGACCAAGAAGATGGAAAGGCAAAGTTGTGAGTGATGGAATTAAAATTATTATTAACAATCTAAATCCTGGTAAAAGACCAATCAGTGCTGTAGCTGATAATCACGAGGTAAGAAATGCAAAAACAATTACAATAAAAACTAATAAAAGAATAAAATTTAATCTTCTTTACGATAAAAGTCGAAGTCTTCAAAAAAAAATAAAAATTGAACAATTAAGAAATGAAACAAATTAATTAAATGCCAATTATCTCGTTTATTGGAATATATTTATTATTATTGTCTTCAATAATTGGGTATGGATATTTTTTTGCAAACAATATTTCGACATATAATAAAAATGCAAATATTGGTTATCTTGGTATTTATGGAATTTTTATCCTTACATTAATATCTTATTTAACTAATTTAATTTTACCTCATAATTTTATTCATAATTATATTGTTATTTTTTTAGGCCTTTTCTTTTTTGTAAAATACATATTCACAATTAAGAAAATAAAAAAAGATCTCGACATAAAACTTTTATTATTTTTTATAGTAATTTCATTATTTGCTATTTTTTATTTTAAAAATCATGACGATTTTCCTTACTATCATTTGAGCTTCATGCACAATATCACTTTAAATAAAGTAGAGTTTGGATTGGGTAATTTTGATTTAGCCTATAATCATGTTTCCTCTTTATTTTTTTTTCATTCACTATTTAAATTACCATTTACTGGCGACTATTTTTATTTTATTGGCCCTGCATCAATTCTAATTTTTATAAATATGATTTTAATTAAAAATATTTATCAAATAGATAAAGAGAAAAACCTAAACTTTGTTAAATTTTTAAGTCTGTTTATATTTATATTTATAAATGTATTTTTTTATAGATTAGCAGAGCATGGCACAGATAGATCAGCAATAATTATAATATTTCTTATCATTTTATTGATGTTTCAAATCCTAGAAAATAAAGTTTTAGATCGTATCAAGTTTGAAAATTTTATAATTTTATTAACCTTAGTTGTGAGCATTAAATCTTTTTATGCAATTTATGCTTTTTTATTTTTTATTATTTATTTTAAATTTTTTTCTATAAAAAAAATATTTTTATTTATAAATGAATATAAAATTATTCATTTATCGATTGCTTTTTGTTTATTAATTTTTTTCTATAATATTGCTTACACTGGTTGTTTGGTATACCCGGTCGTATCCACATGTTTTGAAAATGCATTTTGGGCTATGGATATGTCTAGAATAGAAATGGCTATGAATTGGTACGAGCTTTGGTCAAAATCTGGCGCAAACCCTAATTATAGAGTTGATAATCCTGATTATTATATCCAGGGATTTAATTGGATACATAATTGGTTTGATAATTATTTCTTTAACAAAGTATCTGATGCCATTTTGGGTTTAATAACAATTATTATAATTACTATTATAATATTAAGACCAAGGAAAATTATATTTAAATATTCTAACGCATTTAATGTAATTTTTATCGCTCTTATTATTTATTTTTTTGAATGGTTTTATAACCATCCAGCACTTCGTTATGGTGGCTATCATCTTCTTGCTCTTTCTTTTTTTATTCCAACTGCAATATTATTAAGTGGTCAGAAATTTAAATTTTCTAAATATAAAAGACAAGTTCATTTGTTGATCATTATATCAATTATAATATTTACTACTCGAAATATTAATAGAATTAATAATGAAGTAGAAAATTATAACTATAACTTTGTTAAGTCACCAACATACAGGATTCAACCAGATTTTTATAAGCTTAAAAAAAATAAAGACAAAGTTTTTTCTAAAACTGATAATTGTAAATTAGAAGTTAAAAGTAGTAAAAATTGCAAAGAAATAAAAGGTTATACTTTCTTTTATAAAAAGGATTTTTAAATTTTAATGAAATTACCAACAGATGATTTTTTAAAAAATGAAATAAATCAAATGTTAGAAAATTACCAAAATGGTAAATTTGATATATCTCTAAATTTAGCGTTATCAATTCTAAAAAAAGATCCAAAACATAATTTAACTATTAAAATTTTAGGATCAATTTATGAGCAACAGGACAAGCTTGATGAGTCATTAAAGATGTACCAAAAATCTTTAGCATTAGACAACAATGATCCCGAAGCTCATAATAATCTTGGCCTTGTACTTCAGAAACAAGGGAGACTTCAAGAGGCTATGTTGAGCTTAAAAAAAGCCATTGCATTAAAACCTGATTTTATAATAGCCATATATAATTTAGGTAACACTTTAAAAGAAATTGGAAATTTAGAAGATGCGGAAATTAATTTAAAAAGGTGTATTGAATTAAAACCTAACTTCATAGAAGCTTATATTAATCTTGCTAATACCCAATCAGAAAATAATAATTTTAAGGACGCGGAAAGAAGTCTTAAAAAATGTATAGAATTAAAACAAAATTTTATTCCTGCACATTATAATCTAGGAAATTTGTTAAAAAAACTTGGCAGACTAGATGAGGCCATGACAAGTTATAATTATTTATTAAAGTTAAAACCAAGCTATAAACCAGCGTTATTGGGTAGGGGACAAATCTTTTTTATAAAAAAAAAATTTGATCAAGCATTAAATGATTTTGATAATTGTAATACTTCAGAGTCTAGGGCTAGAGCTCTAATAACTTTGTACAATTCAGGAAATATTGATGAAATATATCAAAGAATAAATAATAAT
>CAJQJC010000008.1 GCA_905478565.1 uncultured Candidatus Pelagibacter sp. | reverse complement strand
AGAGGTGCTGTTGGTGCCGACGTTGATGCTGTGTTCTCTAATAATTTAACTAGATTTTCGTTTAGGCCTTCTCCAAAACCTGAATAACTTTTTCCAAATAACTGAAGAGATGTGCTAGTATCTACTGTGCCGTCTGTGATTGTAGCAACTACTGTTCCGTCTGTTTTGTTTATTGTGTACGCCATTTGCTTATATTTAGCACCTTCCTACTACTATATTAATTGTGCCTATTTCCTCCGAATCGTAATTTTCTAACGCTTTTCCTATCACTTCACCAACCTGTGGGTCGTGAGTTTTCTTTGCTACTCCATGGTTGTTAGGATCCGTAGACAACATATCCCCTTTGATAATGTGTCCTACTACTTTGCAAGGCACTTTACCCATAAGTGCAACAGGTTGTCCTGCTGATTCTGAATTCATCAAGTAAGCAGGTTTTTCGCTGATCACACCTGCAACTCTTGGGTCATTGCCTTCTGTTGAAATTGTGACTTCCTTCTCACCTCCGAACACCACGACAGTTCCTACTTCGTACTCTGAGTCAGTCTCATACACCTCAGCCAAGTCAGCGTACTGCGCCGATGTTGCTTTCGCATAAACCGTGTTGTATTTCTTACTGCTTGAACCTATGTCGTAAGTTGTTGTTGTATCTGGCAATATCGCTTTTGATGTTAGATTGCCACCCATTGTGAGGGTTGTCATCGAGTTGGCACCTGTGCTGGTGATGTTACCCGTCACGTTGCCAGTTAGTGGTCCTGCGAACGCAGTAGATGTTGTTGTGCCTGAAATTTCTAGTTTTGTGGATGGTGTGATAGTACCTATACCAATCCTTGATTCAGAACCGTCTATGGTCATAACGGTAGTTGTTGTTCCTCCGTCGTTGACCTTGAATGTTATGTCGGTGTCCTGCACAGTGTTAGAAATTATTCCTCCAGATGCGTCCACCGTAACAGTTATATCTGAGTCAACACCTATGATCAATCCTGAGTCATTGGCTATACTGATCGTGCCTGATGTTGTGTCATTTGCGTTGGATCTAAAGAAGTTGGCCGCCGTTACCCCGCCCAATGCGTCTGCGTCAGTGGCCGTACCTGCAAATTTTAAATCTGCTATGTCTGTTGATAAACTTATTCCTTTTGTTATCGACGAGAAACCTGCTATCGCTGATTTAGGAGTGAAAGTGTCTTCAGATATTATCGCTATGAGATTACCGTCATTGAATAATTTTGTTATGTTCTGTGATCCATCACTTGAATCCAATATAGTGTCGTATGTGAATCCATTCGTTGTTCCTGTGGAACTAGGTGGTCCTACCAACACCGAAGATGTTCCGCTGTAGTAGAACATCTGTCCTGTGCCTGAATCTATCCAGATGTCTCCAGCCGCCATGTTGGATGGTGCATCTGATTGGTATGGTGCACTACCTCCCGCTGTCTGGAACGCTGAGCCGTTGTACACTTGTAATTTAGCATTCGTTGAGTCCCACCACAACTGTCCTTCTATGGGTTTGGTAGGAGCCGACGAGTTTGAAAAATTTTCTAACAAGTGCAGGAAATTCTCTGCTATGGATTCCCCATAACCTGCATATCCTTTACCTATGAAACTGATATCAGTCTGAGTGTTTAGCACACCGTCCTGTACAGTGTACTGGTTCGGCGAACTAGAACTATTTGTCTTGTTTACAGTGTATGCCATTAGTATCCTGTGTTACCACCTGATGTTGTTCCACTCACTGTGTTTGATGTTGACAGTGCAGTCGAGCTAGTTTCAGTGAAAGTTGTTAAACTTTGAATCCTTAGAGTGTAATCAATCTGTATTAGTCTGTTCAATGACTTTTGTACCGGGTGGAAAATGACGTGTGTCAACAACTTGTTCGTTGACCCGTTTTCTGTACCTTCCCAACTCTTCAAACCTAGTTCATCGAACACATAGTCGCCATTAAAATCAGTTGTGTTGTCAAAAGCCGCCTGTCCAGTTGGTTCACCGTAGTCAAGTGTACAAGTCACAACGATGTCTGTGTACTTGTTACCCGCTGTGTGTCTCACTTCCATCTTGTTCCTTGTGGTGTCTTTGTTGGTTGCACTATTGTCATCTACCACTTTGTAATAAGTCTGGTTGTACAATGTTGCGTTTGTGCCAGTTGAATTTGGAGTAAGGTATGTGATTATACCTGTTGGGTCAACACTTGTACCACCATTACCCAATGCAATCTCGTGTACGAACCCTGTTGTTTTGTTTGCTAAAGAATTAGCAAGTGCCTGAGACATGTTCTCGTAGTGTATCGCATTTCTCTTGTCTACGATAACTTCACCTGTCTCTGGATCTGAAATCTTGATATGCCCCGTCATCATAACACCCGTGTTATCCTGAGGCTTTTTGTTCTCTTCTTTTGCTTCTGTGGGTTTGTTGTCTTGTGTCATCTAGTGTATTTATTCAGGTGCGTTTGTAGGCTCGTTAGCAATGAATTTAGCCTGTTGTGTGCCGGAAGCCTGTAATCCTTTACCATCTGCTGGATTACCATCTAGTGCCGTGTACCATACCTGTCCTTTCTTGTGTAATACTTTTATCTGTGTGCCTGAAGCAGGTGCAGAGCTCAATGTCACTGCTGTTGTGCTTCCGTCCACAGAATAGTTGATAGTCGATCCATCCTCGCTAGTGAGCAACAATCGTTGGCCACCAATGAATATGTCTAACTCACTAGCGGATGATGGTGCTTGTGATAGTGCGAATGTTAGTGTGCTACCGTCACCTGTGAAGGTGTTGGTGTACACAGTGTCCGCATAAGGGATGGTTTGAGTACCAGACGCATCTACCACTTCCGTGCCTGATCCATGCTCCTTAATTCCTGTTCCCAGGGTACCACGTCTAAGTTGTCCCAACGTGTTACCTGTTTTTGTAAAGTATTCTATTCTCTCTTTGTCTATGAACACAACGCCTGGGGTGTTGCTGGCAATATTTGGTGTAAGCAATACACTACCATCTTCCACAGTAAATGTCTGTGTGCTTTCTGTCATGTCCAGTACCAATTTTGTTGTTGCTGTTTTGGATATACGTTTGTAGAACGTCCTGTTCAACATGTCTTTGAATATCCTAAAGCCTGTGGCACTTACTGCAGAGTCTAGTGCAAAATACAACACGTCTAATCTGTCTGTGGCAACTATTGTTCTACCAAGTACCGTTATAGTATTTCTGTTTAACGTGTAGTCATATCCTTGAACAAGTTGTTCGCCATTGAGCCACACAAACGTATAAGCCTCGTTAAGAGGTTCGAATCTTAAATTAAATTTACCTGCTACTGTGTAAGGGTATGCCGCAGAACTAGACACTGTCCCAGCCAACACTTCACGTCTTTGTTTTGAACCAAGAGCGTTGTTAATTGTTGTTACAGAAAGCACATCATTGACCGAAATAGGATTTCCATCTGCAGACAGTTGAACTGGATTTAAAATTATGTCAGTGCCTTCGTTGTAGTATTGATAGTCCACCAATGTTGTTATTGCAACAAGATCATTGGCACTAGGAGCATTTGTAAACACTATTCTGTCAGGACTTCCTGCGATATCAGTTGTGAGCGATGATGAGTCTGAACTACTTGTTGTGTCATCTGCTGTAGTAACAGTGCCTGCTAGATCAACAGTGTAGTCTGTGTTCAGATTCTGTTGGACTCCGTTTAAATGCACCTGTATCTGTGCGGCACTTGTAATATTTTTACTAGGGTCAATTGTTGAATCATCTCCTAGAGGATTTGTCCAAGAAGAATCTTCTCCTATCCCAGTCAAATTAGTGAACAAGAATCTTGTTGTTGTTCCATCTCCTAAATAGTAACTAACATCAGGTCCACGGAGCATTTTTCCATCTAATTCTATTATGGTTAGACCAGAGAATGGTCCTATTGCTCCCGGTGGATAAGTCAAAGTATATCTGTTTGTTGAACCGTCATATGTGATTGCCTGATTCCTTACACTTGCAAAACTTCTAGTGCTTGTGGTTGACTTGTTGAAACCTGCTATCTGTATGTAAGAACTTGCCGCCGGTGCCGAATCGAAAACGACTGTAATGGTATTTGCTCTTGTCGTTGTTGTGTATGCTGTTGTAGGAACTCCGTCCACGGTTACGTAGATGTCTGAGGACGTAGAATCTAGATTGAATTCACCTCTTGTAGAAGTCAAGAACGATGTTGTACTTCCATCGCCTGTGAAAGTGTTTAGTACTCTGTAGTTCTCACCTGATATTGCAAAAACTTTTGTTGATATAATGCTGTTGTTTACAGGTGCTGTGTCAAATGTTATAGTTTTGTTCGCCACATCTATTGTGTAATCATTAATTGTAGAATCCAATGCACTGCCTTTTTGTATCACGCCGTCAACGGCCACGGTCACTGATCCTAAGGATCCTGGGAAATTTCCAATGCTGAATGTTGTTGTGCTTCCGTCACCTTTGTAATTTTTCTCACTTATGAAAGGAACTCCTGACTCTGGTGAAGTGTACACCTTTATATCTAGTGTATCGAACAACTGACCAGGAACAGTTTCTTCAGGTGCGTAACTAGTATCTGGTGAAACAAGAGCATCACCTTCTAGAACAATGTCACTCGGTGCATGTCCTAGTGCTGATGTGAAAAGTCCACCTTTGACTATCGAATCTAGTGTCCTGTCATCAGTCGGTGTCAATACTCCGTCATCATCAAAAGGTATGAACTCTACTAGAGCATTTTCTTCTGGTAGTTCACTTATTGCAAATGTCACTGTTGAACCATCACCTCTGATAACATCAGGGAGTTTTTTCCTTGTGCTATCATCCTGCGTGATGTACACTTGATAAACTTCTGTTGTGGCAGGTGCAGTGTCAAAAGTAAAGTCATCATTCACTCCGTTTGCTCTGAATGCCTTTATCCTAGAGTCTCCATAGTTGTCCCATGGGAAATCATACCAACCCGCTTTGTCCCAACCTGCTTCTTGGCTGAATAGTAATCCTGTGACCATCGTTCCACCATAGTCAACGCCTGTCATCACTTGATCCAGTTCATTTCCTGGCATTCCTGCTCCTGGCGTGTAGAAACCTTTGGTCCTGTCAGCGGCTGTAAGTCCTGTCTCATCGCCGTACACCTTGTAAACACTACCGACGTTGTCGTCGAAGTCTGTTGATGATGTGAATGCACTGGTAACTTTATAAAGTTGGTTGTTGTACCTTAACAGGTCATTGTAAGCATAGTTTGTGTTGGCCGCCCAATCAACAACTCTAGATGTGCTGGACACCCTGTCGAATTTTATTGTCGTGTCAAAGTCTCTTACCAGGTCGTTGGCCAAATTAGCATATGCCCTTGCTGTGTCTGACGGCGTTGACCCGTCATCAGCACCACCTGTGATGACAACCATCGGAGTGGCTGTGTAATTTGCCCCTTTGCCTGTAAGTGTAATTTTAGTGACCTTACCATCCTGCACTGTTGCCGTTGCCGTGGCCGCGGTTGTGCTTGGAGTCTCATACATTTTGTACGCACCTGATCTGGTGCTGGTAGGAGTGATAGTTGTGCTTGGACCATAAAACAATCCAGAGAAGCCGTCGAAGCCGTACGTGTTGGTGGTTCCTGCACCTCCGTTTTGACTGTCCCATACTTTTGCTTGAGTCTCACTGCTGAATAAAGGATAATAGTACCCGTAACTGCCAGACGTCGACCCTCTATTGCTGGTTGCTTGTATCTGGAATGGACCTGTTGATGCCACAGTACCACCAACTATGTTTACTGTAGGTGCCTTGGTGTATCCAGATCCGCCATTGATAATTGTTATTGATGAAACATATTTCTTATGGTAATCGTTCCACATCTGCCAAGGGTATTCAGTCAACTTCGCAGTGTCGAGACTTACATTCAAAGGTCTTATTTTTCCAGTACTTTCGTCATAAAAAGTTGGATTGTCAAAGTCTGTGTATATGCCGTCTTGAGTCTCCGTCTTGTCATAGCCTAGTGTGTATTCCCTTAATTTTGTGTGGAAAGGTTTTACTTCGTTGATGTAACTTTCTATCCAAGAGTCTGTGCCAGTGGTGTAAGACTTCCGTTGGTCTAATTGTCTTACAGTGTTCTTAGCATTTATGAATGAAGTTTTAAACATCCAATCCACATACGTCTGTTCTGAAAGCACTTTTCGTAATCCTGTGAAGAACAATGTATTGTATTCTATTGCTAGATCATTGATGAATAAATCATCCCTCAGTGCCGTAAGTATTTTCCTAGTTTCCTGGCTTGGTTCCTGGTCAAAGAAGTTGCCATCGAATGTGTCCTCGCCTGCGAAGCCGGATGCATCTTGGCTGTAGTCGTAAAGTTTAGTGCTCAATCTGATGGTTCCGTTTTCTGTTCCAACGTTTTCCCATCCTGTGGCGGTCTTCATGAACAGTTTCCATCCACCTGTGTCTGCACTCGTTACTTTGACGTGTTTGCCTATGGCAAGATCAAGCGTGTTCAGATCGTACTGGTATGTGACCTGTTTGTCAATCTTGGTGTTGTCATCATGCGCCATGTCACCGTCTGTCTTGTACCAATCCGTGTAACTCCAATATGCACTAGTGTTATAAGTCTGTACTTTTGTTCTTGTGAATTCTGTACCGTCCCATTGGTATATCGCCCAAAGGTTGTTTGCTGTCTCGTCTGCTTTGACCAAGTAGTTCACGGTTCCCGAAAGATCTGCTGTGTTGAGGTAAGTCAGTTCTGCATATGTATCAACTGTTGCGTCCCATTCGCCACTCTGTGCTGTGGGTTCTGGTTCCTTGGAGTCTAAATTTGTTAAATTGACCTGGCCCACCAACTGATGTTTTTTCAACACACTGTTTGCGTAGTCTATGATCTCTTTTAGTGCATTATACCTATCAACATACCAACTCTGTCTCGGCCTTACTTTGTTACCGTATCTCTCGTTTACTGGTAGGTTTAGATCTGGTACCACGTCGCCGGCAGTGTTTTTTCCTATCAGAGAGTCCCACCAACGTGTTTCTATCTGATGACCTGGCCTGTAGTCGGCATCGCCTTCCCTGACCAATTTCCAAACACTGTGTGAATCACCCTCGAACGTGTTTGCTCTTATATCTATGTTAAGCACTACATCGTCATTGGTTAAATTTGAGATGTTATTCAATAGTAATTTGTTGGTGTCTGTGATAGAATAGTATTTGAAGCCAAATCCCCTTGGGTTTGTGATCAAGTTGGCCACAAAGGCCACTGTGTTCTTCCTGTGTTGGTGAGCGTGCCTGTCATTCCTTGTATGGTGGCCTGTTGGCAATGTTGTCTTGTCTTTGACCCAGTAGTAGTAATAGTTAACAAATGTGTCTAATCTAGAATCATATTTTTGTACTACTGTGTATTGAGAATCATCACCATATAATGCTGTTCCTGATATTGTTGTTGCGGTGCCCTCAACCCTCCTGTTCCATTCGCTTGGCAGTAATAGAGATTCCACCCATTCATAAATGTCTATGCTGGAACCCGGGAATGTTTGTCCCCAGTGGTTGTGTTTGTATTCCTGTGTGTCTTGCTCGTACCATAACCATTTTACCGTTGACAGATTCCACCATACTTCGCCTACATGATCGTCGGCCCATGGCGTACTGGTGTTCGCATTGTCTCCAACGTTGTAAGTCGCCGGATCCCATGCAGTTTTGATGTCTATTTCCCTATCTGCTACACCCAATATTCGACCCTTGACAGGATCATACAGGTCATAGTAGTCTCGTAGTTGTTTTGATTTATTATCGAACTCAAAAACTTTTCCTAATTTATCTGTGTCCATCAGTGCTGTCTCTGTCACTAGATTCTTCCATGCGTACTCGCCATTGACTGTGAGATCATAGCAAGACACTGTTCCGTCATTAACTATCTTCGTGCTACCGTCTGTTGCTGTGTTACCGTCGTCATTAGGTGCCCCAACGAAAACTGAATTGTCAATCATGCAAACGCCTCTGCCAAAGTCATCGTCTGCTGTGACATTGTCTGCCATTAGTCTATCATCCACAACAAATTTTGTGTTGTACATGGTTGCCGTGAACGCCCCTCCGGATCCTATGTTGCTGTCCACTATGGTAGTGTCCTGTAGGTCAAATGTTGTCTCGCCTGCGTCAAATTTTATCTCTCTGTCACTTGCGAAGCGTTCCGCACCTATGACAGCCCTTGTGCCATTGCTGTTCAATGAAAGGCTAGTACCAAACTTCATGTTAGTGCTTGATTCAGGAGCATTTATAGTTTGCTGTAGCGTGTAAGTGTTTGTGGAATCGTCTGCGTTCCATTTGTAATAATACACGGCACCAGAATCTGGATGAACCGTTCCGTCCACACCCGGTGCGCCTATTATAAGTGTGGTGCCGTCTTTGCTCATTGCTATGGATTCGCCAAATGCTGTGTTAATGCTTGAACCATCTGATGCCACACCTGTCAGGGTTTGTGCCAGTGCGAATGAATTTTGTGTGCTACCATCATTGCTCTGTGA
>CAJQJC010000007.1 GCA_905478565.1 uncultured Candidatus Pelagibacter sp. | reverse complement strand
ATTCTCAAAAAATATTAAAAATTTGTAATAATAAACCTGTTTCTTTAGAAGTTTTTGGGGATAATTATAAAGATATGAAAAAACAAGCATTAAAAATAAATACTTGGGGAAAAAATGTATATGTTAAAGTACCAGTTACGAATTCTAAAGGAGTGTTCATGGGTAAGATTATTAAAGAACTTAATGCTCAAAAAATTAAACTTAATATTACAGCAATATATAGCGCTAAGCAAACTAGTAAGATTCTTAAATTAATTAATAAAAAAACCAAAGTAATAATTTCTATATTTGCTGGAAGAGCAGGCGATACAGGAAAGGATCCTGTACCAGAATTTAAAAAAAGTATAGCGATTTCAAAGAAATTTAAAAATGTCGAGATTCTTTGGGCAAGCGTAAGAGAACCTTACAATTATATACAAGCCAAACAATTAGGCTGTCATATTATCACTATTCCCCCTTCAATGATAAAAAAAATTGAAAATTTTGGAAAAACCTTAGATCAATTAACTAAAGAAACAGTAAAAGCATTTTTAATTGACAGCAAAAAATCTAAATTTAAAATTTAGATTATTGACTCAAATTAAAGCAAATTTTATTTATTAACAATGAATTATAATTTTTTTAAGAACTATAATATTTTTTTATTATTTTTTACTCTTTATTTATCTTTGGTTGTAGGGTTTTATTTTGATGAAAACCTTAATTATGGAGCCATACCTGACTGGAGTCATACAGATTTTCCAGTTATAAAAGATTTGTCAGTAGATACTAAAAAAACACTTATGGATTACGAAAGTTATGGTCACCGACATTCTCCAGTCTACCTAATTTTTTTGAGTTTATTTAGAAGGATTGGTTTTTCATTTGAAGCGATAAGATTTTTACACTTAAATATATCCCTATTTTTAATATATTTTTTTTATAAATGTTTATTATTGAAATTTAATAATGTCGAAAAAAATATATTATTAGTACTCTCATTATCTATTTTTTTATCTCCAACTTTTAGATCCTTGGCAATATGGCCAAGTTCAAGATTAGTTGGATTAATCTTTTTTGTAATCTCATCTTATGAGTTTTTAAAATTTTTGAATAAACCAAAAAAAGTCTATATGTGGAAAAATATAATTTTTTTAATAATTTCTTCATATATTAGTCCAAATTTTTCTCTATTTATAATTTTTTTTTTATTTCATTATTTGAAAAAAGCAGCTTTTAAGGATTTATTAATTATATCGTTATTTTGTTTTGTTAGCTCTATTCCAGCATTTTATTATATTTTTGTTTTAGATATTAATTTTTTATTTGCAACAACTCCTGGAATAGATAAAAGTCAGACAATAAGTTTAAGTTTTAATCTATCAGATAAAATTTTAATAATTAGCAGTATTTTATTTTTTCATTTAATTCCATTTTTGATCGATAATAGGTTTATTAAAAGTTTTATTAAACTCCAAAAAAGAGATGTAATAATTGTTGGAGTATTTTTAATAATAAACTTATTTTTTTTTGGTTATTCAATTAATTTTACAGGAGGTGGAGTTT
This sequence comes from uncultured Candidatus Pelagibacter sp., assembly GCA_905478565.1. GTDB lineage: Bacteria > Pseudomonadota > Alphaproteobacteria > Pelagibacterales > Pelagibacteraceae > Pelagibacter. The sequence continues at coordinate 29,303 of CAJQJC010000007.1, read as the reverse complement.
TTTTTCAATTATCAAACTTTTTTTTTGAAAATAATTATTTTTTTTATTTAGTATCTTTTATTTCTCTAATGTTAATAGCTAATTTTTCAAAAAATAGTTTTAGTAATTTTTTAATCTTTATATTGGTAATTATATCAAATATTCAAAATACAATTTATCACAAATATTATGACCCGTTAATTATGATTTTATTTTTTATATTAATTAATAATTCTCTAAGTTATGATTTTTTTAAATATAGAAATAAGGTTTTTTATGTTTATATTTTTTATTTAATTTATATTTTAATGAGAATAGTTAAGAATAATTACTTTAATTTGTAGAATTCAAAAAATATATATATTAATAATTGGTTGCGGGGGACGGATTTGAACCGCCGACCTTCAGGTTATGAGCCTGACGAGCTACCAGACTGCTCCACCCCGCGGTATAACTAAATTCTGTTTTTTAGTTTATTAAGTTTCTTAACTCTTTTAATATTTTCTTGTAAAATTCTTTTTTTCTTTTCTGAGGGTTTTTCATATACACTCTTCAATTTAACTACTTTGAAGAATCCATCACGTTGTAGTTTTCTTTTCAGAACCCTTAGCGCTTGTTCAATATTGTTATCTTTAACTTCTATTTTCGTAAATACCTCCAAAAAGATGATTAACTATCACTTTAAAATTTTGATGTCTATTAAATTTATCCATAAATCTTAACTTATCTTTCTTTCTTTTTCTTTTTGCTTTTTCTCCCTTTTTATTCTTCGTTCAGCTTTTTCAATCGCTGCAATCAAATCTTTTTGTGTGAACAGGTTCATAGCAACAGGATCTTTTGGGTTTAAATTATTATAATTCCAATAACTTTTATTTCTAATTGATGTTACTGAGTTTTTTGTAATAGAAACTAATTTAGCTATTTGTGAATCTTTTAATAGTGAGTGATGTTTTATTAACCATAATGCCGAGTCAGGTTTATCTTGTCTTTTTGACAACGGGACATATTTTTTAATTTTTTTATCAGAAGTTGAAATTTCAACATCCATATTCTTAATTTGCAACTCTCTATTTTCATCTTTTGATGATAATTCAATTTCTTCCCTACTTAATTGACCAGATATAATTGGATTGTAAGCCATAATTCCCTTTGCTACTTCTCCATCAGCAATTCCTTGAACTTCAACTTCATGCAAGTTGCAGAAGGTTGCTATTTGTTTAAAAGTAAGAGTGGTATTTTCTACAAGCCAAACAGCAGTTGCCATAGGCATTAATGGAACGTTAGACATTTAATCCTTTTTTTCTGATCTGAAGTTTTGAAATTTTTTATTAAATTTACTTACCCGTCCTTTATCCATCAGTTTTTGTTTTCCACCAGTCCATGCCGCATGAGATTTTGGGTCTATTTCAAGTTTTAATAGTTCACCTTCTTTTCCCCAAGTTGATTTTGTTTCAAATTGAGTACCATCAGTCATTTCAACTTTAATTGTGTGATAATCTGGATGTATGTCTTTTTTCATATCGTGACTTATAGCAAAAGAATTTTATAAAACAATTAAAAGTTCTTCAATTTTTCAAGTAATTTATCATTTATTGCCATACTAGATGCCCTTATTTTTATCTTATTGTTTTTAGATATGTCTATTTCATTAATCATACCACCAGCTTCTTTTAAGATTATTATGCCTGCGGCTATATCCCATAAATTGAGATCATTTTGAAAATACCCATCATATCTACCAGATGCAACATAGGCTATATCAAGAGCTGCACTTCCCGATCTTCTCGTAGGTAGATCAATTTTATCTTTAGAATGTCCACCAGTTGCAAATAGACAGTTATTTATTTCTTTTTTTTTTGAAACTCTTATTCTTTGATTATTAAAAAAAGCACCATTATCTTTCTCAGCATAAAACATTTCATCTTTAATAGGATCATAAATTAATCCTGAAACAATCTCATCATTAGATTTTAATGCTATAGAAATTGCAAAGTGAGGGATGCCATGTAGAAAATTTGTTGTACCATCTATTGGGTCTATAATCCAAGTGTTATTTTTGTCTTTATTTTCTTCAGATCCATTTTCTTCACTTATAATGGAATAGTATGGTCTTGCTTTTTTTAATTCTTCAATGATTATTTTCTCCGCTTTAAGATCTGCATTTGAAACAAAATCAGAGGGGCCTTTGATTGAAACTTGTAGTTTTTCAATTTCTCCAAAATCTCTAATCAAAGCTCTTGATGCTTTTTCAGCAGCTTTAATCATAATGTTAAGATTAGCAGATATTGATTGCATAAGATTTATATTTTTTTAATATATTCCATAGTTCTAGTATCAACTATGATTTTGTCTCCACTTTCTATAAACGGTGGCACTTGAATATTTATTCCATTATCTAAAGTTGCAGGTTTATATGATGAGGAAACAGTTTGTCCTTTAAGAGCAACATCAGTTGTTTCAATTATACAAGTAACTTGGTTTGGTAATTCTACAGCTAAAGGTTTTTCATCATAAAAACTTATACTTACCTCAAGGTTTTCAGTTAATAGTTTACCTTTTTCTCCAACAGTATCTTTTTTAATATTGATTTGCTCATAGGATTTTGGGTCCATAAAATAATAATCAGTTTCGTCGCTATAAAGAAAATTGAATTTAATTTCATCAAGGGAAGCCTTTTCAATTGACTCACTTGATCTAAATCGTTCATTTAATTTTGTGTTTTTGTTTACACTTTTCATTTCTACTTGGGCAAAAGCACCACCTTTTCCTGGCTTTACATGTTGTGTTTTTAAAACTTGCCAAAGATCATCTTTATATTCAATTAGCATTCCAACTCTAATTTCACTTGCATATATTTTCATTTTAATTTTCTTATAGCTTCTAGTGGTTTGTATTTTTTATTATTCCAAATGTAGCCTGAAATAGCTAAAAAGTTAGCTTTATTCAATAAGAGTTTTTTATAATTACTTAACTTTATTCCACCAATAGCCACAACAGGGGTATTTGTTATTTTTTTAGCCGATCTTAATATTTCAAGATTTGCTTTATATCTAACTTTTTTTGTTTTCGATGAATAAAAAGCTCCAAAGGCTAAATAGTCAGCATTATCATTAATTGCTTTTTTACATAAATTTATGGAATTATGACATGTGATACCAATTATTTTATTTTTCAAAATTTTTCTAGCTTTTTGAATGCTCATATCTTTCTGACCTAAATGACAACCATCAGCATTTAATTTTTTTGCAAGTATTGGCTCATCATTAATTAAGAATTTTACTTTATATTTTTTGCAGATTTTTTTAATCTTTTTTCCAATTATTAACTTATTTCTAGTTGTTTCATTTTTTAATCTTAATTGAAAAAAATTTACTTTTTTGGATTTAAATACTAAAGATAGATCTGTATAAAAATCATCTTTTTCAATTTTATTTGGAGAAATTAAATAAACAAATTTTTTATTTATTTTATTTTGTCTCAAGTTCTGCTGACCATTTTCCTTGAGCTGCAAGAGTGCACATATTAGCTCGGTGGTTAAAGATTTTTTGAGTATCTTGAATATTATTAATATCTTTTGACCAGAATTTAAGAGCGCTTTGTTGTAAGGCTCTTCCATATGAATAGGTCATGATAAAATTTGAGTCATTATATTTATTTATTAAATTTAAGTTTTCAGTTGCCTCAACTTCTGATTGGCCACCTGATAAAAATGCAATTCCAGGTACTTCGGATGGAACATTTTCTTTAAGACATCTTATGGTAAGTTTAGCGACATCTTCACCAGATAACTTTTGATCTGAACTAGCTCCAGCTAAAATCATATTAGGTTTTAAAATTATCCCAGTTAAATCAATATTGTGAAGATCCAATTCTTCAAAACATTTTTTCAATACTACTGAAGTTTTATTAAAACAATCTTCTGCAGAATGATTTCCATCCATTAAAACTTCTGGCTCAACTATTGGAACCATTTTACACTCTTGTACAATTGAAGAATATCTTGCAAGTGCATGTGCATTAGAGTGAATTGACAATTTACTCGGATACTTATCTGAAATATTGTATACACCTCTCCATTTTGTAAATCTTGCACCAAGCTTATAATACTCTTTTAATCTTTCTCTCAAACCATCTAAACCTTCTGTAATTTTTTCTTCAGTTGAGCCCGCTAATACTTTCGCACCGGTATCAACTTTTATTCCTGGTAAAGCACCATAAGATGAAATCAACTCAGGTACTGTTTGTTTTGATTTAGTGGTTTGTTTGATTGTTTCATCGTATAATATCACTCCACCAATACAATTTTTCATGCCTTCTGAAGAGAAGAGAGTTTCTCTAAATAAAAGTCTATTTTCAGGAGAAGACTCAACATTTACACTTTCGAGTCTTTTAGTCATAGTTCCGGTGCTCTCATCAGCCGCAAGGATACCTTTTCCATTTGATAAAATCTTTAAAGCAGTTTTATTTAATTCAGACATATTAATTTAGCGCTTTTATACCAGGAAGTTCTTTTCCTTCAAGATATTCTAAAAAGGCTCCACCAGCAGTTGAAACAAAATTAAAGTTATTAGTAACACCTATTCTATTTAATAAAGCTACAGTGTCACCTCCACCAGCCACAGAATAAATTGTATTAGATTTATTTTTTTCAACAATTTTATTTGCAATTTTTAAACTTCCTTTAGCAAAATTTGGATTTTCAAAATAACCAGCTGGTCCATTCCATAAAATAGTCTCACTTTTTTCAATAAGATTGTTAACTGTCTGTATTGTTTTGGGACCTATATCCAAAATTAATTCATCTTCGGAAACTTTGTTCACATCTTTTATTTTGGCTGATCCATTAAGATCCTTCCCTACGGTGACATCTTCTGGGTAAACAATTTTACAATTGTTCTTTTCGGATAGATAAAATATCTCCTTAATTATTTGATCACAATTAGCCTCTTGTATAGATTTTCCGATATTAAACCCCTTATACTTAAGCACATTATTCGCCATACCACCCACGATTACAATGTTATCAAATTTTGGAATCAAATTTTTAATAATATTAATTTTACTTGATATTTTGGAGCCGCCAATAATGCAAGTTACCGGTCTTTTGATTTTAGATGTAATTTTATTTAAGGCATCAATTTCTAAATTTAATTGAAGACCTGCGAATGAAGGCAGAAATTTTGTTATTTCAAAAATTGAGGCATGAGCCCTGTGCGAACATGAAAAAGCGTCATTAACATAAATGTCAGCCAGTCTTGCTAAATGTTTTGCAAACTCAATGTTATTTTCCTCCTCCTCTTGATAAAATCTAAGATTTTCAAGAATTACAATTTTTTCGTCTTGATCAATGAATAGGTCACTAGAGTCTATTTCTTTTAGACTTTTTGTTATAAGTTTTATGTTTACATTTAATTTTTTTTTTAAATTTTCGCATATAGGTTTAAGAGATAACTCATTAACAATTCTTCCCTTTGGTCTTCCAACATGAGATAAAATTATGATTTTAGCATCATTTTTTAATAAATATTTTATGGTAGGAAGAATTTTATCGATCCTTGTTGTATCTGTAATTCTGTCATTATCTAATGGAACGTTTAAATCGAGTCTAAGAAGTATTTTTTTTTGTTTAAGATTAAGTTCGTCTTTTATACTTCTCATTAAGAGATCTTCTGAAGATGTTCTGCAATATCACACATTCTGTTTGAAAAACCCCATTCGTTATCGTACCAAGCTGAAATTTTTCCCATGTTTTTTCCTACGACACTGGTCAAAGAAGAATCTATAATTGCAGAAGCTGAGTTGTGATTAAAGTCAATTGATACTAGTTTTTCTTTTGTAATTTCTAAAACTTTTTTTTGTTGCTTTTTGGTTGCTTGAGTAAAGGCTTCATTAATTTTTTCTTTATCTATTTCTTTTTTTGTACAAAAAACTAACTCTATTAGCGAAACGTTGGGGGTAGGAACTCTCATGGCTACGCCTTCAAGCTTCCCTTTTAAAGAAGGGATAATTTCTCCGATGGCTTTTGACGCTCCAGTAGATGTCGGAACAATTGATTGACTAGCAGACCTTGCTCTTCTTGGGTCTTTATGTGAATTATCTAAAATTCTTTGATCACTAGTAAAAGCATGAATAGTTGTCATGAAACCTTTTTCAATTTCAAATTTTTCATTTAAAACATTAGCAACTGGAGCTAAACAATTAGTAGTACAAGAGGCTGCTGAAATTATTTGGTCATCTTTTGTAAGGAGGTTTTCATTTACACCATACACAATTGTTTTGTCGGCATCCTTGCATGGCGCTGAAACAATAACTTTTTTTGCTCCATTTTTAATATGAGCTAATAATTTATCTTTAGAATTAAATTTTCCTGTACATTCAAAAACATAATCAACATTAAATTTTTTCCAATTAATATCTTCAATTTTTGGCTCTTGAGAAAATGTAATTTTATTCTTATTGATAATTAGATGATCTTTATCAAAACCTAAATCTGCATCAAATTTTCCATGAACAGAGTCGTACTTTATTAATGTACAGCTTGTCTCAGAATTAGATCGGTTGTTAATATGTTTAATTTCAATATTTTTATTTTTACTTTCAATAATTGCTCGAATGACCATTCGACCAATTCTTCCCATTCCGTTAATTCCAACTTTAATTGTCATATTTGGTTTTCTACTAAGTTTTTTGTTTTTTTCACTATATTATTAACTGTTAATCCAAAATAATTATAAATTTCTTTATAAGGTGCACTTTTACCAAAATCATTAATACCAAAATTAATACCTTTATTTTTTATAAATTTATGCCAACTATCAGTAGAACCTGCCTCAATAGTAATTGCAAAATTTGTTTCATTTAAAATATCATTTTTGTAAGCTTCAGCTTGTTGTTCAAATATCTCCTGAGATGGAACAGATATAACTTTAGCATATATGTTGTCCGTGGCCAATTTATGACTAACTTCTAAGGCCAAGCTTACCTCCGAACCACTCGCAAAAATTGCAAGTTGAATATTTTGTTGAGATCTAAAAACTTCATATGCACCTAAGGAGCATCTATTTTCATTGGTGTGTTCTTTCCTAATCGGGTCTAAATTTTGTCTTGTAAGAGCTAAAATACTCGGAGTTTTTTTATTTTCCAAAGCTAGTTGCCAGCATTCAAAAGTTTCAATTGTATCTGCAGGTCTAAAAACATTAAGATTGGGGATAGCTCTTAATCCAGAAAGTTGCTCTATAGGTTGATGTGTGGGGCCGTCTTCTCCCAGTCCTATAGAGTCATGAGTCATTACATATATTACTCTTTGTTGCATCAGTGCAGACAACCTAATTGATGGCTTGCAGTAATCACTAAATATTAAAAAAGTTCCACCGTAAGGAATTAAACTACTATGAAGAGAAATACCGTTCATTATACCACTCATTGCATGCTCTCTAACCCCATAATGAATATAATTTCCTGAAAAATTATTTGGTTTAATTATTTGTTGGTTATTAGTTTTTGTATTGTTTGAGCCAGCTAAATCTGCTGAGCCACCAATTAAAGCACAATCAACTTTAGTTAAAGAAGTTAGAATTTTTTCTGAAGCTTTTCTTGAGGCAAGAGGATGTAAGTTTTGTAGAGTTGCTATTTTTTCTTTTTCAAAAATTGATTTGAAATCATTGAAAAAATATTTTTCAATTTTTTTTTTCTTCCTATTGTAATTTTTTTTCCATTTATCTTCTTCATTTTTACCATTAATTCCAGCTTCCCTCCAGATATCCAAAATTTTTTTTGGAATTTCAAAAGGTTCATATTTCCAATTAAGTTTTTTTCTAACTAGTTTAATTTCATCGGATCCTAAAGGACTTCCATGAGCAGAGGCGCTGCCTGATTTGTTAGGTGAGCCATAACCAATTTTAGTTTTACAAGAAATTACAGTTGGTTTTTTTGCTTTTTGAACTTTTTTTAAAGATTTATATATTGCTTTTTCGTTATGTCCGTCAATTTCAAAATAATCCCATCCATAACTCTCAAATCTTTTTTTAAAATTATCAGAAACAGCCAATTTGGTTGGCCCATCAATTGATATAGAATTATTATCAAATAGCACAACCAAGTTTTTCAAATTTAAGTGACCAGCTAAACTCATTGCTTCATGACTAATTCCCTCCATTAAACAACCATCTCCAGCTATTACATAAGTTTTGTGATTAAAAATTTCTTTTCCAAATTTTTTTTTTAAAATCTCTTCTGCAATTGCAAACCCAACAGCATTTGCGATACCTTGTCCAAGTGGACCTGTGGTTGTTTCAATACCTGTTCCAGCATGGTATTCTGGATGACCTGCACAAATTGAGTCTAGCTGTCTAAAGCTTTTAATGTCTTCTAAGGAAATACTTTTATAACCTGTTAAATACAACAGAGAATAAAGAAGCATTGATCCGTGGCCAGCAGATAAAACAAATCTATCTCTATTTAACCAATTAGGGTTTTTTGGATTAAATTTTAGAAAGTTTTTGAATAAAACTGTTGCCACATCTGCCATGCCCATAGGCATACCGGGATGTCCAGAATTTGCTTTTTGGACGGCGTCAATTGACAAAAACCTTATTGCGTTTGACAAATCTTTATGTAGTTTGTTCAAAAATTATCCTATCTAGACTTAGAAGACTCAATTTAATAATATAAATATATATATATGAAAATAGACAGTGAAAAAGAAAAAAAACTTATTTCTGCACTCAATAAATTAAAGAGTTTAAATTTACAAAACCCAACATTGAAGAATAACTTAGAAAATTTGAGCTCTCAAAAAAATCAATTAGAAATTGAAAAAAAAGAAATAGAACAAAAATATCAAAACTTAATGAATGAGCACAGCACGATTAAGCAAAAATTAGAGGATATCCAAAAACAAAAGGCAGATGAACAAAAAAAAGAAACAGAATTTTCTGAGAAAATAGATGAATTAAATCAAGAAACAGATACCTTATTAGATGAAATAGATAAATGGCAAATGTAAATATTAAATTTAATGGCAAAGACTTTCTGCTGTCATGTGATGACGGACAGGAAGAACATTTAGAAGAATTGTTAATTCATATTAATCAAAAGTTCAACAAGTTAAAAAATGATTTGGGAAACATTGGTGAGAATAAACTTTTATTAATTACTTCTGTCCAGATTATGGATGAATATTTTGAAACAAAAAAAAAGATAGAACAAAAAAAAACTGAATTAAAAAATATTTCAGATAAATTTAGAGAACTTAAATCTTTAGTTTATGAATATAAGGACAAAAAAGAAGAGGAGCTAAATCAATTATCCCAAAATCATGAAGATTTTAAAAAAGAGATAGACAGGAACAAAGAAAGTTATGAAAAAATAATTGATGAAGCCTCAGATGAAATTGAAAACTTTATTAAAAAAGCAAGTTTAGAAAATCAAGTTCAGTAAATTTGTGTTAAAATCTAAATTAAGAGAAAAAATTCTCAAAATCAGACAAAATAAAAATAAAAATAATATTCAAATTAATTTTAAAAAAGTTTTCGATATAATTAAAAAACAAAAAATAAATTATAAAAATATTGGAGGATATTTCCCTGTAAATTTTGAAGTTGATGATTTAGAAATATTAAAAAATTTTGAAAGAAAAAATTTTAAAATCTCCTTACCAGTAATTAAAAAAAATTTTCAAATGGATTTTTATCAATGGTCATTTACTGAAATATTAAAAATAAATAAATACGGCATACCAGAACCAGAAGCAAAGAATTTGATATATCCAGAAATTTTATTAGTACCTTTGGTTGGTTTTGATTTGAAATTAAATAGATTGGGATATGGTGGAGGGTTTTATGATCGTCTAATTAAAAAACTATCTCAAAAAAAAAATATTTTAACAATAGGCCTAGCATTGTCAGATCAAAAAATTGATAAAGTTCCTGTTAATAAATATGATCAAAAACTAGATTATATTGTAACTAATAAATATACTGTAGGTAAATGAAAATTCTTTTTTTAGGTGATGTAGTTGGAGTATCTGGGCGTACAATGGTTTTCAAAAGTTTACTCCCAATAATAAAAAACAAACAAATTAATTTTGTTGTTGTTAATGGAGAAAATTCAGCAGATTCTGGTGTGGGACTTACAGAAGAAATTTGCAAAGATTTTTTTAATTGTGGAGTAGACGTTATCACAACAGGTAATCATGTTTGGGATCAAAAAGAAATAATGCCCTATATAGAAAAAGAAAATAAATTACTTAGACCAAAAAATTTACACGAACCTTCTCCAGGGAAAGGTTTTCAGGTATTTTCTGCAAAAAATGGAATGAAGGTTGGAGTTTTAAATCTAATGGGAAATGTGTTTATGAAAAAATGTGAAGATGTATTTGAAGCTACAGAAAAATTTTTAAAAAATAATAAATTAAAAGAGGATTATGATTTTCTAATAGTTGATTTTCATGGAGAAATTACAAGTGAAAAAAATGCTATCGGACATATTTTTGATGGTAAGGCAACACTTGTTGTTGGTACCCATACCCACATCCCAACTAATGATGCAAGAGTGCTAAAAGGTGGTACGGCCTATCAAACTGATGCGGGCATGTGCGGAGATTATGATTCTGTAATTGGCATGAATAAAGATAATTCTATTAACAGATTTTTAAAAAAAAAATCAATCAAGCATTATCCAGCGACAGAACAAGCTAGTTTATGTGGTGTGATTGTTGATTGTGATATAGAAACAGGATTGGCAAAAAATATTGAAAATTTTATTTATGGAGGAGATTTAAAAAACTCTAATTAATCGTTATGTCAGGTCATTCAAAGTGGGCAAGTATAAAACATTCAAAGGGAAAAGCTGACAAGCAAAGGTCAAAAATATTTTCTAAATTGTCCAAAGAAATAAGTGTTGCAGCAAGATTAGGCGATAAGGATCCAGACATGAATCCAAGACTTAGATCTGCAATTCAAGCTGCAAGATCAGCCAATATGCCTAAAGACAATATTGAAAGAGCAATTGATAAATCTTCTATAAATACAGAGGCTAATTTTGAAAATTTAAGATATGAGGGGTTTGGCCCTGATAAAATAGCAGTGATAGTTGAGGCATTGACTGATAATAAAAATAGAACTGCATCAAATATCAGGACTATCTTTCAAAAAAGTGGTGGAAATTTAGGAACTCAAGGGTCTGCTTCACACAACTTTAATCAATTGGGAGTTATTAAAATTGATAAAAAAGAGATATCTGATGAGCAAATTTTTGAACTTGCAATAGACTCTGGTGCAGACGAATGCATTTCTCATAATGATTATCATGAAGTTCAGTGTCCGGTTAATGAAATTTATAATGTAAAAAAAAAGTTAGAAAAAATAATAGCTAATTTTATCTCTACTGAAATTGAGTGGGTACCACTAAATAGCGTTAATGTAGAAAAAGAGAAAGAAGATAGTGCAATTAATTTTTTAGAGTCTCTGGAGGATGATGAAGATGTTCAAAGCGTTTATTCAAATATAAACTTTATAAATAACTAATGCTTATAATCGGTATAGATCCAGGAATAACAGGATCCATTTGTTTTTTTAAAGATGGCAAAATACTTGACGTTGTTGAGATGCCGAATATGGCAGAAGGTAAAAAAAACAAAAAACAAGTTAATGGAGCACAAATTTTTTATGAAATCTCATTAAGAATAAAAGATATAAAAAAAGATGAGATCAAAGTAATTATAGAACAAGTTTCCGCAATGCCTGGCCAGGGAGTAACTAGTATGTTTAATTTTGGTCAATCATTCGGAATTTTAAAAGGTATATGTTCTGCAATGCAACTACCAATGTATTTTGTGAGACCAGCAAAGTGGAAAAAATATTTTAATCTTATTAATTCTGAAAAAGATGCAAGTAGAACTAAAGCAATTGAGATATTTCCATATTTTGCATCCCAATTATCAAGAAAAAAAGACTCTAATAAAGCTGATGCAATATTAATTGCTAGTTTTTTTCATGAAACCTACAAATTAGAGGATTAAATTAAGTTTAATTAGGTCAAATTCATGACACATTTAAGTGTGAAATCTAACTTATGGAAGCCGATATAACATCTCAAGCAGCAGGACTTGCATCAAATACTGATTTCTCTCTTTTAAGTCTATTTTTAAGAGCTGACTTCATTGTTAAAAGCGTAATCCTAATGTTAATTGGATGTTCAATTTATTCATGGGCAATAATAATTGAGAAATTTAAATTATTCAAAAAAATTAATTTAGAAGCTGAAGAATTTGAAGCAAAGTTTTGGAAATCTAAATCGGCTGAAACTTTTTATAATAGTTTGCCTGCTAATTTAGACAATCCAATGGCATCACTATTTAAAGATTCTATGCAAACTTTACTAAAATCTAAAAGTAAATCTAATTTAAACGAAAGATTGAGCGGTATGCTTGAAATTAACATTGAAAAACAAATGGTTAAAATAGATAAAGGATTTACCTTTTTAGCAACTGTAGGTTCTACCGCACCATTTATAGGATTATTTGGAACTGTGTGGGGTATAATGAATTCTTTCCAATCTATTGCAATTTCAAGAAATACAAGTTTAGCAATTGTTGCACCAGGTATTGCAGAAGCTTTATTTGCAACAGCATTAGGATTGTTGGCAGCAATACCAGCAGTTGTTGCTTATAATAAATTTAATAGTGACTCTAAAAAATATACTCAGAAATTAGAAAACTTTTCTAAACGATTTTTATCAATAATTTAATTATGGCTTTCAAACTCAATCGTTCATCAAAAGAACCCATGAGTGAAATTAACGTAACTCCATTTGTTGATGTAATGTTGGTACTATTGATTATATTTATGGTAACAGCACCATTATTAACTGTTGGAGTTCAGGTTGATTTACCAGAAAGTTCAGCTGACTCTTTACCTGAGGAATTAGAACCATTGACTTTATCAATTAATTCAAAAGGTGAAATCTTTATACAAGAATCTAAAGTTGAATATGATAAAATAATTGCAAAAATTTTAGCTGTCTCAAAAAATAGAACTGATACAAGAATTTATGTGCGTGGTGATAAATCTATAAATTATGGAAGAGTTTTAGAGATAATGGGAATGCTTTCTGGATCTGGATTTACAAAAGTAGCATTAATTTCAGAGCCGTATAAGGAAAGGTAAAAAGTGAACAGAAATATTGCTATTTCTTTTGGACTTCATACTTTGTTAGTTATAGTTACAGCATTGAGTTTACCTTTTTTATCAAAAAAACCAATTGATTTACCTCCGATAGTATCAATGGAATTAATTCAAATTACTGATAAGACAAATATTCCATTTGCCCCAAAAGCAAAAAAAATAATTGAGAAGGTCAAAGAAAAAGAAAAAAAACTAGTTTCTGAACAAGCCCCACCTAAAGAAGTGAAGAAATTAAAACCTGACTCAGTGCCATTACCAGATGAAAAATTAGAAAAAATTAAAAAAATTAAAAAAGATAAACAAAACCCGGAAAAAAAAGACGACGAAATAAAGCAAGCCTCAGAATTTGAACAGGATAGTTTATTTGACCCAAACAGTATTGCCGCATTAATTGATAAATCAAAAGAAGAGACTGCCGAAACAACAAAAAAAACTGACAAAGTTACTCAAGACCAAGATAAAAATCTTGATAATACTGGCCTTTCTTTAAATGAAGAAGATGCTTTAAAAGCCCAAATTTTTGGATGCTGGAGTATTCCATTAGGATTACCCTACAACGAAGATTTATTAGTAAGAATTAAGTTACAATTAAAACCAGATGGTACTATTATAAGATCAGAAATTCTTGATCATGCCAGAATGAATAAACCTGGACAAGGATTTTATAAAGTTTTAGCTGAGAGTGCATTAAGAGCTATTAAACTTTGTCAACCACTCAGAGTTCCAACAACAGGATATGAGAATTGGAAAGACATACAATTGAATTTTGATGCAAGAGAAATGTTAGAAGGATAAAATGTTATTAAGATTATTATTACTATTGATTTTAATTCCAATTAAATCTTATGCTTTAATTGAAGTTGATATTACAAGAGGAAATCTTAACCCACTTCCTGTGGCTGTTTCACCATTATCTATAGACAAAAAATCTAATGAAGGTTTTAAAAAAAATATTAAAATTGAAAATTTAGGTTCAGAGATTTCAAAAGTTGTAGAAAACAATTTAAGGCAATCTGGTTTATTTAATCCACTTGATAAAAATGCATTTTTACAAAAACCTGATATAGCAAATTTAAAACCAAGATTTGAAGATTGGAATTTGATAAAAGCTCAAGCTTTGATAACTGGTAAAGTTAGTTTTACGGATGAAAAATTAAGAGTAGAGTTTAGACTTTGGGATGTGTTAGCAGGAAAAGAAATGATGGCACTTGCCTTTACAACTGTACCAAGTAACTGGAGAAGAGTAGGTCATATTATTACTGACAAAGTTTATGAGCGTTTGACTGGTGAAAAAGGATATTTTGATACTAGAATAATTTATGTTTCAGAAGAAGGTCCAAAAACTAAAAGAATAAAAAAGTTAGCAATCATGGACCAAGATGGTTTTAATAATAAATTTTTAACACTTGGAAATGAACTTGTTTTAACACCAAGGTTTAGCCCTACAAACCAGATGGTAACATATCTTTCATACTTTAAAAATTTACCAAGAGTTTATTTGCTTGATATTGAAACAGGATTACAAGAGGTAGTAGGAGATTTTCCTGGAATGACTTTTGCACCAAGATTTTCTCCAGATGGCAATAAAATAATTATGAGTTTTGCAAAAGATGGAAATTCAGACATATATACAATGGATTTAGAAAACAGAATTGTAGAAAGGGTTACAGACCATCCATCAATTGATACATCACCTTCATATTCACCTGATGGAAAGTACATTTGTTTTAATTCTGATAGAAGTGGATATCAACAAATCTATGTTATGAAAAGTAATGGTAAGAATGTAAAAAGAATTTCTTTTGGTAAAGGTTTATATGGAACACCAGTTTGGTCACCACGAGGAGATTTAATTGCTTTCACAAAACTTCATAAAGGGAAGTTTTATATAGGCGTAATGAGAACCGATGGGACTGGAGAAAGATTGTTAACAGAAAATTATTATCAAGAAGCACCATCATGGTCACCAAATGGAAGAGTATTAATTTTTTACAGAGAAACTAAGACAAATTCTAAAGGAGAGGGTTTTTCTGCAAAATTATGGTCAATTGACCTTACTGGATACAACGAAAAACAGGTGAAAACTGTAACTGACGCCTCTGACCCATCGTGGTCATCATTATTGAGTAATTAGATATATAAATGCTTGATTTTTTAACTTGAAACATCTAATTACATATGAAAAAGTAGAATTTAAATTAAAGGATCAAGGAGCAAAAAAATGAAATTAAGCAAAATTTTAAGAAATAGCTTTTTAGTAGTATTAGCAAGTTTAGTGTTAACTGCCTGTGCAACTAAAAAAGTTAGCAACCAAACTCAAGGCGATGTTTACACTGGAAAAGAAACAATTAAATATTTAGCAAGTGGTGTAAAAGATAGAGTTTTCTTTGCTACAAATGAGACAGTTTTAACAACAGCATCAAGAGAAACTTTAAGAAAACAAGCTTCATGGTTAAGAAAAAATTCTAAAATAACTATAGTTCTTGAAGGTCATGCCGATGAAAGAGGCACTAGAGAATATAACTTAGCTTTAGGTGAGAGAAGAGCTAATTC
Source organism: uncultured Candidatus Pelagibacter sp. (assembly GCA_905478565.1). Classification (GTDB taxonomy): domain Bacteria; phylum Pseudomonadota; class Alphaproteobacteria; order Pelagibacterales; family Pelagibacteraceae; genus Pelagibacter. Next base: position 13,587 of record CAJQJC010000007.1, on the reverse strand, counting down.
AGCAAAAGATTATCTAATGACTTATGGAATTTCTTCTGACAGAATTTCTGTAATTAGTTATGGAAAAGAAAGACCAGTAGATTCAGGATCAACACCTTTAAGTTGGTCTAAAAATAGAAGATCAGTTACTGTTAAAGCTAACTAATCAAAATAATTCTTTAAAAGACCCTGTTCATTTATAACTAATGGCAGGGTCTTTTTTTTGCCATCATTATAATTACTACTTAATCCAACATGATAATTTACAAAAAAATTCTTCAAATAAAGTTAATATTTGCATTCACATTATTTACAGGTTTAGTTTTTGCTGACAATCATGATATTAATGAAGTTTTAGATTTGATTAAGAAAGACATTAAAACTTTAGAAAAAGCAGTATATTCAAATTCATCAGACTTAGTAAGCTCAAGTGATAATAAAAAACTCAGCAGCAATTCAGAAGATGTGCTAACTAGACATTTGCTTAAACTCTCAGAAATTGAAAATCAGTTTAGAGATCTTACTAATAAATTTGAAGAGATAAATTTTAAATTAGATAAATTATCAAGTAGACTTTCAAAAGTTCAGGCAGATAACCAATTAAGATTTCAAGAAATTGAAAATTTTTTATCATCAGATGAAAAAAAAGAGGATAAAACTTTTAAAAAAAAAACAAAAAAGACAGAAGAGTTACCAGGATCTTCTCAACCTCAAGATCTTGGATCAATCTCTTATAAGGACACATCAAACAGTGACACAACACAACAAATTCAATCGGTAGATACCACATCAACAATTGTCACCGAAACATTTCAAGCTGAAGAGACAATACTTCCAAAAGAAGAACCAGAAAAACAATATGAATTTGCAACTAGTTTTTTAAAAGTTGGAGATTATAGTACAGCTGAAAGAGCATTTAGAGAATTTGTAACAACTAATCCAGAACATAAGCTTGCAGGGAATGCACAATATTGGTACGCAGAAACTTTTAGGATTAGACAATTATATACAGATGCAGCTTCTGCTTATCTTGAAGGCTACCAAAAGTATCCAAAAGGCGAGAAGGCACCTATAAATTTATTAAAACTTGGTGTATCAATGGTACAGATAGGAGAAAAACAACAAGGTTGTAAAATGATTGAGGGTGTTGAAAAACAATATCCAAAAGCAAATCAATCTGTACTTCAAAAAGCAAAGTATGAGTCTAAAAAATTTGAGTGTAAAAAACAAGAATCATAAAAAAACTCTTAGTCACCTACGTAATAAAAAAACATTAAAAATTTATAAAGAATTTTCAAGCTTACTAAATCCAAAAGAAAGTCTAGCAGTTGCTGTTTCAGGAGGGCCAGATAGTTTATCTTTAGCATTTTTAGCAAAATGTTTTTCATTAATTAATAAAGTAAAAGTTATATTTTTAATGGTTGATCATAAACTTAGAAAGGAGTCATCAAAAGAAGCAAATTCTGTTTGTAGTATTTTAAAAAAAATAGATATTAATTGCAAAGTACTAAATTGGCACGGAAAAAAACCATTAAAAAATATCCAGTCTCTAGCTAGAGAAAAAAGATATCAACTATTAGTAAAAGAATGCAAAAAAAATAATATAAATAACTTGTTAGTTGGACACCATTTAGACGATATGGTTGAAAATTTTATAATAAGATTAACTAGAGGCAGTGGATTAAAGGGGTTAATTTCATTTAATAAAAGAACCAAATATAAAAGTGAAAACTTAGAAATTTTAAGGCCATTATTAAATTTAAATAAAAAAGATTTAATATTGATAACTAAAAAAGTTTTCAAATTTTATATTAAAGATCCCTCGAATAAAAATGAAGAGTTTAAAAGAATAAGAGTTAGGAATTTATTACAATCTTTAGAAAAAGAGGGTTTAGACAAAAATAAACTTATATTAACGATGAATAATTTAAAAGATTCTGATCGCTCAATTAAATTTTATGAAGATAAAAATATGAAAAAAAATGTTATTTTTTTAAAACAAAAAAAAACTTATATTTTAAAAAGAGAATTTTTTGATCAAGCACATGAAATAATTTTTAGGTCTTTAACAAAAATTATGCAAAAAATAGGAGAAAAATATTATCCAGTAAGAGGAAAAAATATCAATGAATTGATTGATAGAATTGATAGAAAGTCTTTTTCGAAAATTACTCTAGGAGGGTGTTTTATTGAAAGAGTAAATGAAACTATATTAATATCTAAAGAAAATTAGTAATAAGTCTAAAATTTGTAGCAATTTGACACTTGTTTAATTAATAATAATTATTATCTTATACTTATGAATATTAAAAATTTAGCAATGTGGGCAGTAATTGTTTTTCTAACAGTTGGTTTGTATAATATGTTTAAAAACCCTCAAGCTAATATCAGAGGGAACAATACAATAATATTCTCAGAATTTCTTAAAGCTGTAGACAATGGTGAAGTAGTTAAAGTTGAAATACAAGGAAATAATATTAAGGGAGTTTTATCTAATGGAAACTCTTTTTCAACGTATTCTCCTAATGACCCAAATTTAATAGAAAAATTATCTGTCAAAGGAGTTAGCATTTCGGCTGCACCCTTAGAAGATAAAATGCCATCTTTGTTTGGAGTACTTCTTTCATGGTTTCCAATGCTTTTATTAATTGCTGTGTGGATTTTCTTTATGAGACAAATGCAAGGGGGTAAAGGTGGTGCAATGGGTTTTGGGAAGTCAAAAGCTAAAATGATGAATGAATTAAAAGGCAAGGTAACATTCAATGATGTTGCGGGTGTTGAAGAAGCAAAAGAAGAAGTTGAAGAAGTTGTAGAATTTTTAAAAGATCCAAAAAAATTTAGTAGATTAGGTGGAAAAATTCCAAGAGGTTGTTTGTTGGTTGGTCCTCCAGGTACTGGTAAAACTTTATTGGCAAGAGCTATTGCTGGAGAAGCTGGAGTTCCTTTTTTTACAATTTCAGGATCAGATTTCGTAGAAATGTTTGTAGGAGTTGGAGCATCTAGAGTTAGAGATATGTTTGAACAAGGTAAAAAACATTCTCCATGTATTATTTTTATAGATGAAATAGATGCGGTTGGTAGAAGTAGAGGAGCTGGTCTTGGTGGAGGTAATGATGAGAGAGAACAAACATTAAACCAGTTATTAGTTGAAATGGATGGTTTCGATACAAATGAGGGAGTAATAATAATTGCAGCAACTAATAGACCAGATGTATTAGATCCAGCTTTATTAAGACCAGGTAGATTTGATAGACAAGTTGTAGTTTCAAATCCAGATATCATTGGAAGAGAAAAAATATTAAAAGTCCATATAAAAAAAATTAAGATGGCACCAGATGTTAACTTAAGAACTGTTGCAAGAGGAACTCCAGGTTTTTCAGGTGCAGATCTTGCAAATTTAGTAAATGAAGCTGCTTTACTAGCAGCAAGAAAAAATAAAAGAATTGTAACTTTAGCTGAATTTGAAGAAGCAAAAGATAAAGTCATGATGGGTGCTGAAAGAAGATCAATGGTAATGACTGAGGAGGAAAAAACTCTAACTGCATATCATGAGGCTGGACATGCTATAGTCACTATTAACGAAGATGCAGCTTACCCAATACATAAAGCAACAATTGTTCCTCGTGGTAGAGCATTAGGAATGGTGATGCAATTACCAGAAAGAGATGAGCTGTCACAGACTAGAGAACAGCTACATGCTCAACTGGCCATAGCAATGGGAGGGAGAGTTGCTGAAGAGATGATTTTTGGTGAAGATAAAGTTACTACAGGAGCTTCAAGTGATATTGAGCAGGCTACAAAAAGAGCTAGAGCAATGGTTATGCGTGCTGGTTTAAGTAAAGAATTAGGACCAGTTGCTTATGGAGAAAATGAAGAAGAAGTATTTTTGGGTAGATCTGTAGCAAGAACACAAAATATGTCTGAAGAGACTGCAAAAAAAGTAGATTCTGAAATCAGAAAAATTGTTGATAAAGGTTATGAAAGAGCAAGAAAAGTTCTGACAGAAAAAATTGATGATCTACATAAATTAGCAAAAGCACTTTTAACTTATGAAACTTTGTCAGGTGAAGAGATTGAAAACTTAATTAATAAGAATATTTACCCTTCAAATAAAGAAGATTTAAAAGTTGAAGATGAAGATAAAGGTTCAGCATTGGGTTCAATGGGACTGAAGCCAAAAATAGTTCACTAAACATAAATGAAAAAATATTACACCAGGGCGTGTAATTTTTATTATGGTGGTTTATCTAAAAAATTAGTTGCTAAGAAAAAAAGCTTACCTTTAAAGGGAAATAAAGAAATTTCATTTGATCAAATAGAACTTATTTCAAGAAATTCAAAAAAAATTATTAATTTAAAAGATATTAAAAAATTATCAAAAGAAATTAGCAATAAGATTAAAAAAGATATTAAAAATATAACAAAAAAAAATAAAAATTTTTCTAATTTCAATTTTAAGCAAGTTCCAAATATAATGGGTATATTAAATTTAACGCCTGACAGTTTTTCAGATGGTGGAAAATTTATCAAAAAGAATAAAGGTTTTAATCAAGCAGTAAATTTATTTAAATCAGGGGCCAACATAGTTGATATAGGTGGAGAATCTACTAGGCCTGGGTCTAAGTCAATAGCAGTTAAAGATGAGTGGAATAGGATTAAAAAGGTATTAACTAAAATTAATAAAAAAATTCCACTGTCATTAGATACAAGAAAATCAAAAATAATGATTAAAGGAATTGATATGGGGGTTGAACTTATAAATGATGTTTCCGGATTAGAATATGACCCAAAGACAATAGATGTATTAAAAAAATATAAAATTCCGTTTGTGATTCAACATTCACAAGGAACACCTGAAAATATGCAAAAAAAACCAAAATATCAAAATGAGTTATTAGATATTTATGATTTTTTTGAAAAAAAATTAAAATTTATTAGATCCAAAGGTATAAAACATAATAATTTAGTAATTGATCCAGGAATAGGTTTTGGAAAAAATTTGAAACATAATATGAATTTGATTAAAGGAGTTTCTGTTTTTCATTCACTTGGTTTTCCTATATTACTCGGCCTTTCTAGAAAAAAATTTATTAAAGATTTGTCTGGAAAAAATGATAGTGAAGAAAGAATAGGTGGAACTATTGCCTCTTCTCTGTATGCTATTATGCAAGGAGTTCAAATTTTAAGAATTCATAATGTTAATGAGTTAAAACAAAGTATAAAAGTTTTTAATAAATTGATTAAAAGTTAATGACAAAAAAATATTTTGGAACAGATGGAATTAGAGGTAAAGTAAATAGCAGACATATTAATGGTGATATGTTTTTTAAATTTGGTTTAGCTTCTGGGACATATTTTAAAAGTCAAAAAAAAAAGAAACAAATAGCAATAATTGCAAAAGATACAAGATTATCTGGTTACTCGCTAGAACCCGCATTAGTTTCGGGGCTAGCTTCAGCTGGAATGCACGTTTATACTTTGGGTCCACTTCCAACTAACGGTCTTGCAATGTTAACAAAAGCTATGAAAGCAAATATGGGAATAATGATTACAGCGTCTCATAATCCTTATTATGATAATGGATTAAAACTTTTTGGTCCTGATGGATTGAAATTATCAGATAAAATTGAAAAAAAAATAGAAAAATTAATTGATAAAAAGATAGAAATAAATTTATCAAAACCAAGAGAGCTTGGTAGAGTAAAGAGATTAGAAAGTGCAAATAAAGATTATATAAATATATTAAAAATGAATTTTCCCAAGGATTTTAATCTAAGGGGTTTAAGAATAGTCATAGATTGTGCGAATGGAGCTGGATATAAAGCTGGACCTGAATTATTGAAATCTCTTGGTGCCAAAGTTTTTGCAATTGGAATAAAACCTGATGGTTTAAATATTAATAAAACATGCGGCTCAACCTTTCCCAACAAAATTAAAATAGCAGTAAAAAAATATAAAGCTCATATTGGAATATCTCTTGATGGTGATGCGGATAGAATAATCATGTGTGATGAAAAAGGACAAGTAATAGACGGTGATCAAATAATTGCTGCACTTGCAATAAGATGGAAGAATAAAAAAATGTTAAAAGGAGGTGTGATTGGAACATTAATGTCAAACTATGGATTAGAAAAATTTTTCAAATTACAAAAAATAAGATTTTTAAGATCAAATGTTGGCGATCGTTATGTAAAAGAAAAAATGCAAAAATATAATTTTAATTTTGGTGGTGAACAATCAGGACATATTATATTAGGAAAATTTGCAACAACAGGAGATGGTTTATTGGTTGCTTTAGAAGTGTTGTTTTCAATAAGAAAAGGTAAAAAAGCTAGCAGTTTTTTTAATACTTTTAAAAAAGTTCCTCAGATATTAAACAATATAGAAGTAAAAGATAAAAGTATAATTAATAATACGAAAGTCAAAAATACAATAAAAAAAGTAAAAAAAATTATGAATGGACAGGGAAGAATTTTAGTAAGGAAATCAGGTACAGAATCTAAAATAAGAGTCATGGGTGAATCAGAAAATAGAAAACTTCTTGAAAAATGTATAAACCTTATAACAAAAACAATTAAATAACATTGAAACCAAAATCAAAGATATTGATTATAGCAGGATCTGACTCATCAGGTGGTGCTGGTATACAAGCAGATATCAAAACAGTTACTGCACTTGGTTCTTATGCTATGACAGCAATTACCGCTGTAACAATACAAAATACCACTGGTGTTAAATCTATAGTTCCAATTAATTTTAAAGAAATTTCTAATCAAATTGAATTTACATCTTTTGATATTAAACCAGATGCAATCAAAATTGGTATGCTGCACTCTGAAAAAGTTATTAATTCTGTAATAAAATCTCTAGATTTAATTAAAGTCCAAAAAATAATATTAGACCCAGTTATGGTGGCAAAAGGAGGATCAAAATTAATAGATGATAAAGCTGTATTATTATTAAAAAAAAAATTGATGAAAAAAGTAAGCTTAATTACACCGAATATCCCTGAAGCAGAAATTTTAACAGGCGTTCATATAAAAACAAAAGAAGACATGATTTTGGCTGCAAACAAACTAATTAAATTTGGAGCAAAAAATATTTTTATAAAAGGGGGTCATTTAAAGTCAAAATTTGTTGAAGATATTTTCGTTAGTAAAAAAGAGTTAAAGATTATAAAGAATAAAAGAATTTCAACCAGCAATACACATGGAACTGGATGTACACTGTCATCTGCTATTGCAACATTCTTTTCATGTGGAAAAAGTCTAAAGAAATCTTGTGAATTAGCAACTAAGTATGTAAATAATTCAATTAAAGATAACCTTGATTATGGTAAAGGCCATGGTCCAATTAACCATTTAAGCTCAATTAAAATAAAAAAATTAATATAATGAAAAATGTAGTTGTTGTTGGTTCACAGTGGGGAGACGAGGGAAAAGGCAAAATAGTCGACTGGTTATCAGACCAAGCAGATATTGTAATCCGATTTCAAGGAGGTCACAATGCCGGCCACACATTAGTTATTGATGGAATAACATATAAATTAAGATTGTTACCCTCAGGAATTGTGAGAAAAAACAAAATCTCCATTATTGGTAATGGGGTTGTTATTGATCCATGGGCTTTGTTGGAAGAAATAGAGGAAATCAAATCTAAAGGTGTTTTAGTTGATGTAGATAATTTTATGATCTCAGAGTCTGCAAGTTTAATTCTCCCCTTCCACAGAGAAATGGATGAAATAAGAGAAGATGCAGCAGGTAAAGGAAAAATTGGAACTACTAGGCGAGGGATTGGTCCAGCATATGAAGATAAGGTTGGTAGAAGATCTATAAGAGTTATGGATTTAAGATCAGAAAAAAATCTTGATCAAAGACTAGAAACTGTTCTCATTCATCATAATGCTATACGAAAAGGATTAGGAAAAAAAATTTTTGAAAAAGAAAAATTAAAAAAAGATCTTTTAAAAATTGCACCAGAAATACTTAAATTTTCTCAACCAGTTTGGCTTAGAATTGATGAGTTTAAAAAGAAAAAAAAAAGAATATTATTTGAAGGAGCTCAAGGAATTTTACTTGATGTGGATCACGGAACCTATCCTTTTGTAACATCATCTAATACTGTTGCATCGAGTGCTGCCACTGGAACTGGTTGTGGGCCAAATTCAATCCATTATGTACTTGGCATAACCAAGGCCTATACAACAAGAGTGGGTGAGGGACCATTTCCAACAGAGTTGAATGATGAGACTGGAGAAATTCTTGGAAAAAGAGGTAAAGAATTTGGAACTGTTACAAGTAGAAAAAGAAGATGTGGTTGGTTTGATGGTGTTCTAGTGAGGCAAACAATTAAAATTTCAGGAATTGATGGGATAGCATTGACTAAACTTGATGTTTTAGATGAATTAGATGAAATTAAAATGTGTGTGGAATACGAATTAGATGGAAAAAAATTGGATTATTTTCCAGCTGCTGTGGAAGATCAATTAAAAATAAGACCAATTTACAAAACATTTCCTGGTTGGAAAACTTCTACGCAAGGAGCTAAAAATATAGAAACTTTGCCTGATAATGCAAAAAATTATATATATGCACTAGAAGATTTTATAGAAACAAAAATTTCAAGCATATCGACTAGCCCAGAGCGAGAAGATACTATTCTTTTAGAAAATCCTTTTGATAATTAATTTACTGGCAGTAGATTTTTTGATTTAGCAGAAATTAGCATATGTTTTTGAAGTTTTTCAAATGCTTTATTTTCTATTTGTCTAACTCTTTCTCTACTTATCTTATATTTTTTACTTAAATCTTCTAATGTAGTAGGCTCATCATTTAATCTTCTTGAGTATATAATTTCTCTTTCCCTATCATTAAGAATTTTAATTGAGTCTTTTAGTAAATCTTTTCTATTCTTCATTTCTTCTTGATGTGCAAATTTAAGGTCATGGTCTAGTTCTTTGTCAACAAGCCAATCTTGCCACTCATCACCATCTTCTCCAACTTGTGCATTTAAAGAAAACTCTTTACCAGAGAGTCTTCTATTCATTGAAATAACCTCATCTTTATTGACATCTAGTTTGTTGGCTATTTCGTTAACATGTTCTGGTCTTAAGTCCCCTTCAGATTGAGGAGCGATTTGATTTTTAATTTTTTTCAAATTAAAAAATAATTTTTTTTGTGCAGTTGTTGTTCCTATCTTTACTAAGCTCCATGATCTTAAAATATATTCTTGGATTGAAGCTCTGATCCACCACATCGCATAGGTTGCTAATCTAAAACCTTTTTCAGGTTCAAATTTTTTAACTGCTTGCATTAGACCAATATTACCTTCTGAGATCATTTCATTGACAGGAAGGCCGTACCCTTTGTAACCCATTGCTATTTTTGCAACTAATCTTAAGTGACTAGTCACAAGCTTTTCTGCTGCTTTAACGTTTCCATTTGTTCGCCAATTTTTTGCAAGCATATACTCCTCTTCAGCAGCCAGCATAGGAAATTTTTTAATTTGCTCAAGATAAGCGGAAAGACCACCTTCATTTGAAAGAGCAGGTAAGTTATTGTTTATTGTAGTACTCATAAGTTGTATTTATTTAATTCACTATAATATTATTTCAAGATCTTATTTGCTAGTGTTTCTAAGTAATTGCACTATTTTTTCAAGTTCTTGTGGCAAAATTGAGGAAAAAATCAACTCCTTTTTGGTTCTAGGATGAATAAATCCTAAAGTTTTGGCATGTAAAAACTGTCTATCAAGTTTATGAATTAAATTTTCTAAATTAGTGTCTATGTTTTTAAGTTTTTTATATTTTTTTTTATATTTTCCATCACCCATTATACTATTACCCATATGAGTCATATGTACTCTAATTTGATGAGTTCTACCAGTTTCCAGTCTACATTCAACTAAACTTAGAGTTGGAGTTTTGTCATTCTCAAAGACTTCTATTGTTTTATAATTGGTAATTGCACGCTTTCCCTTTGAAATACTTACCTCCATCATTTGTCTATTTTTTGAACTTCTAGTTATAAAGGTATCAATCTTTCCCGAAGATGGCCTAAGTTTTCCCCAAATCAATAATTGATAAACTCTTGTAATATTATGTTCACTAAATTGAAGTGACAAGTTTTCATGGGTCTCATTATTTTTTGCAATAACAACTAAACCAGAAGTGTCTTTATCTATTCTATGAACAATACCTGGTCTGAGCTCATCACCAATTGTTGATAAAGAATCTTTGCTATAATATACTAATGCGTTTACAATCGTTTTATCATAGTTACCTGCTCCAGGATGCATAATTATCCCAGCAGGTTTATTAATTACAATTAAGTCATCATCTTCATGAACTATATCTAAGTTAAACTTATATGGTTTTAACGAAGCTTCCTCAGGTTTTAGAATTTCAAGGTTTATTTTATCACCTGTAGAAACTTTTTTTGAAGGACTATCAATAATTAAATTATTTATTTTTAATTTCTCTTTGAGGATTAAGTTTTTTATTCTCGTTCTACTAATTAACTTCTCTCTTTTGTTAATGAATACATCTAGTCTGAGGTTGTTTTCATCTTCTTCAACTATTAAATTAATGTTTTTTTTCATAAAATGTAATATTAATACTATATGCGCTTGTAGCTCAACTGGATAGAGCGCCTGACTTCGGATCAGGAGGTTCTGGGTTCGACTCCTAGCAGGCGCACCAACAATGATATGTTTATGTAGTTTCTAATACTTAGAAGCCCGATTTAGCCTATCATTAATTGTTTTTCCCAGTCCTTTATTAGGTATTTTTTCTATTGCGATTGATTTGTAGCCTTTATTTTTCATTTTTCTTAGACAGGAATATAAATTTTTTGCTATTTCATCTAAATTTTTATTCTTACTCAAATAATAATAATTATTTAATATAGTTTTTCTTTCTTTAATTAAAAGAAAAGCTCCGTCTATTAAGGGTTTTTTCATATTAGTTTTCAAAGGAATTCCAGGAGAGTAATGGAATAAAGATTGACCAGGCATTATTTTTTTTTTAGGTTTAATTGAGGTGTAAATTTTCTTATTTAGTGTATTTTGTATTTCTTTAACACCCAATCCTCCCAATCTTAATATAGTTGGTTTATTAGTAAGATCAATTATTGTGGACTCTAATCCAATCTTGCACTTGCCACCATCTAAGATATATTTTATTTTTGTACCAAATTCTTCTTTTACATCTGAAGCCATTACAGAGCTAAGTTTATTAGAAATATTAGCACTTGGTGCAGCCAATGGGTAATCGAGTTTATTTAACAAATTTTTAAATAGATTGTGTTTTGGAAAACGAATAGCTAAATTTTTTTGTTTATTAATAACATATTTAGAAATTTTAGAATCTTTTCTTAATTTAAGCACAAATGTAATTGGCCCAGGAGAAAATTTCTTATAAAGTTTAGTAAAACTATTATTAATCAAACAATCCTTTTTAAGAGATTTAATATTTGAATAATGAACAATTAAAGGGTTATTATGTGGTCTTTTTTTAAGTTTAAATATTTTTTTTACAGCTAAACTTGAGTAGGCATTTGCCGCTAAACCATAAACAGTTTCTGTTGGAACCCCTATACAATCACCTTTATCAAGGTATTTTTTTGCTTTTTTGATATTTGATTGATTATATTTCATGTATTAATAATTACTATTATATGAAAGATAAAAATTTACCACTTGATAATGACACACAATCTCTTGAAGAATTAACAAGTGAGGCAAATGAAATGTTAGAATCTTTAGAAAAAGAAAAAGATCTTCAAAATTCAATAGACAAATATCAGAAATTATTAAAATTAAATAATATTATTGAAAAAAAATTTCAAAAAAATTCAAAAATGATTAATGAAGAAGCAAAAAAAAAAATACATAACATAAATAAAAAAAATGCAAAATAAACTTATTAAAATTGCAAATGACACAAATTCATTTTTAAAACGTTTTATTAAAAATCAAAAAAAAACAAAATTAGTTTCGGTTATGAATTATGGTCTTTTTCCAGGTGGCAAAAAAATTAGATCTAAAATTATAATAGATATTGGATATTTGTTTAAGATAGATTACAAAACATTAATCATAGTAGGTGCTGCTGTAGAATGCATTCATGCTTATTCACTTATACATGATGACTTACCTTGTATGGATAATGATGATTTACGAAGGGGTAAACCTTCAACACACATTAAATTTGGAGAAGCAACAGCAGTACTTGCTGGTAATTCCCTACTTACAATGGCTTTTGAAATTTTAACAAGTGAAAGTTTAAAAATAAGTGAAAATAAAAAAGTTAATTTAATCAAAAAACTTTCTAAGTGCTCTGGACATCTTGGAATAGCAGGTGGTCAATATTTAGATTTAAGTTTTGAAAAAAAAAAAATTTCTAAAAATAAAATTATTGATATGGAAATTAAGAAAACTGGTAAATTGTTTAGTTTTTGCTGCATGGTGCCAGCAATCATTAAAGATAAAAACATGAAAGAAATTAAATTTTTTGAAAAAATTGGTGCTAAAATAGGTCTTTTATTTCAAATAGCAGATGATTTGATTGATTATAAAAGCACGACCAAAAAAGCAGGTAAAAAAACAGGTAAGGATAAAAAAAAAGGAAAAGCTACTCTCATCAGTTTACTTGGGTATGAAAATGCTATTAAATATAGTAATAAAATTAAATCTGATATTGTTAGTGACTTGGATAAATATGGATCAAAATCAAAAAATATCAATGAAACTTTAAATTATATTTTAAATAGAAATAAATGAAACAAGAATACAAATTTTTAAAAGACATAAATTTTCCATCAGATTTAAAAAAAGTTTCTGAGAATGATTTACAAGAACTTTCTGATGAAGTTAGAAAAGAGATGATAAATGCTGTATCTGAAACAGGAGGGCATCTTGGTGCAGGCTTGGGTGTAGTCGAGTTAACTGTCGCTCTTCACTATATTTTTGATACTCCAAATGATAAATTGATTTGGGACGTGGGTCATCAAACATATCCTCACAAAATTTTGACTGGCAGAAAAAATAAAATTAAAACTCTTAGACAAGGTAAGGGATTATCAGGTTTTACTAAAAGAACTGAAAGTGAGTATGATCCATTTGGTGCAGCACATAGTTCAACTTCAATATCCTCTGCCCTAGGAATAGCAGAAGCTAACAAATTAGCAAATAAATCAAATAATGTTATTGCTGTAATTGGGGACGGTGCAATTAGTGCAGGCATGGCCTATGAAGCCATGAATAATGCCGGTGCTTCAAAAACTAAAATGATTGTTATTTTAAATGATAACGACATGTCTATTGCAAAGCCAGTTGGCGCTATGAGAACTTATTTAGCAAAATTATTGTCAGGAAAAATTTATTTCAGCTTAAGAGAAACCTTTAAATTAATTACCTCAGCTTTTTCAAAAAGATTTAGTGCTAAAGCAGGAAAAGCAGAAGATTTTTTACGTTCTGCTGTTACTGGTGGAACAATGTTTAATTCACTAGGATTTTATTACGTAGGTCCAATTGATGGGCATGATTTAAATGTTCTTTTACCAATTCTTAAGAATGCCAAAGAATCTAAATATGAAGGCCCTATAATGA
>CAJQJC010000006.1 GCA_905478565.1 uncultured Candidatus Pelagibacter sp. | reverse complement strand
ACTCAGGTGAAACATTAAAAAATGCACCTGGAGTATATCATGCTGTATTACATTATAAACCCCACACTTCTTGTGTAGCTCCTACTATATGGGCTAAAGAAATGGGTGATGAATGGATTGTATATCCTTGGGAGAGAGATGATAGTAGAGCCATACAAGATTATAAATTATAATTTGGCTTTTCAACAAAATGTTCGTATATTAATAATAATAAAAAGTTATAAAAATGGCAAAAAATAAAAACGCTAAAATCCATGAAAAACTAGAAGTTGTACAAAAAGGTTTTGCAAATGGAGTTGCAACCAATTTTCCTTTAAATGATAAGCAAAAGGAACAAATGATAGAAAAAGCTACTAAAGCATATGGAGAATTTTTAACTGCATTAGATTGTGATTGGAAAAATGATCCTAATTCAAACGATACACCTAGACGTGTAGCTAAAGCATATGTAAATGATTTATGGGCAGGTAGATACACTCCAATGTCACCAATTACATCTTTCCCTTCAGATGGTTATGATGGAATTATAATTGAAAGAAATATTCCATTGACATCTATGTGTTCACATCATCACCAAACAATTAGTGGTGTAGTTCATATAGGTTATATAGCTGGAGAAGAAGGTCAAGTAGTTGGATTATCTAAATTAAATAGAATAGTTGAATTATTTGGTCGTAGAGGAGCTATACAAGAACAATTAACATCAGCTATTCATAATGCTGTGCATCAAATTACTGATGGAAATAGAGGTGTTATTGTAACTATAGTTGCAGGACATAATTGTGTAAGTTGTAGAGGAGTAAAACACCAAGGAGCTGGTATGGTAACTACTAAAGCATCAGGTGTATTTAGACAAAACACTAATTTAGCAAGAAAAGAGTTTTTTGACAGTTTAAAAATTAATAATGGAGGACACCAAATATAAAAATATGAGTAAACAATTAGATATATTTAATGAAATAAATAATGGTGTAGAAGCACCACCAAGTGTAGACTTTGTAAACGAAGTAGAAATTTTTAACGCTACATTTGGAAAACCGAATAATTATGAACCAAAAATACCAGAAAAAAAAGAATGGCAATTCGTATATGACTTTATACTTGAAGAATTGGAAGAATATAGACAAGCTTGCGAAAACGGAGACATCGTGGAAGTTTTGGATGCTTTGTGCGACATTGCTTACGTTTCCCTTGGGAACGGTACTATGTTACATGGCCTTAAGGATAAGATATGGCCAGCATATCAAGAAGTACAAGGAAGCAATATGTCAAAGTCTTGTATCACTGAAGAAGAAGCCTTGGAAACTATCACCCTCCGCTCTAAAGAACAAGCTGAGCCATGTCACCACGAAAAGGTAGGAGATAGATATGTTGTATATAGAACACGAGATAGAAAAGTAATGAAAGCAATTAATTACTATAGACCTGATTTAAAACAATTTTTTACAAACGAAGAGTTAAAGAATGTATAAAAAGGCATTTGCTAGACGTCTTAAAGATAATAAGTTTTTAATACATTTATGGGAAGACTCAGGTTATTCTAAAATTGAATGGGATAATCAAGCTTATATTGAATGTAATGAATCAGAAGCAACCTATAAAGGATTAAATGGAGAACCTCTAAAAAAGATTAAAAATTATAGGTCAGATAACCCTAATTTACATTTTCATGATATGCCTCCTTACCAGAAATTCTTAATTGAAAAGTATGGTATAAATGATACACCATCAACCACACATAGAGAATTATTTTTTGATATTGAGTGTGAAATGTTAGATGATATGTCTGAAGAAGGACTTAAAAAAGCAAATAAAAAAATCACATCAATAGCTTGGTATGATAAACAAGTTGATGAATGGGGAATTGTTATTTTAGATGAAAAAAACCATTTTGGAACTAATATTAAAACTAAAACTAATAAAAAAATTATTCCTTGTAGAAATGAAGGAGAATTATTAGCTAAATTTTTAGAAATATTTAGAGACATTGATCCTGATATTTTAGTTGGTTGGAATAGTGATTATTTTGATATTCCTTATTTATATTATAGAATGTGTAATGTTTTAGGTCAAGATTTTGCTAAACATTTATCTCCAATAGGATATGTAAGAGAAACACCTTGGTTTAAAGATCAGTATATTCAAATTTGTGGTGTTGAATCTTTAGATTATATGCGTTTACATAAGAAATTTAGTTGGGCAGATGAACCATCAATGAGATTAGATGCAATTGGTGAAAAGTATGCTGGAATGAAAAAAATTGAATATGATGGTAATTTAGATAAATTATACGAAGAAGATATAGCTACATTTATTAAATATAACTTTCGTGATGTTGAAATACTTAAAGTATTGGATGAAAATTTAGATTATATAGCATTAACTAAGAATTTAGCACATAAAGGTAAACATAATTATAGTGAAGTATACGCTAATACAAAAACACAGGACGGAGCAATTTCAGCTTATTTATTAAGTAAAAACATTATACCACCTGCTAAAGAACGTAATCCTATTTCTAAAAAGAATTATGCTGGTGGTTATTTATTTTGTCCTAAAGCAGGTAAAATGGATTACTTATTTGATTTAGATTTAACATCACTATATCCATCAATTATAATGACTATTAATATTGGTAAAGAAACATATGTGGGTAGAATTATTGATGCTGATGATAGAAATAATCGTTTAGGTTATAATGATTTAAAGTGTATGGATTATGCTGATGAAATGGTTATTGAGAATAAAAAACGCCAACAAACACGAGTTAACATAGGTAGAATAGTTACAATGATTGAACAAAATGATTTATTAATATCAGCTAATGGTGTAATGTATTCTAAAGACAGAGAATCAGTATTATCTACTATATTAAAAAAATGGTTTGATGAGCGAGTTATTTATAAAAATAAAATGAAAAAAGCATATAAAGCTGGTGATAAAGAATTAGGTGCAGCTATGCATATGAAGCAGTATACAATGAAAATTTTATTAAATAGTTTGTATGGTGCAACAGCTTTAGGTAGTTTTAGATATGGTAATGTTATTTTATCTGAGTCAATTACACTTAGTGGACAAAGAATTATACAAGAATCAGCATTAGCAGCTAATAGAGAAATGAATAAAGAAATAACAGCATAATGAAACATATTGAAGATACTCCTTGGTGGATTTGTGATCCTGAAGAAACTAATTATTGTACATACAGTGATACAGATTCAATTTATATGCATGCTGAACCTTTATTAAGACATAGACATAGTGATTTTGATAAAATGAATGCTGAAGAAAAAGATGATGCATTAGAAACAATAGCAATGGAATATGAAGATGTTGTTACTAAATCATATGATAAATTAGCTAAAGATGTATTCCGTTCAACTGAGCATAGATTAGAAATGAAAACTGAATGTGTTATTAGATCTGCTTATTTTAGAGCTACAAGACGTTATGCACAATGGATTACTAAGCAAGAAGGTATTAAAAAAGAAACATTAGATG
>CAJQJC010000005.1 GCA_905478565.1 uncultured Candidatus Pelagibacter sp. | reverse complement strand
TACCCTTTTCGTACCTACGAAATTTAAAAACCCCAACGGTAGTAATACTTTTGGGGTTTTTTTGTGTTATAAGATTAGGATATGTCAAAAAGATACAGTGGAAAATCGTTCAAAGATTCGAGTGTTAGTAAAAAACCTAAATTAAGCTTAAAAGAAAAAAGAAAACTTAAAAAAGAAAAATCTAAAAAATCTTAAATTTTAGCTCTTTTTTGACTATGTTTTTTGAAGGTAAAATTTTTTGGCCTACTATTTCTACTTTTAAATTTTTTCTTTCCTTTAAAAGCAGAACCTTTTTTATCAAAATCTACTTGCAAATTATCTGATACTTTCTTTCCAAAATATTTTGGATTATTTGTAAAACCAGATGGTTTTGATTTATCTCCAAAACTAGATTTTCTAGAGTCATCTTTTTTAAAGAATTTTTTCTTATCTCCAAAACTAGATTTTCTAGAGTCATCTTTTTTAAAGAATTTTTTCTTATCTCCAAAACTAGATTTTCTAGAGTCATCTTTTTTAAAGAATTTTTTCTTATCTCCAAAACTAGATTTTCTAGAGTCATCTTTTTTAAAGAATTTTTTCTTATCTCCAAAACTAGATCTTTTTTCATCTCTAAATTTTCTTTTTTTGTTGTATGGAGCTTTGCTTCTTTTTTTTCCTTTTGAATTTTTTCTTAATCCACTTGGTGCAGGTTTGAAATTTGGATCAATCAATTTACTAATTGAGTTCCACATAGATCTATCATCTGGTGTAAGGAATGTTAAGGCAGATCCTTCAGATCCTGCTCTAGCAGTTCTGCCAATTCTATGAACATAATCTTCCGGAACTTGAGGTAAATCATAATTTATAACATGTTGAATTAAAGGAATATCTAATCCTCTTGCCGCAACATCAGTTGCTATCAATATTCTCTTAAGGCCTTTTCTAAATGAAGCAATTACTCTATCTCTTTTACTTTGACGAAGATCTCCATGGATAGCGTCAGCCGAATGACCTTCTTCTTTTAATCGCTTAACCATTTTGTCTGCACTTCTTTTGGTTTTAACAAAAACTAGAATTGATCCTTTTCTGGATAAAAACTGATCTATTAATTCATCGTATTTATTTTCTTTAAAAACTTGAAGGGTTGATTGTTTAATTTTTGCAATAGGAACTGATGTAGATCCTGTAGAAATTCTTTCGGGACTCGTCAGGTATCTCTCTGATATTCTTAAAATATTTTGTGGTAATGTTGCTGAAAATAATAGTGTCTGATGATCTTTAGGTACAAATTTTAATATCATCTCTATTTGTGGTGTAAAACCCATATCTAACATTCTATCTGTTTCATCTAGTACCAAATATTTTGTGGCTGAGAGGTTTAAGCTTTTTCTTTTTAAGTGATCATTAATTCTACCAGGTGTGCCAACTATTATTCTAGATCTATTACTTAGTTGCCTAAGTTGTTTTTGCATAGCTTCTCCACCAATAAGCAATGCTGTCCTGATATTAATCTTATCGCTAATAATGCTTTTAATGGCCCCCATTACCTGAGATGCAAGCTCTCTAGTAGGGCACATAACTAAAGCAAAAGCATTTTTGTCTAGTATTAATTTATTAATTAGAGGAATGCTAAAAGCTAAAGTTTTTCCTGTTCCAGTTTGTGCTGTTCCTAAAATATCTTTACCTTCTAAAGCTACTGGTATAGCCATACTCTGAATAGGGGTAGGCTTTGTAAAATTCATTTTTTGTAATGAATTTTTTAACGAATCTTCAATCTTTAATAATTTAAAATTTTCCATTTGATTGTTTAGATTTTTTAAAACTTAAGGAGATGTGCTCTTAATCCTTTAATACGTCTAACTTATATAGCGATATCTATACGTTTTTATAACAATCACAAGAACTGAATTTTTAATTGAAGTACAGCTAGTGAGTAAATAATAGCTTTTTTTAAGTTTTCAAATGACTCAATTCATGTATAAGAACCACAAATTATGAGTAACAATATTCGAAACATCACAATTATTGCCCACGTTGACCATGGTAAAACAACCATGATCGACAACTTAATGAAACAAAGTGGTTCATTCAGAGAAAATGAAGTTGTTGATGAAAGATTAATGGATTCTGGCGAGCTAGAAAAAGAAAGAGGTATCACTATTTTAGCTAAACCAGCATCAATAGATTGGCAAAACTCAAGAGTAAATATTATAGATACACCAGGTCACAGAGACTTTGCGGCTGAGGTTGAGAGAGTTTTAAGTATGGCTGATGGTGCTTTATTACTTATAGACTCTGCAGAGGGTGTAATGCCTCAAACAAAATTTGTACTAGCAAAAGCTCTTAAACAGGGGTTAAAGCCTATCGTCGTCATTAACAAACTAGATAAAGCAGACCAAAGAGCCAATGAAGTTTTGGATGAAACTTTTGATTTATTTGTGAGTTTAGATGCTAATGAAGAACAGTTAGATTTTCCAGTCATGTATGCAAGTGGTAGATCTGGTTGGGCTAGTAAGGAAGTTGATGGGCCAAGAGAAAATCTACACCCGCTATTGGATTTAATTATTGAACATGTAAAACCTGCAGAACTTGACAAAACAAAACCTTTTGCAATGCTGTCTACGCTTTTATATGCAGATAGTTTTTTAGGAAGAAGTTTAGTTGGAAGAATATCTCAAGGAACAGCAAAAGCTAATCAACCGATTAAGGCTATAAATTTAAAGGGCGAAAAAGTAGATGAAGGAAAATTAACTAAAATTTTTCGTTACGAAGGAACAAAAAAAGTGCCAATAGAAGTTGGTGAAGCTGGTGATATTGTTGTCATTGCAGGGCTAGAAAAAGCAAATGTAGCTGATACCATATGTGATCCAGAATTAAATGATCCCATCCCTGCAACACCTATAGATCCACCAACTATGTCTATTACAATAAGCGTCAATAGTTCTCCACTAGCAGGTACTGAGGGTAAAAAATTAACTAGCACCCAAATCAGAGATAGATTAGTTCAAGAGGCTCAAAATAATGTTGGAATTACTTTTTCTCAAAATGAAAATGTAGACTCTTTTGTAATTAGTGGTCGTGGAGAATTGATGCTTGAAATTTTACTTACTCAAATGAGACGTGAAGGTTTTGAAATGACAGTAAGCCCCCCTAAAGTTTTATATCAACAAGATGAGGCTGGAAATAAATTAGAACCTATTGAAGAAATTACTGTTGACTTAGATGAGGAATTTTCTTCAAAAATAATTGACTCGATGAATAGAAGAAAAGGAAAGTTGCTGGATCTCAAGGATACAGGCAAAGATAAAAAAAGATTAATTTTTCATGCACCAACTAGGGGTTTGATGGGTTACACAAGTAGATTTTTGACCTTAACAAAAGGTACTGGTGTAATAAATAGAATTTTTCATGGTTATGGAAAATTTGAAGGTGAAATGGATGGAAGAAAAAATGGTGCTTTAATTTCAATGGCCACTGGTAAAGCGGTTGCTTTTGCAATATTTAATCTACAGGCAAGAGGTGAGATGTTTGTAACTCACAATGACCCAGTTTATGAAGGTATGATAGTGGGCTTAGCACCAAAACCAGGTGATATGATCATCAATGTCATGAAGGGTAAACAATTAACAAATATGAGAACACAAGGTACTGATGAAAATGTAGTACTCACACCAGTGAGAAAAATGTCAATTGCAGAACAATTAAGTATGCTAAATACTGATGAAGCACTCGAGATTACTCCAAAATCTCTTAGATTAAGAAAAGCTATACTTAATCCAAATGAAAGAAAGAAAAACGAAAAGTCTAGTACACCTCTCTAATTAAAAATTTTTCCAACAACATACAAACTTAAAGCAACTGCAGGACCAATTCCAAAAGCAAACAATAATGTTCCTAAACCTACAGTACCACCCAAATACCACCCAATAGACATGACTGTGATTTCGAGAGTTGCTCTAACAACAGCAATTGGAAAATTTGTTTTTTTTTGTAATCCTATCATCAGGCCATCTCTTGGCCCTGCTCCTAAATTCGCAATCAAATAAATTCCACCACCTAAACCCACTGTTAGTACAGCTGCTACAGCTAAAAAAATTTGGGGAATAAAATCTTTAGGTGTAGGTACAAACCTAATACAAATATCAATCATAAGGCCAATGATCAGAGCATTTAAGATTGTTCCCATTCCAGGTTTTTGACTTAAAGGCACCCAAAGAATTAATAACAAAATACTAATGATTATAGTTATTGCTCCAACAGAAAGACCAACATTCAAATGAATTCCTTGTGCAAAAACAGACCATGGTGAAGCTCCTGCAGCTGAAACTATTAATAATCCCTCACCAAGACCAAATAAAGTTAATCCAAAACATAAAAAAAATAATGTAGAAATTTTTGGTTTTAAATTTAAAGGTTTATCTGAGCTCCATGAAACTCTCGGAACATTTTTTATAGACAAAAACATACTTTGACTAATTATACACTTTCACAAGAAAAGAAAGTCTATTATTCTTAATTTTAATATGAAAAAAATTTTTATAAACATTATTCTTTTTCTTTTATTATCATCGAATTTAAATGCTCATGTTTCTCATTATAAAGATTTTAAAAAAATTGAAATGGAAATTTTTCGAAATAATGAATTGATTGGATATAATTATTATTTTTTTACAAAAAAAAATAATGAGATACAGGTAACTAATCAAATTAAAATTACTGTAAAATTACTTGGAACAATAATATTTGATGTGGAGGGCTATGGAGAGGAAAAATATATTGATGATAAATTAATTTCTTTTAATTCAAAAACCAAACAGAATAAAAAACAAAAGTTTGTAAACCTGTCGTTAAATGAAGAAAAAAATAGATTTATCATAAAAGGTTCTTCTTTTTCAGGGGAAGCTAATATAAAAAATGTAGTGGGGAATTGGTGGAATCATAAAATACTCCAGGCTGAAAGCCAAATTAGTCCAGTTTCTGGCAGTATAAAAAAACAAGTTGTAACATTTGTTACCAAAGAAAAGATTGAATTATATGGAAAAAGTTATGAAGCTGAACGCTTCACTCTAAAATCTAAAAATTTAGATCTTCCTGATGATAAAAAATTAAATTTTGATATTTGGCTTGAAAAAAACACAGGCTTAATTCTTAAAGTAAAATATTCAAGAATGGGTGATTGGGAGTATAGATTAAAAAGTTTTGAATAGTTTTTATTTACCCGCTACAACCATACCTTCTATTAACATTGTTGGAGAATTAGTTGAATACTTAAATTCAAGATCATCGGCTATAGTAATATTTTTAAATATATCTTTAAAGTTTCCTGCAATAGTAATTTCACTAATGGGATATTTAAATACACCATTTTCAACTACAAATCCTGTTGCTCCTACAGAATAGTCTCCTGTAACTAAATTGCTTCCATGTCCAATTGTTTCTGTAATATATAAAGTTCTTTTATTTAACTTTAAAAGGTCTTGGTACGAAATAGATCCTTTTTCAAAAAATAAATTACTAGTTCCATCACGTCTGCCATTTGATTTTAAATTCAATTTTTTTCCGTTGTAAGTATCTACTAGATAGTGTTTTAAAACGCCATCATCTACTAATTTTAATTCTTCTGTTTTAACGCCCTCTGAGTCAAAATATCGTGAGCCAAGGCCTTTAACTATATCTGGTTTGTCAAAAATATTTATCGATTTTGCAAATATATCCTCATTCATCTTGTCTTTTAAAAATGAAGTGCCTCTTGCTATAGAAGAAGATGAGATTGCACTAGCAAAAGTACTTAATATTCCTTTTGAAATTCTTCTATCAAAAATGATACTAATTTTTTCACTTTCTATTTTTTGAGGATTTAATTTTTGAATTGTTTTTTTTGCAGCCATTCTCCCAATTTGTTTAGGTTTCGACATATCATTTAGATGACACACATTTGTGAACTCATAATCTCTTTCCATATTGTTAGAAACTTTCGCAACAGCAACGCATGAGGCTGAAAAAGATGAGGATTTATATCCATTTAAAAAACCATCACTATTAGCTAAAATAAAATTTGATTTACTCTCTGAAAAGCCTGATTCAGTATTAATAATTTCTTTCTTTTCAAATGCAGAATCTTCAACTTCTTTTAAGTACTCTATCTTTTCATCGTTTTCTATATGATCATCATCGTATAAATTTAGATCATTAATTTCTTTAGCTAATAAATCTTTGTCTGGTAAAGAATTAAACTCATCTTCTGGAGTAATCTTTGTAGTTTCAATGCATCTCTCGATTAAAGTTTTAATATTATTTTCTGTTAAATTTGATGAAGAAATACTAGATTTTTTTTTTCCTATATAGGTTGTTAATGTAATGCCTAAATTATCTGACCTTTCAGACTCATCTAATTTTTTATTTCTAAAATTAACAGTCTCAGAAACAGAATGTGTTACTAGTGCAGTTGAGTCTGTAGCGCCTAATTTTTTTGCAAAATCTAAACAAAAAGATGCTGTTTTTTCTAAATGATTTTGATCTTTAACCATATGATTTATAATTGAGTTCCACCTACAGTCATTTTATCTATCAAAATAGAAGGTTGGGCCACTCCTACTGGAACTCCTTGTCCTGCTTTTCCACATGTTCCAATTCCTGGATCAAGCATCATATTATTACCAACTAATGAAACTTCTTTTAAAATTGATGGACCATCTCCAATTAAAGTTGCTCCTTTTATAGGAGATCCTATTTTACCATTTATAATCTCATAAGCTTCTGTACAATTAAATACAAATTTACCTGAGGTAATGTCAACCTGACCACCACCAAAACTCACTGCAAAAATTCCCTTGTCTACTGACTTAATCATTTCTTCCTGAGAATACTTTCCATTTAACATCATTGTGTTTCTCATTCTTGGAAGAACAACATGTTTATAACTTTCTCTTCTTCCACTCCCTGTTGATCTGGTACTCATTAATCTTGCATTGAGACGATCTTGCATAAAATTTTTTAATATACCATTTTCAATTAAGACTGTTTTTTCTGTTGGAGTTCCCTCATCATCAATTGTTAAACTACCTCTCCTATTGTGTAGAGTTCCATCATCAACAATCGTAACTCCTTCGCTAGCAACTCTTTGACCCATCAAATTATGGAATGCTGAAGTTTTTTTTCTGTTAAAGTCTCCTTCTAAACCATGACCAATTGCTTCATGAATTAATATTGCTGGCCATCCAGGACCTAGAACTACTTTCATTTCTCCAGCAGGAGCAGCTTTGCTTTCTAAATTTACTGAAGCAATTCTAAAAGCTTCATCACACACTTTTTTCCAATTATTATTTTTAAGATACTCGTCATAAGATTGTCTTCCACCAATTCCATAGACGCCCGTTTCTTTTTTTCCATTTTTTTCCAACATTACGGAAACGTTGAAACGTATCAAGGGCCTTACATCTGTTAATACTTCCCCGCCTGCCCTAATGATCTCAATTGATTTATGTTCTCCAGCAAAACTAGCAGTAACTTGTTGAACAATACCTCCTTTTGCTCTTGTATAATTATTTACTTCTTTCAGTAATTCCAGTTTAGAGTTGAGTGATTTCTCTTCAATTGGGTTAATATCTTTATATAGTTTTTCATTTGTCTTAGGAATTTCATGGTTATAAATACCTTTTTTTGATTTTAAAGTTGAACTTAAATTATTTGCAGATTGCTTAAGTGAATTTTTTGAAATTTCATTTGAGTGAGAATATGCAACAACTTCTCCAGTCACAGCTCTTAACCCATAACCTAAATCAGAGCTATAGCTAGAACTCTTAATCTTATTGTCATCAAGCACAATAGACTCACTTTTTGAGTTTTCTAAATAAAGTTCACCATCATCACACTTATTTAAAGTCTCAGATATAACAGCTTCAGCATCTTTTCTACTAAGATCTGTTTTAGAAAAAAAATCATTCATATATATAAAGTAATATTTGTCTCTTTTTTATCAACTGTTGTAATTAGCACATGTACAAACTAATCATTTTTTACTAATTATATAGATATAATTTATGAAAGTTTATTATAATGAATCTTGTAGCATTTGTAGAGCTGAAATAAATCTCTATAAAAAGCAAAATATAAAAGAAATTGAGTGGATTGATATTACTAATAATTCAATTGCAGAAAAAGATACAACAAAAGACAGTAAAACTCTTCTAAGACGACTACATGTTGAGGAAAATGGAAAAATATTTGGAGGTGCTGAGGCCTTCTTGCTTGTCTGGAAAAAAATCCCAAAGTATAAATTTCTTTATACTTTTTTAAAACTCCCCATAATTTTTAATCTTTTTAACTTTTTTTACGAGATAGTAGCTTTTTTTTTATTCTACAAAAATAGAAAACAACTAAAAAAAAATTAGTTCAGTATCAACAACAACAAATGACTTGTGAAAGACATCAATACAACAAAAAAAGTAAATACAACTAAATACATTAGGGTAATAATTAAATTTCTAAATCTTCTAAGCCTTACAAAATTTATATCATCTAAGTCTGATATATCTCTTTTGCCAACTACAGGGTAATCGTAGGAATATCTCCATACTGATTTTTGAAGCCGATCGTCAATACTATTATAATACTCAATCCAAGATACAATATACCTAAAAATCAAATATAATATTATTAGTGTAAGCGTGGTTGAGATCATCTTTATATTAAATTATATTGATTAAATGAGAATTTTCATATTAATTTTTTTCATGCTTTTAACTGCTGTACATTCAGATAATTTAGATCAAAAAAATAAATTAGATAAGTTGTTTAAACAGTTGGCAAAAATCAATAATTCTAAAACTGCAGAACAATTAGAAAAAAAAATTTGGCTAATCTGGAACCAGCATCCAAATAATTTAAAGTTAACAGATAGACTAGAACTTGGAACAGAACTGATGCACTATGGTAACTATGATTATGCATTAGAGGTTTTTAATAATATTATTTATACTGACCCTAAATGGTCTGAGGCTTGGAACAAAAGAGCTACTTTATTTTTTTTAATGAAGGATTATAAATCATCTCTTAAAGATATTGATAAAGTTTTGGGTCTTGAGGTTAGACATTTTGGTGCATTATCTGGTCAAGCTAGAATTTACATCAAACTGAAAGAATATGAAAAAGCTATTTTAAGTTTAAAAAAAGCTTTAGAATTTTATCCATCATTTAGGAGTGGAGAGTTAATCCCTGAAATAGAAAAAATAATTAAAGAACAAATTATATAGCTATTCTTTTTTTTCTCTTTTTTTAGCAATTAACTGAGTTAAAGAATCAACCATTAAATCTGAGGCTTTAAAAATTTCATTAGGCTTAAACTCATGAGATGAATTCTTTTCTGGATTTGTTTTATCTTCAATAACAATACCTTCATCTGGTGAGTTATTTTTAATATATATTAGAAGTAACCACTCCTCATCTTCGGACTCGTCCCACTTAATAAAAATTTCTCCTGTTTCAAATCTTCGATCAATACATCTGAAGATAGACATATTTCTAGTTATATGTCGTTTGTTAAGTTGAAATGCTAAACTAGCCGCACTTCTATAAAAACTTTCTAACGAAAGTTCAATTTTTTGTCTGGCGAGTACATATTCTTTTTCCTTATTTAATAATGTTTGTCTATCTTCATCTCCTTGAATTTTTATTCCTAATGCTTCTACTCTTTCTCTAATTTTTTGATCTCTTATAATTCTATATTTCTCTTTAAGTTTATCTATTCTTTCTTGTAATCCAGAGTAGTCTTCTCTTTTTTCTTTAAGTGAAATTCTTTCAAGTTTTTCAAGCTCTTTGACTTCTCTTATTCTAAATCTCTCAATTTGTTTTTCTAATCTTAACTGTTTTAAAAACTGTTTTTGTTTTTCAGCTTGTTCAATTCTAAGTAAGGCTTGCTCCTTACGTAAGAACAATCGTATATCTCTAACTCTTTCTTTTTCTAATTTAATTTCATCTTTTAAAGATTTTTCTTTAATTTTTGTTAATTGTTGTTCTTCTTCGAGTTTTTGTTTTTGTAAAAAAATTCTTTCTTTCTCTTTCTTTTCAATTTCTTCCAGCTTTTTTTTTCTTTTATCCTCTAGTTTTAATATTTTATAATTTAGGATAATATTTTCAATTTTATCAAAGAAACTTTGTATATATTTTTCTAAACTAAAACTAATCTTGATTTTAAAGTTAGGCTTTAAAAAATTCTGGAGCTGTATTATTTTAACTACTAAGTTTTCTTTTTTTTTTATAACAAACTTTTTTGAAATAGGTTTCTTCCTAATAGGCTTTCTTTTAATAGGTTTCTTTCTAATAGGCTTTTTTTTAATGGGTTTCTTTCTAATAGGTTTCTTTCTAATAGGCTTTTTTCTAATGGGTTTCTTTCTAATGGGTTTCTTTCTAATGGGTTTCTTTCTAATGGGTCTTTTTTTAGATGAATTTTTTTTCATTTTTTATGATTTTATGTACCTAAGATTTATCAATTTATTTTTGATAAATATAGTCCCTTGTAGAAGGTGTAGATGTATAATTTTTTGTCAATTGAAACTGATACACAACCTGATCTCCCCACTTAAAAGCTATTTCGCACCCCGCCAGGTAGAATTCCCACATCCTAAAAAATTTTTCATCAAACATTTGGACTATTTGCTCTTTGTTTTTAATACAATTTTCCTTCCAATGTCTTAAGGTATGGGAATAATGTAACTTAAGAACCTCTACATCAGACACTATTAAACCAGCCTTTTCTATTGGTGTTGTCACTTCACTTAAACTTGGAGTATAGCCGCCTGGAAAAATATATTTTGTAATCCATGGATGTGGATCTCTAGGTGGATTTACTGAGCCTATAGTATGAATTAAAGAAACACCATTATCATTTAACAATCTTTCAATTTGACTAAAGAATCTTTTATAAAATTTTCTACCTACATGCTCAAACATTCCAACGCTAACTATTCTATCAAATTTTTCATTTAGCTCTCTATAATCAATTAATTTAAATGTGACCTGATTTTCTAGATTTAATTTTTTTGCTTTTTTTACACAGTAATCAAACTGATTTTGAGATAAGGTAATTCCTGTTACCTCGCAATTTGCACTTTTTGCAATATCAATTGCTAATGACCCCCAACCACATCCTATGTCGAGAACTTTTTGATTTTGTTGAATATTTAGTTTTTTAATAATGTGCTGAATCTTATTATTTTGCGCATCTTCTAAAGAGTCATTTTCATTTTTAAAATATCCACAAGAGTATTGTCTTTTAGGATCTAAGAATAAATCATATAAATCATCTGAGAGATCATAGTGATGGGAAACATTCATTTTTGATTTTTTTATAAAATTAAAATTAGTCAAATACCTGTAGGAGCCACTTAACTTATTAATTAATTGACTAAAAAAATTTAATTCTCCTCTTCCAATATTCTTAAGAGCAATATCTAAAAATTCTGTTAATGTTCCATTTTCAATTTCTACCTCACCATTAGAGTAAGCTTCTCCGAAATATAAGTCAGGACGTAATAATAATTTGTAATGAAGATTTTTTTTTAAGATTTTTAAAACTATTGGAATTTTTTTTTCAGGTGCTCCTATTATATATTTTTTTAAATTTGCATCTATCAATATAAAACCATCTTTTTTAAAAAGTTTATTTAAAAATCTAGCTAATTGCATCTATACCACCCTCAAAGACCTTAAATTAAAGTCAACTTCGTTAAGATTTTTTATTAATTGGTTTTTATCCATCTCGTCCAAAAGACTAATTGGAGGCAAAATATTTTTATAAATTTCATCCTCATCAGACATAAATGAATGTAATCCAGATATTAGATTAAATTTATCAAAAACACTCCTCACCTTGCACAGTTTTTCATTAATAGTCTGTTGTTTTTTTTCTATAAAATCATCATAAACCTTTCTAGATAAGCTGGCAGTTACATTGCATGTTGCAGTAATAATGCCAGAACAACCAAGTTCTAAACCTTTTAAAAGTTTGGTTTCAGAACCTGGTAATACAGAAAAATTTTCTATCTTTAGATTTTCAAAAAGATTGTACGAACT
The DNA here is from genome assembly GCA_905478565.1 of uncultured Candidatus Pelagibacter sp. Lineage (GTDB taxonomy): Bacteria > Pseudomonadota > Alphaproteobacteria > Pelagibacterales > Pelagibacteraceae > Pelagibacter. Next base: position 204 of record CAJQJC010000005.1, on the reverse strand, counting down.
ATCTTTCACACCAACGATTTGATCTGGAAATTTTTTTACAAGTTCTTCAACACAATTTAAGCTAAATTTATAACCACATAACTTTTCAAAATTATATAAAATAATTTTACTGCTAGGCACTGCTTCAACTATTCTTGTATAGAACTGAATCACTTCTTTATCGCCATATTTATAATATGCAGGTGGCATTATTAAGAATTTGTT
>CAJQJC010000004.1 GCA_905478565.1 uncultured Candidatus Pelagibacter sp. | reverse complement strand
TAACTTTTGCACAAACAGTATGAACCCCATGATCATTTTCATCAGTACTACAGCAGCCATCTCTATACCATCCAGTTAATGGATCTTTAGAACATTCTTCTAATTTTTCACCTAAAACATTTTTTTGAGTATTCTTCATAGATATAAAGAGTAAGAGTTTTTTAGATATTCCTTTAAAGTTACTTTCCAGGGTCTCATTAAATTCAAATTTTTTTTATTTAACTCTTTATTTATTAAATTTTCACAAGTAGGTCGTTTTGCAAAATATATTTTAGAAAAATAATCTGAATTTACTTTAGTTAACTTTATCTTATTTTGTAGCTCTAAAATTTTTAAAACCTCTTCAGCCACTTCATATCTACTAGTATTACCTTCACACACCATATTATAAAGACCAAAATTTTTATTTTCAATTAATAGCTGAACATTTTTTGCAAAATCGTGTGTGTAAGTTGGAGTTCCAAATTTGTCGTCAACAACAAAAATTTCTTTTTTTCCATCTTTAAGTTGTTTCATTAATTTTTGAATAAATTTTTTATCTTTTTTGGGTCCACCACCCATCATCCATCCAGCCCTACAAATTAAAAATTGCTTTGAATTTTCCATAACAAATTTTTCAGCATCATATTTTGACTGTGCATAAATACCCATTGGTTTTGGTGTATCGCTTTCATCGTAATAGTCTTTTAAGCCATCAAATATTCCAGCAGTACTTATATAAAGAAGAGGTAAATTTAATTTATTTGAAATAGTCACTGCAGTTTTTACTGACTCAGTATTTGTATCAAATGTATCTTTTTTATTTTGTTCACAATATTCTAAATCTGTGAAGGCCCCTATATGAAAAAGATAATTTGGATTAAATTTTTCTACTTGAGATGCATATTCTTTTGAGTCACGAAAATCTAAATATTCAAGCCATTTTTCGTTTACATCGATGTCAGTACATTTAACCTCATAATTTTTTGAAAAAACTTGATAAAATGCCTCGCCCAACATTCCCCCAACTCCTGATAAAAAAATTTTTTCTTTATTCATTTGTAAAATTTAAATTAATTTAATCATTAGTGATATCATGAAATTTCAAAGGCCATCTAATATAATTTGAATTTTTTTTAAACCAGTAACTTAAATATCTTTCAGAAAGAAAGGCATAAACCCTTATTAGATTATATTCTCTATTTGGGTCAAAACCAAATAAAGGTTCACACTTTTCTAACCATTGAAATAAAGATTTGCAATAATCACTGTATAGTTCTGCTGACCTACAAATTAATATATTATTTGCATTAAAAGATGGCTGAGTTTCAACAAATGTTCTAAAATCTTCTCTATTCTCATTATCCAAAAACTCTATGGCTTTATCGAGCTCACCATAACCATGATACATGTCGTAGTGGACTTTAATAGTTAGATTTTTTTTTGAAAAAAATAAAAAAGGATTTTTAAGTAATAATCTTTTGCCATGTTTATAGATTTTACTCAGCTTAGTGCCATTAATCCAAAACTCTTCACGAAGAACCACTTCATGATTTTTCCATTCTGGCGCAGGCTCCTGTATGATTGAGTCTTTAAAATTTTCATAATTTTTTTCTGTTATATCTTTAGTCCAGAATCTTCTGTAGTGACAAAAACCTGTCCATTCAGCATCAAAGTTTTTTTTTAAATTATTTTTCCACAACCAATAATAAAAAGTATTTTCTCCATACCAGCTATTTTTTTCACTTATATTGTCACCTGTATTGTCTCTTAACCATTCAGAGTCAAAATTTCCTTTGCCCAAGCCTACAGGGATATAATTAATTTTTTTTATCTTAGCCAAGTTTTCATTAGCTAGAGAAAAACAGAACATTTTTAGTCTAGTCATTATTTTAAAGTTATTATCTTATAATAATCTTTTGAGATAATTTGAATATTCACATCTGCCATAGAATTTTACACTATTATTGATTTCTTTTTTTGAAACCCATTTATTCAAAAAAGCAATTTCCTCTAGACAAGCAATCTTTAGACCTTGTCTGTTCTCTATTGCGGAGACAAATGCGCTAGTTTTATAAAAATCTTCAATAGATCCTGTATCAAGCCAAGCACCACCACGGCCAATAAAGTCAGCGTATAGATTATTTGTTTTTTTATATTTATTAAGCAAATCAACTATCTCAATCTCACCTCTTTTTGAGGGTTTTAGATTTTTTGCGTACTTAACAACCTTGTTGTCAAAAAAATACAACCCAGTTATTGCTAGATCAGATAAAAATTTCTTAGGCTTTTCTTTAATATCCTTTATTTTATTTTTTGCATCTACCTTTGCAACCCCATATAATTCTGGCTTAGTAACTTTATGCAAAAGTACTTTTGCACCACTTGTAAGCTTTGTACAGTTAAGAAGTTTTTCTGTTAAATTCTGACCATAAAAAAAATTATCACCAAGAATTAAAGCTACATTACTTTTTCCTATAAATTTTTCTCCTAAAATAAATGCATCTGGAAGTCCTTTTGGACTAGGTTGCTCTTTATACGTAATATTGATACCCAAGTTTTTTCCATTAGGAATAATTTTTTTATATTGATCTAGTTGACCTTTGTTTACTATTATTAAAATATCTTTAATTTTTGCTAGCATTAAAATTGAGAGTGGATAAAAAATAAGTGGCTTATCGTAGATTGGTAAGAGCTGTTTGTTTACAGCTTTTGTTAGCGGACTCATTCTAGTGCCCATACCGCCAGCTAATATAATTCCCTTTTTTATCATTTATTTCCCAATCTTTTAGTAATATCTTTTTTTGAAAGTGATGTGTAATATTTTTTATTATCTAAATACCAGTTAAATGTATTAAGAATACCTTTTTCAAATGTAGTCTTTGGTTTCCATTTTAATTCTTTCTTAATTTTATTGCTATTTAATGCATACCTAAAATCATGCCCAGGTCGATCTTTTACAAATTTAATTTTTACATTATTTTTTGCTACATTAATTTTGTTTGAAATTTTAAGAAGGGTTTTACAAATTTGAATATTATTCAAATTTTTGTTTGATCCAATATTATAAAATTCTCCAATTTTTCCATTTTGAAATACTTTCAGTAAAGCTTCACAATGGTCTTTCACATAAATCCATTCTCTTGAATTTTTACCTTTGCCGTATATCGGAAGGGCTTTATTATTAAAAATATTATATATTAATTTTGGTATTAATTTTTCAGGATGTTGTTTAGGTCCATAATTATTTGAACAATTAGTAACCATCGCTGGTATGTTATGAGTTCGCACATAAGAATAAACTAGATGATCTGATGAAGCTTTACTCGCTGCATAAGGTGAGCTTGGCTTATAGGCATATTTTTCATCTGATCTTCCTGTTAGAATATCACCATACACTTCATCAGTAGATATATGTACAAGTTTTGATTTTTTATTTTTTAGAGAATATTTTTTAAAACATTCAAGAATATTATAAACACCTAAGATATTGCTATAAATGAAACTTTTGGCATCATCTATGGATCGATCAACATGAGTTTCTGCAGCCAAATTAAATATACAGACTGGTTTATATTTATTAAAAATATTATTAATTTTTTTATTATTTATGTCACATTTAATAAACTTATAATTTTTATTTTTAGCAAACTCTTTGGTATTGTAAAAATTTGATGAATAAGTAACTTTATCAATGTTAATTACGAAATATTTTTTTTGAAGTAATAGGTCAATAAGATTACTGCCAATAAAACCAAGACCTCCTGTTACGATAATTTTTTTCATAATTTTATTTTTTTTTACATTAGAAGAAAGTATTAGTATAGTTGATTATTTATACACTATGTCAATATCTAGGCAAAATTTATCAATTGTAATTGTAACCTTTAAAAGTGAAGATGTGATTCATCAATGTATTCAATCAATTGATAGTGAGATTGATATAATTGTTGTTGAAAACTCAGATAATGAAAAATTTCAAAAAGAATTAGAAGAAAAATATTCAAATGTAAAATGCTATATTTCTAAAAAAAATTTAGGAATGGGAGCAGGGAATAACCTAGGTTTTTCATATGCTAAAACTGATTATGTGCTTCTATTAAATCCAGATGTTATTTTTGAAAAATCAATGATAGACAAAATAATCTTAGGAGCAAAAAAAATTATATCATTTACAATTTTATCTCCTCAATCATCAAATATTGATTACCCTAATTATAAATTAATCGAAGGCAATAAAAATGTAATTAAATCAGATGAACCTTTTAAAGTTAAAAGTGTTGATGGTTTTGCAATGTTATTTGATAAAAAAAAAATAGAGAAACTTATTGATATAAAAAATCCAAATTTATTTGATGAAAACTTTTTTATGTACTTAGAAAATGACGATTTATGTAAACGTGTGAGAGATATGAATGAAAATATTTATGTTGTTCCTGATGCCAAAATAAATCATTTTGGTGGAAAGGCTGTAAATTCAAAATATCAAGAAGAAATTGAATATTCAAGAAATTGGCATTGGATATGGTCAAAATTTTATTTTAACAAAAAACATTATGGATATCTAATTGCTTTAACTCAGGGACTTCCATCTTTTTTTTCTGCAATTTTAAAAGTAATATTTTATTTTATTACTAACAAAAAAAATAAGAAGAAAATTTATTTTTATAGGGCATCTGGATTTTTAAATGCTTTGTTAGGTAAACCTTCTTGGTATAGACCAAAAATTTAAAATTAATGACCAGGGAAGTCCATCAGATTTTCAACGTTATAATTTTTTTTTATTAAATTGTTAGAGCCGCCTAGGTCAAATAAGTTAATAACAAAAATAAATGCAGCCACCTTACCCCCAGATATATCTACAAGTTTTGCTGCAGCCTCGGCTGTTCCACCAGTTGCTATTAAATCATCTATTATCAATACAGAGTCATTTTTTTCTATGGAGTCTTTATGAACCTCTATGGTAGCTGTTCCATATTCTAGTTCAAAATCTACAGAATAAGTATCTGCAGGTAATTTATTTTTTTTCCTTAACATTATAAATGGTTTTTTAAGAAGATAAGATACTGCTGAAGCAAAAACAAAGCCCCTAGACTCTATTGCAGCAATTTTATCTATTTTATATTTTTTACTTTTTTTAATAATCTGTTCAATAGTTTCTGCAAAAGCTTTTTCATCTTTGATTAAAGTCGTAATGTCTCTAAACAAAATTCCCTTTTTAGGGTAATCAGGAATCGATCTTATATATTCTTTTAAATTCATACTATTAATATAATTATATCTTTGATAAGAAAAATCTATGGATAAATTATTTATTGCAGCAATTAAAGACGAAACTTTTGGAATAGATTACTTTAAGCACATTGGAGTAGGAAAAGTTAATGCAACATACAACACATTGAGATTAATTAATATATATAAACCAAAAATTATAATAAATTATGGTACAGCAGGTGCTGTTAACAAAAATTTAAGTGGAATTATAGAGTGTACTAAATTTTACCAAAGAGATATGGATGTTCGAAGTTTGAATTTTGAATTGGGAGAAACACCATTTGACGAAATAAAAGAAATTATAATATCTGAGAATGGATACTCTTGTGGTTCAGGAGACAATTTTGTAAGCAAAAAAATAGACATGAATGTCGACGTAGTTGATATGGAAGCTTATGCAATTGCAAAAGTATGCAAGCTTGAAAACATTGAGTTTAGATGCTTTAAATATATCTCTGATAAAGCAGATGAAAATGCAAATATCGATTGGAAGAAAAATTTAGAGAAAGGAGCTAAAGCTTTCTCAAATTTTATTGATAATAAATATTAATTAATGCATAAAAAGGTCTAATGATTAAAAATATTTTAATAGCAATCTTTATAATTCTAGGAATGGTTGTTATTTTAAATTTTAGTGAACATAACTTAAAAAGGGCTGTAGATGCCTGTTTAGCCGGAAGTCAAAAGCTATCTGAGTCTAAGATTACAGACCTTGAAGAGGCTAGAATTTTCTGCGAAGAAAAAATTAGAGCAGAAAAAAATAGATAAGAATAAAAGACTAAAAATATTTGCCATAATTCGAATATTCCTTTAAATAACTTATAACTTTTTAATTAAATAAAAATTATAAAAAGGATTAACTTATGACTAAAGTCGGAGAGCATATAACTTTAGACATTATTGGCACTACTAAAGAGTATGATCCTTCTATATTTGAAAAAGTTATTAATGAAATTGCTAAAGTAGCAAATGTTAAAATTTTAAATATTTCAAAATATAAATTTGAACCACAAGGTTTTACAATACTTGCACTATTAGCTGAAAGTCATATTAGCTTTCACACTTTTCCTGAAAAAGGAATAATTAGTTTTGATTTTTTTACATGTGGAAATGTAAGTCCATCTGTAGCATTAGATATTATTAAAAAAGAGTTCAAACATAAAAGAATAGTAAAAAAAGAATTTAATAGAGATACTAAATCTTTGTATCATGATATTTATAGCTCACCTGGATTGCAAAAATCGTATGTGGTTAATGAAGTTCTTGAAGATTTTAAATCTAAAGTAGGTCAGCATATTGAAATATTAGACTTAGAGCAATTTGGAAAGTCACTTTTCATAGATAATGAAATACAAGTAGCGACAAGTGACGAACATTTGTATAGCTCAACTTTTGTAAATGCTGGATTAAAACTTAACAAAGATAAAGAAAATGCAGCTATTATTGGAGGTGGAGATGGAGGTGTTGCGAGAGAATGTATTGCTAAAGGCTTTAGTTTTATTGATTGGTATGAGCTTGATCCAGAGGTTGTTGATGTTTGTAATAAACACCTGGGAAGTATTGTTGATAGATCAACTGAAAAAAATTCAGTAAAATGTATTTGGGGTGATGCTTTTGAAAGCATTAAGTCTGTAGAAGATGATAAATATGATAAAATTTTTGTTGATCTAAATGATGATCAATTTTGTATAGACCTTGCTGCAAAAAATATGGACTCTTTGATTAGAATTTTAAAACCCAATGGTGTGATTACGGCTCAAGTAGGAAGTCAAGACAAGAAACCTGAGCAAGTAGAAAAATGGCTAGATGTATTTAATAAAAATTTTGGTAATACAACTTTAGATAGGGTTTATATCCCAAGTTTTGACTGTTCTTGGAATTTCTCTTCTTCAATAAATCATTAAAATTTTCTTTTTAAATTATTAAATTTGTGAAATAATTCACTCTAATTTACGGAGGAAAAAATGAATATATTTAAAAAAACAATTTTAAGTGTTCTTGCATTTTTATTATTAATCGGAAACGTTTATGCTGATAAAATAAAAATTGGAACAGAAGGTGCTTACCCACCTTGGAACTCAAAAGATGCCTCAGGTAATCTTATTGGTTTTGAAGTTGAGTTAGCAAAAGAGCTTTGTGCAATCATGGGTCATGAGTGTACTATCGTTGAACAAGATTGGGATGGAATGATTCCAGCATTACTAATGAGAAAATTTGATGCAATAATGGCTGGAATGTCAATTACTGCAGAAAGACAAAAAACAATTACTTTTTCTCAGGGTTATGCGGACGAAGTTGCTTCCCTAGCAGTTATGAAAGGTTCTGACTTAGAAGGAATGGAAACTTCAGAGGGGATTAATCTTACTAAAAAATCAGGTGCGGTTAAAAAAGACCTTAAGACTCTAACTAAAGCTTTAGCTGGTAAAACAGTTTGTACTCAAACAGGTACTATTCACCAAAACTTTCTTGAGTCTGGTGATGTAGGAAAAGTAAATGTTAGAACTTACAAAACTCAAGACGAAGTTAATCTAGATTTAACATCTGGTAGATGTGACGTAGCTTTAGCAGCTGCAGTGGCATTTACTGACTATGCTGATAAATCAGGAAAACCTGTTACGTTAGTTGGTCCTACTTTTGCAGGTGGAGCATTTGGTAATGGTGTTGGAGTTGGAATTAGACAAGGTGGTAGTGATGCAATTGGTAAAAGAGATGCTCAACTACTTAAAGATTTCAACAAAGCGATTAACACAGCTAGAAAACAAGGAATCATAAGTAAATTAGCGATTAAACATTTTGGTTTTGACGCTTCTATGTAATCAATCATTTGAAATGGCGGTTATTTAATTAACCGCCTTTTCTGTATGGAACTTCTTTCATTTGGAAAAACAGGTTGGGGTGATGAGTTGTTTTATGCAACTCTGATGACAATTGCTGTTTCAATAACAGCAATGTTGATTGGATTTTTGTTTTCTATAATTTTTACACCTCTTAAACTATCAAATAACAAATTTTTAAATTTAATAGGAAACACTTACACAACTATTATTAGAGGAGTGCCCGAGCTACTGGTTATCTATCTTTTTTTCTTTGGAGGAAGTGGTGCCATTATGTATGTCGCCTCAATATTTGGATATTATGAATATATTGAAATAAATGCTTTTATAACTGGCTCATGTGCGATTGGTATTATTTCTGGAGCATATTCTACAGAGGTATTTAGAGGAGCAATTCAATCAATAGATAAAGGTCAATTCGAGGCTTGCAAAGTTTTGGGTTTTAAAAAATATATTTATTTTTTAAAAGTAATAATGCCGCAAATGTTAAGATTAGCTATTCCAAACTTAAGTAATGTTTGGCAAATAACTCTTAAAGATACGTCTTTAATATCTGTAACAGGTTTAGTTGAAATTATGAGGCAGTCTTATATAGCAGCAGGATCAACAAGAGATCCTTTATTTTTCTATTCTTTTGCTGCAATTTTATATCTGATGCTAACCTTTATCAGCATGAAGCTGATTAATAGACTTGAAGTTAAATATAGTAGGGGTTTTTAATGGATATAAGTTTGATGTTAACAAGTTTACCAAAACTGTTAGGTGCCGCAGTTGTAACTTTAAAGTTATTATCCTTATCTTTATTATTTGGAATATTTATTGGCCTTTTATTTGCTATTTTAAGATTAAATAAAAATCCATTTATTAATAAATTTGCGTATGGATATTCTTATTTATTTAGAGGAACACCATTATTAGTTCAAATTTTTATAATCTATTTTGGTTTAGGGCAGGTAGAGTATTTTAGATCAACTTTCTTATGGGTTGTTTTTAAAGAACCGTATTGGTGTGCAATTATTGCATTTGCTTTAAATACTGGTGCTTATACATCAGAAATTTTAAGATCAGCATTTCAAACAATTAAACCAGGTATTATTGAAGCTGGAAAAAGTCTTGGCATTTCTAATAAAATTATTTTTTATAAAATTCAAATTCCTGTAGCGATTAGACAATCATTACCAGCATATGGAAATGAAATTATATTAATGATGAAGGGAACATCTTTAGCTAGCACCGTAACACTAATGGATTTAACAGGTGTAGCAAAATATATAATATCAACAACCTTCAAGCCAATAGAAGTATTTATTGTAGCAGGGGGGATCTATTTATTTATGACTTTCTTAATTCATAATATTATTAAATATTTAGAAAAAAAATATAGCTTTCAATAATTAATCAAAAAATTTTTTAATTATTTTATTATTAGTAATTTTTCTAAAATATTTAGTTATTTTTCTCAAGCTTATAAAACTAATTTTTTCAGTAAATTCTTTAAATTTTTTAATATTTAGTTCATTACCTTCTTTAACTAAATCTTCTATACCATGATGTGTCCCTTGATTTTCTACAGTTGTATTAACTACTGCTTTTTTTCTATTAATATGGAAAACCACAATACTCTCATAGAAATGAGTCGAATAGATTTGATCATTTAAAGAATAATTAAAATTAGGTTTTTTTTTAATATTTAATGGAAAGGTATAATTAACATCATCAATTATTTTTTTGGCAAAATTTATAAATGAAAGTTTTTTACTACTATTGTAAAATTCTATGTAGCTAGTATGGGTATCTTCAACCATTAAAATACCCTTATCATTAATATTGTTAACACATTTGGTAGTTGTGATAATTTGATCTAAATTTGTATGGCCACCGTCATCTAAAATCACATCAACGTTTCCAACTAATGAAAAAAATTTGTCCCAAAATTTAGGATCTGATTGATTACCTATATGAATTTCAATACCATCTTCTTCAAATTTTTTGCATTCTGGGTTTATATCAATACCGATTATCTTCGCATCAGGTCCAAAATATTCTTTCCATATTTTTAAACTTCCGCCATTAAAAATTCCCACTTCTACAAAAGTAATTTTTTTACCTTTATATTTTGAAAAATTTTCTTCATATACATCAAAATACTTTTCATGTTTTGAGCTAAAGTCTTTAGCTTTTATAAATAGTTCTTTTAAAGATAAACTCATCAATTATATTTTGTGTACTCTTTAATCTCTTTAATTGTAGAGCCAGTGTGCTCATTCATTTCTAGCTTTATTTTAGCTCTATCATCATTTAAAAAATGAACATCTCTCGATAGTTTAATAAATTTTTCAGTAAAGTCAGAGTTTTTTTCGCACAATCTCTTATCATCTTCAATAACCCATAATTTGGAATTTATTTCTTTTAAAGATTTAAACAGAACATCAAGCTTGTTATCAGATTTAATATTTTGATTTAATTGAGCCTTTAAAACATTGTATTCATTATTAATAAATTTTAGTTTTTCAGGATCTTTGATCTTTTCTTTTTTGATTTCAAGGATAGAGATTTTGTCTAAAAGCTCACCAACTGATACTTCAACTAGAATTTTACTCATAAAGATTTATAATATGTTAAGTTGTTAAAAATATGTCTAATATTTTAATTATCAAACACGGTTCTCTCGGAGATATAGCCCAAGCAAGTGGTGCAATTCAAGATATTTCTGAAAATCATAAAGAAGATCAAATACACTTATTAACTACTAAACCTTATTATGACTTATTTAAAAAAAATCCTCATATTTCAAATGTTATTTTAGATAAGAGATTATCAAGATTTAACCTTATCTACTTATATTTTTTAATGAAAAATATTAAGAAATATAACTTTCTTAAAGTTTATGATCTGCAAAATTCAAGCCGAACAGCTTTTTATAAAAAAATATTATTTCCCAAAGCATCAAAAGATATTTGGTCATCAACTGAAACTATTTTGCCAGAAGGTGCTACAAAAGAAAATTTTGATTCAGACTCTGTGCTATCTAGATTTGATTATCAATTAAAGAGTTCTGGAATAAATACTACTCACACAATGAAGCCTGATTTTAAATGGAGTTCTTCAGATATATCTGAAATTAAAAGCTATTATAAATTAGATAAATACATTGTTCTATTTCCTTTTTGCTCGCCTCATTTAACTTCAAAAAAATGGCCTTACTATAATGACCTTATAAATATTATTAATGAAAAGTTTGGAAATATTTACAAAGTTGTATTGGCACCTGGACCAAACGAAATTAAAGACGCATCAAACATTAATGCATTATCTATTCTAGATAATGGAAAAGCTCTAGATATTTCTCAATTATCATCATTGATTAAAAATAGTTCTTTTGTAGTAGCTAACGACACTGGACCAGCACATATAACAGCTCACTTAGGTTCAAAAGGATTAGCTTTGTTTGGTTCACACACAACAGCTTACAAAGTAAGCATTGAAAGAGAAAACTTTAGAGCAATTCAGGTTTCTGATCTATCAAAACTATCTGCTGAAAAAGTTTTTGAAAAATTGTCTAACTCAATTTCTTAAATTTACTTAATACTTTTAAAAATATTGGAATAGAAAATTTAATTTAAAATTTCTTTATATTTTTTTATAATATTTGACCAATAGAATTTAGAAACACTATCTTTAGCATTTTTGCCATATTCTAAATATTTTTTATTCTCTAACATCAGATTTATAGATGAATAAATCTCATCTAAATTATTTCCATCACAAATTAATCCTGTTTTTTTATGATCGATTGCATCAGCAGCCCCACCATCACTACCCCCAATGGAGGGTATTCCGTATTGTGCAGCCTCTACAAAAGCAATTCCAAATCCTTCAACAGATTTCTTGTAAACAATAGAGGGCATGACAAAAATATTTGATTGAGCTACCAGTGAGTTTTTAAGTTCATTAGAGATATTTTTAAAAAACATAACCTGTTCATCAAGATCAAGCTCAGTTACAAGTTTTTTTATATTCTCTTCTTCATCTCCATGACCAACACAAATATATATTATATCAGGGTAAATTTGTTTTAAATTTCTAAGTGCCATGATAATTTTTTCATGATTTTTTCTTTTGTCATATCTTGAGACTGTAATTAGTCTTGGAGACTTATGTTTTAACAAATTCTCAACTTTATCAGTTGATTTTTTATTTAGGTCTTCAGCAGGATTGACCCCAGGATTTATTACAATAATTCTTTCTTCATCAACACCACACTTAATAGCTAAATTTTTAGTAAATTCTGAATTAGCAATAACTGTGTCAACATTATTTAAAACATCCAAAACTCTCTTATTTAGATTAGATCTCTTTTCATGATTGATTTCTTTAGAATGAATTAAACATATTTTTTTTTTATTTGTTTTTATTAACTCTAAGCTCTTCCAATGATCTGCAATAATACCTTCAATTTTATTAATTTTAATAAATTCATTTATAAGTTGAGCTTTTCTATATTTTCTTAAAAGTTTAATTCCACTAACTCTTTCAATAGAAAATGAAACCTGTTCATCAAAAATTTTATGATTATCCTGATAATCAGCAAAAACCTTTATCATGTAGTGTTTTGATAGTTCATTTGCTAAACCCCACATTAAATTTTGCATTCCACCCACTTCTGGTGGGAAGGATCTTGTAACAATCAAATACATTAATTACTTAACCATTTTATTCCACAGCCCATACTTGGGATCTGCTCATTAGGCCCTTTGTTTGTTTCTGCAATTTGCTTCATGGCTTTATACAAATCACTCTGACCAGCTCTCACTGGTTTTAAATCTTTTAATTCTCTAATTCTTCCTCTGTATTGTAATTCTAAATTTTTATTATAACCAAAAAAATCAGGAGTACACACAGCACCATATTTTTTAGCAACTTCCTGAGTCTCATCAACTAAATAAGGGAAACTAAAGTCATTATTTTTTGCAAATTTAATCATATTCTCAAATGAGTCATCTGGATAATTAATTGGATCATTTGAACATATTGCTAATGACTTAATGTCCATTTCTTTTAAATTTTTGCAATCTGCAACAATGTCATCAATAATAGCCTTAACATAAGGGCAATGATTACATATAAACATTATCAATGTTCCATTTTCACCCTTAAAGTCATTTAATTTGACAATTTCATTGTCAGTTGATTTTAGTTCAAAATCTATCGCAGTTTGTCCGAAATCACATATTGGAGTTTTTAATGGCATACTGATATAATATATAAGTTATGTTTTATGATTTGGAAAATAAAAAAGTAAAAAGTGCTGGTGAAAACTGGGCCGCACCTAATGCATCCATAATTGGAGATGTTACCCTAGAGAAAAACACAAGTATTTGGTTTAATGCAACATTAAGAGGTGATGTTGAAAATATCTATGTAGGTGAAGGCTCAAATGTTCAGGATGGAAGTGTTTTGCATACGGATCCAGGCTATCCCTTGAATATAGGCAAAGATGTTACTATTGGACACTTAGTAATGTTACATGGGTGTACCATTGGTAACAATTCTTTAATCGGAATAGGTGCTGTTATTTTAAATGGCGCAAAGATTGGAAAAAATTGTATAATTGGTGCAAACGCACTAGTAACTGAGAATAAAGAAATAGAAGACAACTCCCTAGTTATAGGCTCACCAGGAAAAATTATTCGAAAAATAACAAGTGAAGAAGTAAAATTAATAACTGAAAACGCAATACATTATCAAGAAAATTGGAAAAAATATTCTAAGTCAATATTTTAAATTATGAGTATTCAAAATAATTTAAGATCGATATCTGAACTTTATAAAACTGATAAATTAGAGCATGGTTATATTGAGATTTACGATTCATATTTTAAAGATCTAAGAAATAAAGAGCTAAAAGTTCTAGAGATTGGAGTTGCTGATGGAAAATCTTTATTAACCTGGTCAGATTATTTTAAAAACTCTACTATTATTGGAATTGATATTCACAAGATAGACATTAAAGAAAAAAAATTAGATAGAAAAAATATTAAAGTTCATCAAGGATCACAAAGTGATGAAAAATTTATTAAAGAAATAATAAGTATTTATGGTGAATTTGATATTATCATTGATGATGGTAGTCACCTTTCAAAAGATGTAAAAAAAAGTTTTCACTTACTTTTTCCACACCTAGTAAAAAATGGCTTATATGCAGTAGAGGATATGCAAACGAGTTATAATCATTTTTTTGGAGGAAATCCTTTTGATCTAAAATACTCAAATTCCCATATGAATTTTTTCAAACATTTGACTGATAGATTAAATTATCAAGAAATTGCTAATCCCTTTTATATTACCAATAAGTATGATTCTTTAATTACAAATATTTCATTTTATCATAATTTAGTTTTTGTAAGAAAGGGAACAAATGATATTTTAAGCAAAGAAGTTTTAAACCATTCTTATGAAGACATGAAGTTCAAAGAAAAATCTTCTAGAACGGGCAAATCATTAAAATATTATTTCAAATATAAAATATTTTATAAGGTTTACACTTATCTTTTTATGATTTTTAACCTAATTAAAAGAATACTTCTTTTAAGATTTTAAATAGATAAAATTTTAAAACTAATTTTTAAATTAGGATGTTTTTTTTTAGTGTTTTTTTAATATTTTTATAAGAGTCTTTATGTATTTTATTTTCTATCAATGAGTTAAATTTCTTTTGTTTATTTACTATTTTTGCAGCACCACAATCTTTATGATTAATAACAATTAATTTTTTTATATTATGAAGTTTAATTGATGTTTCTAAATTATCCCAAAATGTTAAATGCCATTTCTTAAATTTTTTATGGGTCACACCAATTGCAGCTCCGGCAATCGTAAATGAACTATATTTTCCAGTTAATTTTTTGCTTTTTAAATAATTAAATGCTTTTGCTTGTAATCTTGGATCCATACAAGACAAAACCATTGCTTCATATTTTTTCATTAGGGAATTAACCAGGTATCTTTATTAGTTTCTAAATTAAATTTTGCTCTTCGATGACCTTTAGCAGCTAGATAAAGCCATTCTATAGATTTAATTTTACATTGAATAACAGTAAAGTTTTTATAACCTACTTCACTTTGCTCCATGGTAAATTCAAAATTATCTAACTCAGGTTTTAACCCTGAAGTAGGAGTGTCAGATTCTGTTCCAGGTCCATGATCAACCAAATAACATTTTCTACTTATATGCTGAGTTTTGGACCAAGACTCTTTTGTAATATCATTATCGTGGTTGATCACACACTCAACTTTTAATCTAACTTGGATTTTTTCTTCTTTATCATAAAAAAGCATAGCGGCTTTTGAATTTTTTTTTAGCTTTTCAATTTTGTCAGACCTTATGTCGCTATGAAATTGAACTATATTATTTTTCTGATCTGATTTTCTAAGTACAATAATTCTTCCATCAAAGTCAGACTTATCACCACAAATAAAAGTTGGTATTCTAAATTGTGAGCCTCGATTAGTTATTGCATCTTCTAGCATTAACCAGATCTTTTTCTTAATCTCATTAAAATCTTCGTAGTATGCTGGTTGCATACAAGGCTACTTCCTAAATCTTTTAATTAAACTCGATGTATCCCAACGATTACCACCCATTCCTTGAACCTCACCATAATATTTATCAACCAGTTCAGTGACAGGCAATAATGAACCATTATTTTTAGCCTCATCCATTGCAATTTTAAGATCTTTTCTCATCCAATCTACAGCAAAACCAAAATCAAACTTATCATCAATCATTGTTTTGTATCTATTTTCCATTTGCCAAGATTGAGCAG
>CAJQJC010000003.1 GCA_905478565.1 uncultured Candidatus Pelagibacter sp. | reverse complement strand
TTAAAGCTATTTAATGGACCCATTTGAGTATCCTTATCCATTGGTGCACCTAGTTTTATTTTTTCTGCTTTGGATATTAATTTATTTAAAAATTCATCATATATGTCTTTTTGAATATAAAGTCTTGATCCTGCAATACAACTCTGGCCACTTGCTCCAAAAATTCCAGCAGTAATTCCATTAAGTGCATTTTCTTGTTCGGCATCATTAAATACTACAACAGGACTTTTCCCACCAAGTTCTAAACTTACTTGAGATAAATTTTCAGCAGAATTTTTTACAATATGTTTTGCTGTTTCAGGACCACCTGTAAAAGCAATTTTTTCAACAAGTTCATGTGTAGTTAATGCTTTACCACAAGGTTCTCCCAAACCAGTAATCACATTAACAACTCCTTTAGGAATCCCAGATTTTTCAACTAATTTTGCAAACTCTAGTAAAGTAACAGGAGCAAGCTCCGATGCTTTTATGACTACAGTGTTTCCCATTGCTAAAGCTGGTGCAAGTTTTACAGCAGTTAGTAACATTTGAGAATTCCATGGAATGATAGCAGCAACTACACCAATAGGTATTCTTGTTGTTGTAACCTGCATATCTGGTTTATCAATTGGAACAACAGTTCCTTCAACTTTGTCAGCAAGACCTGCAAAATAATCATAATATTCTGCTATATAATTAGCTTGTGTCTTAGTTTCCCTAAATATTTTTCCTGTATCTTTAGTTTCAATAGCACCAAGGTGTTCAGCATTTTCTCTTAATTGATTTGCTAACGATCTTAAATATTTTGCCCTCTCCCTTGGATGTAAATTAGCCCATGAGCTTTCAAAAGCATTTTGTGCAGCCTTAACCGCTTTATCAACATCTTTTGTATTTGCTTCAGGTACAGTTGCCCAAACTTCGTTATTTTCTGGGTTTAAAGTTTCAATTTTTTTACCAGACTCTGAGTCAACCCACTGACCATTTATAAACATTTTAAAATTTTGAATTTTTGTCATTTAATTATCAATAAAATTTTTAAGATTTATATTAACATCATCTGCACACTCTATACTACAAAGATGTTTTCCATTATTTATCTCAATAAAACTTGAATTAATTAAATCATCAGACAAAGATTTAGACATAGCTACTGTCGATCCAGCGTCTTCTGAGCCAGTCATAATTAAAGTCTTTGTTGGTATTTTTTTAATCATTTCCATATCATCATGATGATAAGCAAATAATTTATAAGCTTTCAAAAAATTAGCATGATCTTTAGGTTCTTTATTTAGAATTTTCATAAATTGATCGTAGACTTCAGGATGTGTTTTTAAATATCTATCACTAAACCACCTTTTTAATGCTTGCTTAGATATAGGCTTGTTTAATTTTGCTTGGTTAAATCTATCAATAACTAAAGCTCTCTCATTATCTGTTCTTTTATAAGTTGTACCAATCACTGTGAGACTTTTTAATCTACCTTGAAACTTGGATGCAAAGTCCAGCGCAATTAATGATCCAAGAGAAAAACCAACAAGATTACATTTATCAACTTTTAAAAATTCTAAGATTGACAATAGTTGTTTGGAAAAATCATCTAAAGTGATTTCTTCTTTATTAAAAGGAGTTTTTCCATGGCCTAATAAATCATAAGTAATTGTTGAATATTCTTTAAAGGAGTTAGTTTGTGGCTTCCACATTTGATGATCAAGCCCAACTCCATGGATAAAAACTAGTGGAATTGTATTATTATCTATAAATGAATAATAGTTTTGATTGGAGTCTAAACCTTGAGACATTAATCTATTTAGGATCTAGTCCCATTTCTTTCATATCTTGATATCTATCACCAGTTCGAGCATGTGCTCTTCCACTTGATGCTCCTCCAATAGCTATAACTATTTCATCGTCAAAAGGCGCATCATGAATAGTGAATTCGTGTGTAAGGTAGTAAGGTCTTAGTCCAGAGTCAGTTTTATGCATCATTGGAATTGAAATTTTAGATCCTGCTGGACCTCTTGTGTTAGTAAAACTTAAATAAGAAGTTCCACCAACAGCATCTCTGAACTTATTTCCAAATCTTAAAGTATGAATAAATGCAGACGCATGCTCAATTTCACCATCAAGTCCAACAGTACCAGCCTTTCCATAAGCTAAAATTTTTTCTGCTGAACCAATTTCTTTAATTAATTCAGGAACCAAAATATCTCCTAGCTTTGGTGCCAAATCTAAAATAATTGGCTTTAGATCTTCAACAAAACCTTTTCCATTCCATGGATTTTTAAAAACAGCAGCAACAGAAACTAGTAACACAGGTTCTTTTGCTTCCTTACCACCTTCAATAAAAGTTTTGTCTACAAATTTTGCAAACTTTCTTAGTTCAAGTTTCATTAGCTTGCTTTTTCTATATTTGAATTGTCTAAATTAATTTTTGGAATTACTTCATCATTAAACAGTTTTATACTTCTCATGCAAGCGTCATGGTCTATACCTGGAAAATTCGACCAAACTTGGAGGTTTTGTAAATTTAATTCTGATTTTAATTCATTAATTTTATTAACCACATACTCTGGAGTTCCAAATAATAAATTTCTTTTATGTAAGAAATTGTAATTTAATAAATCTAATTTATGTTTAGTTTCTGGTAATTCTTCTCCTGGATCCATATGATTTCCTAATCCTCTCCAATGACAAACCCATTTCATATAATTGATTATATGTTCACCAGCTAATTTTTCAGCCTCTTCCATAGTTTCAGCAACAAACATGTCTCTGACTAAAGATATACCCTCTCCTAAAGGAACTTCTCTATTTTCAGCTTTAGATTTTGCATCTCTATAAATTTCAAATCTAGTCTTTAAAGCTTTTACAGTTGGTATCCACATTATAGTGTTTAATCCATTTTGAGCAGCCCATTCAATTGATCTTGCTCCATCAACTACTTGCCAAATTGGTGGGTGTGGTTGTTGTTTTGGTTTTGGAACAATACTAATTTTTTTTATTTCATTTGTTTTTGTATCAAGAAATTCTTCACTAGGTGGACTCATATCATGTTGCCAATTAAAACCAGGAGTAGGGTAGTTATAAAATTCACCTTTATGGCTGAAAAATTTTTCAGTCCAAGCTTTTTTCATGATTGTTAATGACTCATCAAACAGTCTAAAATTCTTTGCCTGATCTTTTAGATCAGCTTCTTTATTCATATTGATAGCTTCTCTTCCATAAATTCCTCTACCAATTCCAACTTCTACTCTTCCATTTGATAATTGATCTAGTAAAGCTATATCCTCTGCAAGACGTATAGGGTTGTGAAATGTAATTACATTGCAAGCTTGACCTATTCTAATATGCTTAGTTCGTGCTGCAGCGTCAACGCCCATCATTAAAGGGTTAGTACAAGATTCCATTCCCTCATGATTAAAATGATGTTCAGTATACCAAATTGAGTCCCATTTATTTTTATCACAATAAGTGGTGATTTCTTGAGTTTCTTTCAATAGTTGATCGTATGGTTTATGATTCCAGTTAGTAGTATTACAAAAATATCCAAATTTCATTCAAACCTCCTTAAATAGTTAAATTTAAAGACGACTGATCCCACTTTCGTTTTCTTTAGAAGTAACGACGAGTTATGTACCGCTTTATTAAATTCTATTTTAACTAGACTCCTTATTCAATATATAAATAATCTATTTTATATAAGTAAATTTATGAAATTAGATAAAATAGAGCCAAAATTTATTGATAAAGGTAACCCTAGAATAGGACTGATAACCCTAGGCAGTGATTTCAGAATTGAAAAAGATTTTAACAATGTAATTTATGGAAAAGATATAGATTTATTTGTTAATAGGATTCATTGTTACAATCCACTAACCAATGAAACACTAGCCAAAATGGCTGAGGACATTACGGAAGTTACCAAGGATATTTTACCAGATGAAAAATTAGATTGTGTTGCATATGGGTGCACATCTGGAACAGTAGCTGCAGGTTACGAATCTATTAAAGAAAAAGTTAATTTAGCAAAACCAGAGGCCCAAGTAACCACACCTATCACTTCAACTATAAAAGCATTAAAAAAATTAAATATAAAAAAAATTTCTGTATTTACACCATATACACAATCAATAAATAATTCAGTTATAGATTATTTTAAAAAATCTGGAATTACAGTTAATTCATTACATTATTTTGATATTGAATCAGATATTGATATTGGGAAAGTTGATAAAGATTATTTATTTAAAATTTTGTCAAATCTTAATATTGGAGACTCGGAGGCACTATTTATTTCTTGCACTGCACTACCTGCTTTAGATCTAATTAATAAATTAGAAAAAAAATTAAATAAAATAGTTTTATCAAGCAATCAAACTCTTATATGGGAAGCTTTAAATATGGTAGGAAATACAAAGACAATCAACGGATATGGGAAAATATTTGAAAGCAACTAAAAATATTTTTTAAACTGTTCATTAATATTTAAAATTTCTAAATCAACCAAACCACCTATGATTAATTGTATTGCTACAATTAAAATAAAACCTAGACCAACATAGGCAATCCATATATGTCTTTGAATATAGTTTGCTAAATATGTAGCTAAGGCACCTGTAAGTACTACAGATAAGACCAATCCAAAAATCATAAATCCAAAATAACCTTTTGCAGCTGCAACCACACCAATAACATTATCAAAACTTATTGTGATATCTGCAAATAAAACTTTATAGACACTTTGAATGTAAGAGGGTTCCTTAGATTTTTTTGTTGGCGATTTAATCTTTTTAATTTCAAGTAAATCTTTTCGCAAATCATATACAATCCAAATTAAAAGTAAGCCTCCTAAAATTTTAATAAAATAAAACTCGAATAGATAAGTAGCAAAAAGAGCAAATATAACTTTAAATATTAATGCACCGGCAACACCCCATAATATTATTTGCTTTCTATTTTTTGGTACAAAATTTGCAGCTATCAATCCTATGATTACCGCATTGTCTGCAGCTAAAATAATATCTATAAAGATAATTTGGGTTAAAATTACAAGTTCTTCGATCAAGATTTTTTTATAATATTAAAAATACAAAATAATTCAATTAAAGTATTAAATTAATACTTAGATTTTTTTGTTCCTTCAATAATTTCTTTTAATTCTCCGTATTCTTCACAATTACAGTCCTTCAATACTTCTAATCTTTCCTTAGCCAATTCCATTCTATTTGTAACCACATATAGTTCGCCAAGATATTCATTGATACCTTTGTGTTTAGGATCAATTTGTAATCCTTGAAGATAATATTCTTCTCCCTTTTTAAAGTCGCCAAGCTTTCTAGTCGTAAAGCCTAAATAGTTCAAAGTATCTGCTTGAGAAGGCTTTTCCAAATTTGATTTTAAAAGAAGTTTTTGTGCTTTAGAATAATTCTTTTGTGCTTTTTTAATCTTATCTTTCTTTTCATATTTTTTAGCAGATTTAATTAAATTATGAGCTTTATTATAATTTGAAATTTTGTCAGATGAGTCGCCATCTCCTGATGATCCTGCAGAGAATGCATTATGTGTTAGTGCTAATGTAAGTATTATTATGTATATAATTTTTTTCATTTTATTTAAATTTTTTTAATTTATTTAATGGTTTAAGTGATAACCCATTGTCAACTAGATTATCTCTTATGGACGTTGCAGTTAATAATGAGCTTTCATTATCTCCATGTATGCAAACAGAGTCTATTTCGCAAGGTATTTGCTTACCGCTGAGACAATTTAGTGCCTGATTTTTAACCATATTTAACACATGTTTTTTAGCTTGTTCAGGATCAATAATTAATGCCTTGGAGTTTTTTCTAGAAACTAAGTTTCCATCATCTTCATAATTTCTATCTGCAAATATTTCACAAGCAATTTTCATGTTTAATGTTTTAGCAGCAATTTCCATTTTAGAACCAGTTGGCACTAAATAAATAATATCTTTATTTATTTCTTTAATTGTTCTTGCAAGTGTATTAGCGAGCTCTAAATCTTCACACGCCATATTATTTAGTGCTCCATGAGGCTTAATATGTGTAACATTTTCATTATTTTTTTGGGCTATCTTTTGCAACACTTCATACTGTGCAAAAATTAATTTTTTAATTTCTGAAGAATTCAAATTTATTCTTTTTCTTCCAAAATTTTCTGGATCGTTAAAAGATGGATGAGCACCAATGCTTACTCCGTTTTGTTTGGAAATTTTAATAACCATATCCATAGTAGCTTCATCACCCGCATGATAACCACAAGCAACATTAGCTGAATTTACAATACTTAGTAATTTTGGATCATTCTTTATTGAATGAAACTTTGATTTTTCACCTAAATCACAATTGATATTAATTTCCATACACTTTAAGTCTGGAGTATAACATGTCATGATTAAAAATATATTAAATCTTGGTGACGCAGCAGCTTATTGTGATTTTGGCTCAGAGGTCAACGAAACTATAAATAATAATGTCATTAATTATTTTAATCAAATATCAGAATTAACTAAAAATGAAAAAATAGAAGGTATAACCAATTTAACCCCTTCCTATAATAAGTTAATTATTAGTTATGACTTAACAGTAACTAATTTTAAAAAGATTAAAAGTATAATTGAAAATTTAGAAGTTAAAGAAACATTTAAAAAAAACAACAAAGAAATAAAAATCCCTATTTGTTGTACTGAGGATTTCAGTTTGGATTTTGATCGATTAACTAGAAAATTAAAATTAAATAAGGATAAGATATTAGAACTATATTTAGATAAAGAATATTTTTGTTACATGACAGGTTTTATTGCAGGAATGCCCTTTTTAGGGGACACAGATAAGAATATAAGATGTGAACGATTAGAAACACCAAGAGTAAGGGTTCCAAAAGGATCAATTGGTATTACAGAGCAATTTGCAAATATTTATACTTTTGAAAGCCCTGGTGGGTGGAATATAATTGGAAATACTCCTAAAAGAATTTTTGAAATTAAAAATTTAAATCAACCAGCATTAATTAATCCAGGAGATAAAGTAAAATTTTATCAAATAACAAAAGATGAATATTTAAATTGGAATGAATAAACCGTATTTTGAAATTTTGAGGCCAGGTATAAATACAACAATCCAGGATAAGGGACGTTACAATTTATATCATATAGGAGTATCAGTTAGTGGAGCGATTGACCAACGAAACTACAAATTAGCAAATTGCTTGGTTGGAAATAATTTAGATGAAGCTGTTATAGAGTTTGCATACCAAGGTCCACATTTAAAATTAAAAAATGCGAATATAAATTTTGCTATAACTGGAGATATATTTTTTAAGATTATTAGAAAAAATTCAAAAATTGAAGAAGGTGAGTGCTATAGAAATTATCTTTTAGAGGAAGGAGACCAACTAGATATAATTTCAACAAAAAAATCAGCTTATGGGTATCTTTCAGTAAGTGGTGGATTAGAGCTGCAAAAACTATGGAAAAGTTATTCAACAAACACAAAAGCAAAAATTGGCCCTAATAATGGTAACAAGTATTCATCTGATGATAAAATTTTCATTACAAACTCAGATGTAAAAAATTTTTTAGAAAAAAGAATAGATTATAAAGCTTTAATTGATAACACTATAAGAGTTATCAAAGGAACAAATTTTAATTACTTTTCAAAACAGGCTATCAAAAATTTTTTCAATAAAGAATTTCTAGTTACTAATCTTGCTGATCGCATGGGGATAAGATTAAAAGGTCATAAAATTGAAAATATAAAAAATACAAACATTAAATCTGAAGGTTTAGTTAAGGGTGTTATACAGGTTCCAGCTGATGGCAATCCAATAATAATGTTATCTGATCATGGAACAATTGGAGGATATCCCAAAATTGCCAATGTAATTTCAGCAGATTTAGACGCAGTTGGACAATTAACACCTGGTTCAAACATCAACTTTAAAGAAGTAAGTCTTGAAGAAGCTGAAAATATATTTAAAGCATACAGTGAAGAAACAATAAAATATTTAAATGAATCTAATTAAAAATATTCCAGGCCCAATATTAATATTTATGGGTGCACTAAGCTTAAGTTTTGGTGGACTATTAGTCAAATCATTCGAAGGTTCAACCTTATGGCAAATTTTGTTTTGGAGATCACTTTTTTTTTCTTTAACTGTGCTGGCATTTTTAATAATCAGCTATAAGAGAAAAACATTTCAAGCATTCTACGAGTCTGGTTTGCCAGGATTTTTTGGTGGTATAATTTTATCCTTTGGATTTTGTGGGTATGTGTTTGCCATGTATAATACGACAGTTGCAAATACTAATTTTATAATATCTTTACAGATTCTATTTTTAGCTGTTTTTGGTTATTTTTTTTTAAAAGAAAAAATTTCAGCCATTACGTTGACTTCAATTGTTTTGGCAATATCAGGAGTCTTTTTAATGGTTGGAAATTCACTTTCACCTGGCGAGCTTTCAGGAAATCTAGCAGCATTTACTATGCCAATTACATTTGCGGTACTAATTATGATAGTAAGAAAATTTCCTACAGTTGATATGGTTCCAGCACAGTTTGTTGCTGGTATTAGTTCATGCTTAATTGGATTTATATTATCAAATAAATTAATGATTTCTCCGCATGATATTTTTTTAGGTTTCTTGGCAGGTTTTTTTCAAGTTGGCTTTGGTTTTATTTTTATAACTATTGGAGCACGTAGCACTCCTTCAGCAATGGTTGGAATTATAATGTTGTCAGAATCAGTCCTTGGCCCTATTTGGGCATTTCTATTTGTTAGTGAAAGACCTTCCATGTTTGGATTGATTGGTGGTTCAATAATCTTGTTTGCAGTTTTGCTTCAATTTTATTCTTTATTATCATCAAAAAAAAAAGTTTCTAATTGACTTTAACACACAATTAATAGATTATTGATTTACGGGAGAGACTACAGAATATCGTAGCGCCGAAGGAGCAACCACCCAGGAATCTCTCAGGCAAAAAGGACCGTAGCATATTAACTCTGGAAAGAGATTTATTTCTCGCCGAAGGAGCAAAACTCTCAGGCAAACATACAGATGGGTACAAAGAGTTAATATGGAAAACAAAAAAACAGCACTTAATTCACTACATAAAAAATATGGAGCTAAATTAGTTTCATTTGCCGGCTATGAAATGCCAATTCAATATTCAGATGGAATTATAGAAGAGCATAAAAATACAAGAGAAAATGCTGGTATATTTGATGTATCACATATGGGGCAATTATTTATCAAAGGTGATGAAACTTTAGCTAAAAACCTTGAAAAAATTTTTCCTACAGAGTTGAGTAATGCAAAATTAAATCAATCAAAATATAGTTTTTTAATGAATGAAGAAGCTGGAATTCATGATGACTTAATTATTACTAAAGTAGAGGGTGGCTTCAATATTGTTTTAAATGCAGCTTGCAAACATTCTGATTTAAAACTTTTATCTAGATTATTAGATAATAAGTATGAAATGATTTTAAGTGAGGAATTATCACTTATAGCAATACAAGGACCTAAAGCTGTTAAGATACTAGAAAAAGTTATTAATGGTGTTTCAAATTTGAAATTCATGAATGGTGGAACATTTAAGTATCTTGATGAAGATATTTATATAACGAGATCTGGCTATACTGGTGAAGATGGATTTGAAATATCTATAAAAAATAAGAATACAGAAATATTTGTAGAAAAACTAATTAACGAAGGAGCTAAATTAATTGGTCTTGGAGCAAGAGATACTCTAAGGTTAGAAGCAGGACTTTGTTTGTATGGTCATGATATGGATATTAATAAAAGTCCTGTTGAAGCCAATCTAAAATGGGCAATCTCAAAAAATAGAATTCGTGAAGGTGGATTTATTGGTTTTGAAAAAATTAAATCCCAAATTGAAAAAGGAGTTAGCAAAATTCGTGTTGGTATAAAACCAGAAGGCAAAATTATAGCTCGGGAAAAAACTTCAATATTTAGTGAGGATGATAAAAATATTGGTGAAATAACAAGTGGAACTTTTGGCCCAAGTGTTCAGGCGCCAGTTGCTATGGGCTATGTAGAAAATTCATTTTCTAAAATTGATACCAAGGTTTTTTTAGAAGTGAGAGGAAAAAAATATCCGGCAAATATAAGTAATTTGCCATTTTATAAAAAAAGTTATGTGAAAGGAGTTAGTAAATGAGTGAAGTAAAATATTCAAAAGAACATGAGTGGCTTAAATTAGATGGAGAGATTGCTACTATAGGAATTACTCAGCATGCAACAGAAATGTTAGGTGACATAGTTTTTGTTGAACTACCAGATTTAGGATCAAATGTCGAAAAAGATGGAAATGCTGGTGTAGTAGAGTCTACAAAAGCTGCAAGTGATGTTTACACTCCAATATCAGGTGAAGTAGTTGAAAACAATCAATCAATAGTCGATGACCCAGCTAAGATTAATTCTGATCCAGAAAATGAAGCTTGGTTCTTTAAGTTAAAGATTAAAGATAAATCTGAATTAGATTCATTAATGAATAAAGATGAATATGATAAATTTTCAAAAGAAAGCGCTAGTTAAATGTTAAAGAATGCTCAAAAAGATTTTATACAAAGACATATAGGCCCATCTGTTAATGAGCAGAACACCATGCTTAAAGAATTGGGTTATAAAAATCTTGATGATTTAATAAAAGACACTGTACCAGAGAAAATTCTTCTAAAAGATGATTTAGATATTGGAGATCCAAATTCTGAATACAAAGCACTTAGAAAACTAAAAGATATTTCAAAAAAAAATAAAATTTTTTCTAGCTTTATCGGAATGGGTTATTATGGAACGTATACACCTTACGTAATACTTAGAAATATATTAGAAAATCCAGGGTGGTACACCTCTTATACACCTTACCAGCCAGAAGTAGCCCAAGGTAGACTTGAAATGTTACTTAACTTTCAACAAATGGTTATAGATTTTACTGGAATGGATATTGCTAATGCTTCTCTTTTAGATGAAGGAACAGCAGCAGCAGAAGCTATGGGTTTAAGTTACAGAATATCTAAATCTGAAAATAAAAAAGTTTTTGTTTCAAAAAATTGCCATCCACAAACTATTGACGTTATTAAAACAAGAGCAGAACCACTAGGTTTAGAAATAATAGTTGGAGATGAAGATAAAGATATTAAAGAGGATATTATATGTGGAATTCTTCAATACCCAGGTACCTTAGGAGACATCAAGGACCCAAGTGAAGCTATTAGTAAAATACATAAATTTAATGGAAAAGCAGTTCTCGCATGTGATTTATTAGCACTTGCTAAACTTAAAACACCAGCAGAACTTGGTGCTGATATTGCAGTTGGAAGTTCACAACGTTTTGGAATTCCAATGGGCTATGGAGGTCCTCATGCAGCATTTTTTGCAACAAAAGATGAATATAAAAGATCTATGCCTGGCAGGATAGTTGGAGTGTCAGTTGATAGACATGGAAAAAAAGCTTACAGACTTGCCCTTCAAACAAGAGAACAACATATAAGAAGAGATAAAGCCACAAGTAATATCTGCACTGCACAAGCGTTATTGGCAATAGTTTCTGCTGCTTATGCTGTCTATCATGGCCCCCAAGGTATAAAAAAAATTGCAGAAAGTGTTTCTCAATTAACTAAAAATTTTGCAGATAAATTAAAACAATCTGGTTATGAACTTTATTCAGATAATTTTTTTGATACGGTAACTGTAAAAACTTTAGATAAAACTGAAAAGATATACAAAAATGCCTTAGATCAAGGAGTAAATATTAGAAAAGTAAATTCTGAAATGCTGGCAGTGTCTTTTGATGAAAGAAAAAATCTTTATAGAGCAAATCAATTATTAAAAATTTTTAATTGTTCAGAAACAATTAAAGAGACTATGAATGAAAGCTTATCTAATATTCCTAAAAAATTATTAAGAACTTCAACTTATTTAGATCACCCAGTTTTTAATAGTTATCATTCAGAAACTGAAATGCTTCGTTATCTAAAAAAATTAGAAGATTCAGATATTGCTTTAAATAAATCTATGATTGCTTTGGGATCATGCACCATGAAACTTAATGCAGTTTCAGAAATGATACCTGTTACATGGAAAGAGTTCTCTCAACCACATCCCTTTTCTCCTGTAGAACAAATGGACGGTTACAGAGAGTTATTCACTGATTTAAAAAATTGGTTAAGATCAATTACAGGTTTTTCTGGTGTTTCACTTCAACCAAATGCAGGGGCGCAAGGTGAGTTTGCTGGTTTAATGGTAATTCGTAAATTTCATGAAAAAAATGGTGATAAAAATCGTAATGTTTGTTTAATTCCAAGTTCTGCACATGGTACAAATCCTGCAAGTGCTCAAATGGTTGGTATGAAAGTTGTAGTTGTAAAGTGTGATCAGCATGGAAATGTAGATTATGAAGATTTAAAAAATAAAGCAGAAGAGCACTCAGAAAATTTAGCTTCACTTATGGTTACATATCCATCAACACATGGTGTTTTTGAAGAAAAGATAACAGACATTTGCGATCTAATTCATAAGCATGGAGGACAAGTATATATGGATGGAGCTAACTTAAATGCATTAGTAGGAATTGCTAAACCAGGTAACTTTGGTCCAGATGTTTGTCATATAAACTTACACAAAACATTTTGTATACCTCATGGTGGTGGAGGACCTGGTATGGGACCAATAGCATGCAAAAAACATTTAGAAGTATTTTTACCAAAACATTCGGTTATAAAAGATTGTGGTCCGGCAACTGGAATGGGAGCAGTATCTGCAGCACCTTGGGGCAGCTCAAGTATTTTATCAATTTCATGGATGTATATAAAAATGATGGGTTCTGAGGGTTTGAGAAAAGCATCTCAAGTTGCGATACTAAATGCCAATTACATTGCCCACAAACTAAAAGACTCATTTCCAATTTTATATAAAGGTAAAAATGGCAATGTTGCTCATGAATGTATAATCGATATTAGAACAATAAAAAGTGAGATAGGGATAACGGAAGAGGATATTGCAAAAAGATTAATTGATTTTGGTTATCATGCTCCAACAATGTCTTGGCCAGTTGCTGGCACAATGATGATTGAGCCTACTGAAAGTGAAAGTTTGAGTGAGATTGATAAGTTTTGCTCTACTCTTGTTAAAATAAAACAAGAGATAAATAAAATTCAGTCAGGTGAATATGATAAAATTGATAATCCATTGAAAAATGCGCCACATACTCACATTGAGTTAACAGCAAATAAGTGGGATCATAAATACGAAAGAGAAGAGGCAGCTTATCCATCAGAATTTTTAAGATCAGCAAAATATTGGCCTCCTGTTGCTAGAGTAGATAATGTTTATGGAGATAAAAACCTTTTTTGTACATGCCCATCAATGGAAGAGTACGAAGACACTGCAGCCTAAAGGTTTATCAATATGAAAATTGCAGTAGTCGGTGCTGGTATATCAGGATTGAGTGCAGCCTATTATTTATCTAAAAAACATAAAGTAGACTTGTTTGAAAAAGAAAACCAGTTTGGTGGACATGCAAACACAATAAAAGTTGCTTATGCACCAGATAAAGAAATAGCAATAGATATAGGGTTTATGGTTTTTAATAAACATACATACCCAAATCTAATTAATTTTTTTTTAGAAAATAAAATAGCAATAGAAAAAAGTGATATGTCATTTTCTGTTTCTGTAGAAGGAAGTGAATTAGAATATTGTGGAAAAGGTTTAAGTGGAATTTTTTCAAATAAAAAAAACTTATTTAATCTCAAATTTATAAAGATGTTTTTTGAAATTATTAGTTTTTATAAAAACTGTGAAAAAATAGACAGTGAAAAAATTAAATCAATTACGTTGGGTGAACACTTAAAAGAAATTAAAATTTCAGATTATTTTATAAATTTTCATATTATACCAATGGTATCTGCAATATGGTCAATGCCACCTTATGAGGCAACTCAAATGCCTTTATCTTTTTTTCTGAATTTTTTTAAAAATCATGGGCTTTTTAAAATTAAAAATAGACCTCAGTGGTATACAGTTACAAATCGAAGCAAAACTTATGTAGATAAAATAATAGGTCAGGTAAGTGGTGAGCATTTTAAGAATTATAATATAAATAAGATTATTAGAAATAATTTAGGTGCTAAGATTTTTTACGGTGAGGAAAATGAGTATTTTGATTATGACAAAGTTGTAATAGCAACTCATGCTGATGAAGCACTAAAGATAATTGATAACCCAACTACCGATGAAGAAATAATATTAAAAAATTTTAAATATAGATCTAATATTGCTGTAATTCATTTTGATGAAAGTATTATGCCCAAAAACAAAAAAACCTGGTGTTCTTGGAACTCCTCGATGAATTCGACAAACATTCAAAAGACATCTGTTACTTATTGGATAAACCAGCTGCAAAATTTAGAGATAAATAGAAATATTTTTTTAACAATAAATCCATATAAGGAAATTCCTGCTGATAAAATATTTAAAAAAGTAATATTTACTCATCCTTACTATGATGCAGGAGCATTACTAAATCAAAGTAGATTGTGTAACATCCAAAATAAAAAAAATATTTTATTTTGTGGAAGTTATTTTGGTTATGGTTTCCATGAAGATGGAATAAAATCCACTATTGAAATGTTAAAAACTCTTAATGATTAAAAACTCTTATATTTACACAGGCACTGTAATTCATAAAAGATTCAAACCAAAAATTCATTCATTTAACTATAAAGTTTTTTCATTGCTTATTGATTTATCAGAATTAGATTTAATGCATCAAAAGTTAAAATTATTTTCTTATGAAAAGTTTAATATTATTAGTTTTTTTAATAAGGATCATGGTCCAAGGGATGGGAGTTCACTTAATAATTGGGTTATAGATAATTTAAAAAAAAATGGCATAGAGAGCAAAAATATTCAAATTAAACTTTTATGTTACCCAAGAATTTTTGGATACGTATTTAATCCTTTAAGTGTATTTTATATTTATGATAAAAATTCTGAATTAATATCCATTTTATATGAAGTTAAAAATACGTTTGGAGAACAACATGTTTATATTTTTAAAATAGGAGAAAATCAAAATTTAATACAACATGTTTGTAAAAAAAAATTTCATGTATCCCCATTTATTGAAATGGACTGTGTTTATTTTTTTAGATTATTAAAACCTAATAATAAAATTTCTGTGATAATAGATTTAAATGACCGTGAGGGTAAAATTTTATATGCTTCTCAAGATGGAATCAAGAGTGATTTAAATAACAAAAATTTAATTAAATCTTATTTTAAGCATCCATTAATGACATTTAAAATTATTTTGGCGATACATTTTGAGGCATTTAAATTGTGGACAAAAGGAATTAAGTTTATAAAAAAAAAAATTAAAATCAAAAACAATATAACAATAGAAAATTAATGTTACTTTATAGAATTTCTGATGCAGTTGTATTTAATGCCTTAAAAAAAATCAAATATGGATATCTTGAAATCTCCAAAATAAATGGCGAAGTTCTAAAGTTTGGTAATCCAGATGAAAATTTAAAAGTTTCGTTACAGATAAAAGATGAAAGTCTAATGTATAATTTGATTAAAAATGGAAGTGTTGGTTTAGGAGAATCCTACATGAAAGATTTTTTTACTACAAATAATCTATCTGATTTGATTGAATTATCAGCAAAAAATATAAAGATCATTTATAAATTTTCGGGTGTATTTGATTTGTCTTTTATTAATTTTATCAAAAATAAAATTATAAAAAATACAAAACATAGAAGCAAAGAAAATATTGCAAAACATTATGACTTGGGAAATGATTTTTTTTCTTTATGGCTTGATAAAACTTTAACATATTCCAGTGCTATATTTGAAGAGCCTAAGCAGGAACTTTTTGCAGCACAGAATAATAAATATCAAAAATTAATAGATCTTTTAAAACCATCAAATGGAAGTAAAATTTTAGAGATTGGTTGTGGTTGGGGTGGCTTTGCTGAGTACTTGGGCACCAACTATGATGTCAAACTAGACTGTATCACCATCTCTCAAAAACAATTTGAATATGCCAAAGAAAGAATTCATAAATGTGGCCTTAATGAAAAAGTTAGTATTAAAATAAAAGACTATAGAGACCTAAAAGAAAAATATGATCATATAGCATCTATTGAAATGATAGAGGCTGTAGGGCAAAATTATCTAGATAGTTATTTTAGTACAATTAAGAATAATCTAGCTCCAGCAGGCTCCGTAGGTATTCAAGCTATAACTATTGATGACAGTTTATTTGATAGATATAAAAACAAACAAGATTTTATTCAAAAATATATTTTTCCTGGTGGTTTTTTACCTTCTAGAAATGAGTTACAAAATTATGTAAGTGCCAATGGTTTAAAATTTAATGAATATAACTCATACTCCGATCATTATGCTAACACTTTAATCATCTGGAAAAAAATATTTAACAAAAAGTGGGATCAAATTATGGACCAAGGTTTTGATTTAACATTTAAAAGGATGTGGCAATTTTACCTTTCATATTGTGAAGCAGGGTTTAAATCAAAAAATATAGATTTGATTCAATTCTCGTTATGTAATAAATAAAGTTATGAAAAT
The DNA here is from genome assembly GCA_905478565.1 of uncultured Candidatus Pelagibacter sp. Lineage (GTDB taxonomy): Bacteria > Pseudomonadota > Alphaproteobacteria > Pelagibacterales > Pelagibacteraceae > Pelagibacter. Next base: position 16,997 of record CAJQJC010000003.1, on the reverse strand, counting down.
TTTACTTGTTTTATTATCTATAATCTTAATAACTAGTTGCACAGGAAATAATATGAAACCAACAGATTTTAAAAACCAAAAACCAAGATTAATTATAGAAGAATATTTATCTGGAAATGTAAAAGCTTGGGGAATTTTACAAAATAGATCAGGAAAAGTTACAAGACAATTTTCAGCAGACTTAAATGGAAAATGGAATGGTAAACAATTAATTCTTGACGAAAAATTTAATTGGAATGATGGAGAGGTTCAAACAAGACAATGGACAATTGATAAAATTGATGAACATAACTATGAAGGTACAGCTGGAGATGTTGTGGGCAAAGCCAAAGGTTATTCATATGGTCCAGCATTTAAATTTGAATATGTTTTATTAGTCCCTGTAAAAGGCAAAGAAATGAAAATCACTTTTGATGATTGGATATTTATGCAGGATGAAAGAGTTGCGATTAATAGAGCCACAATGACTAAGTTTGGTATAAAGGTTGCTGAACTTACAGTAATGTTTGTTAAAGATTAACTAGCTATCTTTTATACCCTAAATCAATCAGTTTAAAATAAATACTGTTTGGTAAAATTCTTAAAAATTTTAAAAAATAAGTAAAAGTTTTAGGAAAATGAATTTCAAACCCAGTTTTTTTTGTTAACCCTATGTAAATTTGCTCAGCTGCAAATTCAGGAGATTTTATCATTGGCATTGGAAAATCATTTTGATCAGTCATAGGAGTTTTAATAAAACCTGGACTTACAAGAGAAACTCTTACATTTTTTCTCGTCATTTCAAATCGAAGGCTTTCAGTGAAACTTGTTAATGCAGACTTCGAGGCACAGTAGGCGCCAGCAGCAGGCAATCCTCTATATCCAGCAACTGAGGAAATTACAGATATTTGACCACTTTTTTTATCATTATAGTAATCATAAACAGAGTTAATAGAATTCAAAGTTCCAAAATAATTAACTTCCATAATTTCCCTAATTTTTTCTAAATTAAATTTTTTTTCAGAATTAGGATCATGTATTCCAGTACCAAATATGGAAATTTCTATGTCGCTAAACTTTTTAATAATATTCTCAAAAACTTTTTTACATTGCTCAGGATTAGTAACATCCAATGGAAAGGAATGAATATTTTTATTTATTCTATTCAATTCTTGAAGCAAGCCTTCACGTCTTGCTGAAGCAGCAACTATCCATCCTTCTTGAGCAAATTTTATCGATAAAGCTTTGCCAATTCCACTGCTAGCTCCAGTAATCCAAATAACTTTTTTATCATTCATATTTTAATGTATAATCCAAAAAATGTTAAAAAACAAAATTATATCTTTTGTATTGTTTGCTACAGTTACTTATTCAGCATCTGTCATTGGTGCTTTAGCAACTATCGGTTTTAAAGAACCTTGGTATTCGTCAATTACAAAACCTTCTTTTAGTCCGCCCGATTGGATTTTTGCTCCTGTTTGGACAACATTATACTTAATGATGACTATCGCTATTTGGTTTTTTTGGCATAGTAAAAATAAAGATATAAATACAATTTATATTTATTTGATTCATCTAATCTTTAATACAACTTGGAGTGTAGTTTTTTTTGTTTTTCACAATATATTTTTAGCTTTTCTGGTATTAATAGTTTTAATAGTGTTAATAATTTTACTTATAGTAAGATTTAAACGTGTCAATATGCTCAGTTATTATTTGATGATTCCTTATTTACTCTGGTGTTGCTTTGCACTAACTTTAAACATAAATTTAATCTTATTAAATTAATCATGGATGATGTTGTAATTATTGGTGGTGGTATTATTGGCGCAGCAACTGCTTATTTTTTATCTAAAGAAGGTAGAAAAGTTAAAGTAATAGAGCGAGATCCAACTTATAAAACAGCTTCATTTCCATTATCACTTGGTGGATTTAGAAGACAATTTTTTCAAAAAGAAAATATTTTACTTGGTAAGTTTGCTAGAGAGTTTATTTTTCAAATACCTGAATTATTAAAAACTGAAAAAAATCCAAACCCTACTGCAAGTATGGTTACCAATGGTTATTTATTAATGTTTGGTCCTGAACATGCTGAAGAACAATATAAAGCTTTAGAAAATCATGAAAAATGTGAAGCAGGAACCAAAAATATTAAAGGTTCTGAATTATCAAAAATATTTCCGTATATAAATAATGAAGGTATTGAAACAGCAACTTATACAGACAACCAAAGTGAGGGTTGGATTGACCCTTTTATGTTTCATAGCGCTTTAAAAAGTAAAGCAATTGAGTTAGGAGCACAATTTATTAAAGGGGAAGTAAAAAGTATTTCAGATATCAATGCTAAGACAATTATATCAGCAGCAGGATGTTGGACTAAAGAACTATTAAAAGATATTCCAGTTGTTCCTCAAAAACATACTGTATTTAGAGTGAAGTGCCCTAAATACATTAAAGAAATGCCTTTGATAGGTGATTTAACAACAGGTGTTTATTGGAGACCAGAAGGTGGAGAATATTTGGCGGGTTCACCCAACTCAGTATTTGATGCTACAGATCTGGAACCAGCTTGGAATGATTTTGAAGAATTAGTTTGGCCTGCTTTAGCACAAAGAATTCCAGCCTTTGAAGAATTAAAACTAACTGGTGGTTGGGCTGGCTATTATGACTGTAACAAATTAGATAATAATGCAGTGGTTGGTAAACACCCTAAATACGAAAATGTATATATGGCTTCAGGATTTACAGGCAGGGGATTAATGCAAGCCCCTGGAATAGGTAGAGCTCTTACTGAATTAATTTCCACAGGATCGTATCAAACGATTGATATAAGTGATTTTTCAGTCGAAAGAGTTCTAGGTAATAATGCAAGACCTGAACCCTATGTTCTTTAAAAGCTAAGTCCCACAAAAAGTTTGATACTCTTTATTACCAAGTGGCGCGGGTGATTTGAAATTAATGATTTTATCTTGATTGTTATATGGTTTCTCTAAAACTATTAATAAATTTTCTAGTAATTCTAAGTTATTTTCATTTGCTGCATTTAAAGCTTCTTCTACTTTATGGTTTCTTGGAATTACGATTGGATTAGAATTTCGCATTAAATCTAAATATTTGCTTGAGGAATTTTCCTTTAAATTTAATCTTTTTTTCCATCTATTTATCCAATGGATGAATTCATTTGTTTTGTAGCAATTAATCTCTGGAGTTTTAACATTCATTAAATAACAGAAAGTATTTGTGTAATCTATCTTATTTAATTCCATCCAATTTAATAAATCATTAATTAATTTTTTATCTTCTTTATCTTCACCAAATAAACCAAGTTTATCTCTCATCATATTGAGCCATTTTTTTTCATAAATTTTTTCAAAATTATCAATTACCTCAGATGCTTTCTTGATTGAAGAGTCTTCATCTTCATCAATTAGAGGTATTAAACACTCTGCAAATCTTGCAAGATTCCATTTTGTAATTTTGGGTTGATTTGAGTAGGAGTATCTCCCAAATTTATCGATTGAACTAAAAACAGTTTTAGCATTATAATGATCCATAAAAGCACAAGGGCCATAATCAATAGTTTGGCCAGAGACAGTCATATTATCTGTATTCATTACCCCATGAATGAAGCCAACTCGCATCCAGTTTATTACGAGATTGCATTGTTTTTCCATCAAAAGATTAAGTAAATCTAAAGCTTTATTATTTGAAGATTTAATTTCTGGAAAATGCCTATCGATTGTAAAATTCATGAGCAATTTTAATTCTTCAATGTTTTGTTTTGCAGCAATATATTGAAATGTACCAACACGGATATGGCTTGAAGCAATTCTAGTTAGTATTGCACCTTGTTCAGGTTTTTCTCTATTAACGGTTTCGCCTGTCTTAACAACAGATAAACTTCTAGTTGTTGGAATTTTTAATGCATGCATTGCTTCACTTATTATATATTCTCTTAACATAGGCCCTAAAACTGCACGACCATCACCCCCTCTAGAAAAAGAAGTTTTACCAGAACCTTTGAATTGAATATCGTAACGTTCATTTTTTTTTGATAGATGTTCACCCATCAAAACTGCCCTTCCGTCACCAAGCATTGTAAAATGCCCAAATTGATGACCAGCATAAGCCTGTGAAATTCCATTACTACCTATTGGTAAGATATTTCCAGATAATATTTTTGATATTTCTTTTTTGTCTGTTTTAGAAAAATCTAAGTCCAAATTTTTTGCCAGTTTTTTATTTAGAATTACTAAGTTTGGTTCTTTAACAGGAATCGGATTGATATTTTCTTTGAATGTATCTGGAAGTTTTGCGTAGGTATTGTCAAAACGCCAGCCGATGGTCATCTTAGATTAATTAACTTCAGCTTGATTTTCTTTTGGTTTAACTTCTGTTTTAAATTGATTTGAGATTTTTTGCACTTCAACTGATGAAACTTTATATTCTGCACACATAGTTTCTTCATCTTTACCATGGCCAGTTACCATGTTAACCATATGTTCTGGAAAATGGAAAGTAGTAAAAACAATTCCTTCTTTTACTTTATCAGTAACTTCAACTTTCAAGGCAACTTCACCTCTTCCTGAATAAAGTCTACCAATATCACCTGTATTTATTTCTCTTTTTTTTGCATCATTTGGATGAATCAATAACAAATCTTCAGAAACTATATTGATGTTATTAGTTCGTCTTGTCATGGTTGCAGCATTATAATGTTGAAGAACTCTACTTGTTGTTAAAATCAAAGGGTAGTCTTTCTTATTAGTTTCAATTTCAGTAGACTCTTTCCAATCAAAATTTTTTAATTGTCCCTTTCCAAGTTTAAATGTCTTTTCATGCAAGATTTGAGTGTCAGTACCATCTTCTTGTACTGGCCATTGTAATCCCATTTTTCCAAGTCTTTCTCTCGTAACCCCTTTGAAAAAAGGAACTACATCCGCTATTTCTGCCAGAACTTGATCAGCATCATAAGTTGGTTGATTGAAGCCTAATTTTTGCATCATATCGGTTACTATTGTGCCATCAGTTTTAGTTCCTGGTAGAGGAGGTACCGCTCTATTAACTCTTTGAATTCTTCTCTCAGTGTTAGTAAAGGTACCATCTTTTTCTAAAAAAGTGGTTCCAGGTAATACTACTGTTGCAAGTTTTGCGGTCTCACTCATAAAAATTTCTTGCACAACTAATAATTCAAGTGAATTCATAGCATCTACTACGTGCGCACTATTAGGGTCAGTTTGAACTATATCCTCACCGATAATCCATACAGCTTTAACATTTTTATTTATTGCTCCATCAAACATTTGAGGTATCTTTAAACCTGCTTTAGTAGGGTGAACTACACCATATTTTTCTGTGTAGAAATTTTGATTTTTTTCATCAGCAACTTCAAAGTATCCGGCTCCTTGATGAGGCTGACAACCCATATCTGCTGCTCCTTGAACATTGTTTTGACCTCTTAATGGATTAACTCCAACTCCTCGTCTACCAATATTTCCAGTTATCATTGCTAGATCAGCAATCAACATAACTGTTTTTGAGCCTTGTTCTTGTTCAGTAACACCAAGTCCATGGAATTCCATTGAGTTTTTAGCTGTTGCATATGCGATCGCAGCTTCTTTAACCATTTGTTTATCCACTCCAGCAACTTTAGCTAAGTGATCAACATCTTGTCTTTCAATTTCTTTTAAAAAATTATCAAACCCCTCAGTTCTATCTCTTACAAAATCTTTATCATAAAGTTTTGATTTAATGATAAAGTGTAACATCATATTCAATACAGCAACATTTGTTCCTGGTCTTAATTTAATATGATAATCAGCAAGCTTAGCAAGTTCTGTAGTTATTGGGTCTAAAACAATTAGCTTTTTGCCCTTCATTACTTGTTGTTTAATTTTCGCACCAGTTACAGGATGTGCATTTGTTGGATTTGCTCCAATAACCATAAATAAGTCAGCATAATAAATATCTTCAGTAGAATTAGTAGCAGCACCAGTACCAAATGTTTGTTGCATTCCCCATGCTGTCGGTGAATGACAAATTCTAGCGCAACAATCTATATTATTTGTTCCAATTGCTGCTCTAATCATTTTTTGGAAAACATAGTTTTCCTCATTTGTACATCTTGCGGATGAAATACCAGCTACAGCATCTGGACCATTTGCTTTAGTAATTCTATTTAATTCTTTTTTTATAAAATCATAAGCTTCATCCCAAGAAGCTTCTTCAAATTTTCCATTTCTTTTAATTAAAGGAGTTTTTAATCTGTCTGGATGATCATAAAACCCAAATGCATATCTTCCTTTAATACAAGTATGACCAGCATTAACTTCAGTTTCTTTTGGAGTATCTATAGCGACAACTTTATTATCTTTGATAGAAGCCTCCAAGTTACAACCCACTCCACAATATGAACAAGTCGTTCTAACTTTTTCATCAACAGCTACAGATTTAGACTGATAAACATCTGAAATTGCATCTGTAGGACAAGTATGAGCACAAGCACCACAAGATACACAAGAAGAGTCTCCAAACAACATATCATTATCAGTTGTAATCTTAGACTCAAAACCTCTGCCACTCATAGTTAAAACAAATGAACCTTGAATTTCATCACATGCTCTAACGCATCTTCCACAGTTAATACAATTATCTAAATTCATCCTCATATAGTCATGGGATGTATCTCTAGGAATTCCTTTATGTTGCTTTGGACTATTGTATCTATGATCAGATATACCTAGGTCATTAGCAACATCTTGAAGCTCACAGTTGTTGTTGACTTCACAAGTTCCACATTCCATTGGATGATCAGTCAAAACCAACTCAACAATATTTTTTCTTAATTCTGTTAAATTTTCATTGTTAGTAAAAATATGCTGGTTTTCACCAACTGGTGTATGGCATGAGGCTACAACTTTAGTTGGACCATCTTTAACTAAAGCTACTTCAACAGAACAAACTCTACAAGCTCCATAAGGCGCTAAGTTAGGATCATCACAAAGAGTGGGTACTTTTTTTTCTCCAAGATAACTTTTAACAAATTTTAAAACGGATGTGTGGTTTGGACCAATTTCATATGGCTTACCATCTATATACGCAATTTTTCTTTTTTCTGAGCTCATTAATTATCTTTTACCATATCATTTTTCATTTCATCACCAAAATACTTTAATATGTTCATAATAGGAGTAGGTATCGCACCACACAATGCGCACAGACAACCCTTTTTCATAGTTATTAGCAGTTCATTTAATAGCTTTAATGGGATTTTGGCTGTTTTATTCTTTGCTTGATCAAACATTTCTTTTCCTCTGTAAGATCCAAGTCTACCCGGAAAACATTTGCCGCATGATTCCTCTGCTGAGAATTCAAATAAATGATGAATATACTCAACCATGGGAAAGTCTTTAGGGATACTCACAATACTTGCGTGACCTAACATGAAACCAGCATCAGAAAATTCTTGAAAATCTAGATTTAGCTTTTCTACTTCTGCAATTGGAACAACCCCACCTAAAGGCCCACCAATTTGTAATGCTTTAATAGGTTCTTTAAAACCACCACCTATGTCATTTAAAACTTTTTTCATTGGTGTTCCCATCTCAACTTCATAGACACCAGGTTTTTTAAAAAAACTATCGAAACAAACTAATTTAGTACCAGCTGATTTTTTATTACCAATTGAAGAAAATTTTTCTGATCCATTAATAAGTATACCAGTAGCTGCAGCTAAAGTTTCAACATTATTTACAACAGTTGGTTTTTTATAAAGTCCTTCTGTAACCGGAAAAGGAGGTCTAACATCTACTTCTGCTCTACGGCCCTCAATTGAAGCTATTAAAGCAGTTTCTTCTCCACATATGTAAGCGCCTTGTCCAATACAAATATTTAGATCAAAAGAAAAATTTGTACCAAGAATATTTTCTCCAAGCAAACCTTTTTCTTTTAAAGAATTAATAGACCCATTTATTGCTTCTATTGATTTTGGATATTCACCTCTAATATATAAAACACCTTCATCACTACCAATTACATAGCCACAGATGATCATACCAAATAAAACTTTTAGTGGTTGGTCTTCTAATAGGTATCTATCTGAAAATGCACCAGAGTCACCTTCATCTGCATTACAGATAACATATTTTTTTTCTGATTTTGCTTTTCCACAAAAATCCCACTTCATTCCAGTAGGGAAACCAGCACCACCTCTACCTGTTAAATTTGAATTTAAAAGTGATTTTATGATTTCTTGTTTATCAGTATTTATAAATTTATTTAAAAGATCTTTAAATTGATTTAAATTTGAAAGTTTATCATCCATTAAAAAACTAGTAGATGCGAAACTTTTAGAAAAAAACTTTTCTTGTTTAATATCTTCACCTTTAATTATTTGATCAATTTTATTGATGTCATTGCCAGCATAGTTTTCTCCATCATAATGGAAAGCATGATTTTCATAACAGTGGCCAAGACAAAACATTTCTCCAACTTTATCATCACCTAGTTTTTCTTTTAATTTTTTCTTTAAAGGTTCTTGGGTTCCTGAGCACATGCAAGCACTTCCATTGCAGACAAAAGCCTTTTTTTCTCTATGTGCAGGTCTCAAAAATTCATAAAAACTCTCAGCGCCATGAATAGTAGATATTCCCATATTATATTCATCAGCAATTTCTTTGATACCACTTGAGTCTTTGGAATTTAATGATCTTTCAGAAATTTTTTCAAATAGATTATTTTTTAATCCAATTCTTCCTGATAAGTTACTAATGTTTTTTGACACAATTCACCCTATTAAAATTTTTTAAGTTTTTATTATAATTCTTTCTTTATTACTATAAATATTAAAACTGTCTTCTTTTACAAAACCCACTAATGTCATGTCAAACTTATTAGCTAGGTCAATAGCTAGACTAGTTGGCGCACCCACACCAATTAAGACGCCAATATTAGCTATAAGGGCCTTTTGCACTAAATCAAAATTGAGTCTTCCAGAACAAGTGAGAAATTGAGAACTATTATTAAGTAAATTTTTTTTTAACGCATGTCCAATTAATTTATCTAGAGCATTATGTCTTCCCACATCTTCTTTTAAGGCAACAATATTTCCTTTATGATCAAATAAGCCGCTTGCATGAATTCCTCCTGTTTTTGCAAATTCAGATTGTTTTTTTCTTAACAAGTTTGGTGATTTCATTATTATTTCATGATGTATTTTTGGAATAGATTTTAATATCTTATCTTTTTTAATAATTTCTAAAGTGTCTAGAGATGTTTTTCCACATACTCCACATGAAGAATTTGTTAAAAAGTTTCTTTTGATTTTATCTATATCAATATTTTCTGAATTATTTATTGTAACAATAACTTTATTTTGCAATTTATATTGACCAACTTTTTCACCACTAGTTTCTACTTTTTCTATATGATCAATTTTTTCAATTACTCTTTCATTAAAAAGGAAACCACATACTAAATCTTCATCATCCCCAGGAGTTCTCATTGTAATTGATATAGTATTTTCAAACCATTTATCTTGATCTTTATATTTAATAATTATTTCTAGTGGTTCTTCTATGGATATTTGATCCTCAACCTCTTTAATTTGACCAGATCTAGATTTTAAAACTTTATAATTAGAATTCATTCGATGAGTATATTTAAACTGGCTAAATTTGAAACAACGAAAATTTTAACTTCTCCAATTAGTTGGATAGTTTTTCTTTAAAATGAAACGATTTAAGATAATTGCATAAACAATAATTATTATTGAACCAAAAATAATTGGATTAAGCAAAAAATTATAGGAACCTGCGCCAAGAATTATAATAATTGGATTTCCTCCTGCAGGTGGGTGAGTTACACCAAGTAGTATCATTACAAAAATACCAAGACCTACAGCAAAAGCTATTTGTAAAAATAGATCAATTGGCAGAAATTTCAAAATCATTACACCAACTACCGACGTTACTAAGTGTCCAAAGAAAACATTTTTTGGTTGAGCAAAAGGGCTTTCTGGATAACCAAAGAGAAGAACCATAGAGGATCCAAATGATCCTACTAAAAATAATCCATATGGAGTTTCAAAACTTAAAAATGAAATAGAAGCAATCGTAATAATCGAAAATATTAAAGCGTATAGAGCTCTAATAAAATTTTCTTTTATTGTATTTAGCATATTTTTTTTAAAGTTTTAAAGCTTTTGTAAGAGTTTTAAAGGGAAGCAGCAAACATTCTTTTCTAGAAATATTTTCTGGATTCATTATTTTTTTAAAAACTTTTATATCTTTTATATTAATTTTTTTAAGCTGATCAAAATCTTCATTAAAGAAAATTTCAGAGTTTGAGACAAATTCTGAAATCTTATCTATTGTGGTATGCACAGCCCATCTTGAAAGTAAACTTACTGAAGCCTGGCAATAAATACAGGACTTACATTGGTAACCCATATCTTCAACTATATTATTTTTTACTATCAAACTAATTTCCATTTCATCACCACATAATGGATTTTTATTTTTAGATTGATGTGTATAATTTTTGATGATTTTGTTATTTTCAGTATTAGATGCTATTTCTAAAATTTCTAAGTCCATTATAATTCTTTAATTAAAAGATTAATGTTTTATATTTTATTTATGGAAGATAACAATATTTTAGGTGTTGTGCTAGCAGGAGGAAAATCAAGAAGATTTGGTGAAGATAAAAATAACATTAAACTTGGAAACAAAACATTATTGGAGCATGTTTTGTCTAAAATTAATAATAAATTTAATGAAACATTAATTGTCTCAAGCCATCCATTGAAAATACAAACTACAAAAAGAATAACAATAATTGAGGATTGTTTTGAAAATTTTGGTCCTTTGGCTGGAGTCCTTAGTTCAATGAAGTGGATTAAAGAAAATAAAAAAACATTCAAATGGATTGCAACGTTTCCATCAGATACACCTTTTTTTGAAACGTCATTTATTGAAGAATATAAAAAAAAAATTACAACAAATGAAAGTTTGTTATATTTTGTTAAATCAAACAACAAAAGACATAATATTTTTGGTCTTTGGTCAATTAACTTATTAGAAACACTAGAAAATGATTTGGTAAAAAATAATTATAGAAAAGTTGAAGAGTGGGCAAATAAAATTGGTGTAAAAACTATTGATGTAGAAGTAAAGAAAATTGATCCTTTTTTTAATATAAATACTAAAGAAGATTTTGAAATAGCAAAAAAAATACTGAACGAAAACTAAAATGATTAATTATAAAAAAGCAAAAAAAATTTTGCAGTTGTCTAAAATAAAAATTAGTGATGAATTAATTGACTCATCAAAATCATTAAATCGAATAAATGTATTAGACATTTATTCTCCAGTAAATTACCCAGCAGGCACTAACGCTGCTTTTGATGGTTTTGCAATTAATTCCAAAGAAACAATAAACCTTAATAAAAATAATTTTCAAAATTTTAAAATTTTAAAAACTATATCTGCTGGAGAAAACCCTAAATTAAAAAAAGTAAAAAAATTTGATGCTGTTGAGGTAATGACAGGTGCGATCATACCTAAGTTTTTTGATACAATTATTCCTATTGAAAAAATTATTTTTTATCCAAATAAAAAAAATAAACGATACATCATAATTAATGAAAAAATTAAAAAAAATCAACATATCAGACATGCAGGATCTGATTATAAAAAGAAAGATCTGATAATAAAAAAAGGAACAATCATTCAGGCATCTCATGTAATGGCATTAAAAACTCTGGGAGTGGTAAAAATAAAAGTTAAGAAAAAACCAAATATTTTATTTTTTTCAACAGGAAATGAAATTTCAAATAAAAAAATAACAACTGATTGGCAAGTAAGAAATTCAAATAGTCATTATATTAAATCGTTATCAAATAATTTTTTGTTTAATTTTATTGATGGTGGAATTTTAAGAGATAAAGATGAAAAAGTTTTTAAAAAAAAAATAGAAAAAAGTATTAAATCAAAAATAGATATAATTATAACTTCTGGTGCAGTCTCTGCAGGAAAACATGACTTTGTACCTTCTGTTGTTAAAAAATTTAATTTATCTGGTTATTTCAAAGGTGTTTCTATTAGACCTGGTAAACCAATTTTATTTGCAAAATTAAAGAATACAGAAAAAGCTATATTTGGTTTACCTGGGAATCCAATCTCCTCTTCGGCATGTTTTAGATTTTTTGTTTTTCCTTATCTTTTAAATATTCTTGGCACTGATATTGAAAAACCTTTTAAGGCAAAACTAAAAAATAATTTTATAAAAAATAAATACATAACAAGATTTGTAAAATCTAGACTCTCTTCAACTAGTGATGGAAATTTAATAGCAGAGGTTTTAAAAGGACAAGAGTCGTATAAAATTAAATCACTTGTTCAATCAAATATATGGGGCTTATTAGATCAAGGAAAAGCACACTTTAAAAAAGGGGAGTTAATAGATTGTTATTTTTCAATTGGGCCTAATATGATCTCTTAAACTAATTCATTTCTATTGTGGAATAAATCAATAACAAGTAAGTATCGAATAATGTTTGAATTAAAAAATGATAAAATAGCTATCCCTGTAGTACTTTTTGCGGGATTATTATGGTCTTTTGGACCTCTAGTGGTTCGGTATATGGACCAACCAGGCGAGTCCCCATGGCAATATATATTTGCAAGAGGATTAACCATTTTTATTGTTCTTAATTTATATTTATATTTTGAGGAAGGAAAAAACTTTCTTAAAAATTATCTTAAAGTAGGTGTTTCAGGATTAATCGGTGGTTGTGGCCTAGGTATAGCGATGATTACATTTATTTACTCGATTACGAATACTTCTGCAGCTGTAACTTTACTTTGCCTTGCAGCAATGCCTTTTTTTACAGCACTTTTAGGTTTTTTATTTTTAAAAGAAAAAATATCTTTTAATGTTTGGATAGCTATTGGAATTGCAACTGTTGGGATTATAATTATTGCTTTAGGCAATACTGAAAAAAGTTCTTTGATAGGTTTAATTTTTGGTATGACTTCATCAATTGGTTTTTCAATATTTTCCGTAACATTAAGGTGGAGAAAAGAAACACCAAAATTTACAACAGTAGCAGTAGCTGGTCTGTTTTGTGTTATCGTTGCATTAACATTTATTGCAATCAGTAAATCTCAAATACTTTCAACTAGTTATAATGGAGCAATGTTTTCACTTCATGGAACCATAGTTTGTTTAGGTTTAATTTTATATTCAATAGGCTCAAGAGCTATACCGGCTGCTGAATTAACTTTACTTTCACTTACTGAGGTTATTGGAGGAATTTTTTGGGTTTGGTTACCTTTGTTTGGTATTAATGAAGTACCATCCGCAAATACTATTATCGGTGGTTTTTTTCTTTTTATGTCTATTATCTATTATAGCTTAACGATTAAGACAAATAGAAGATTTATTGCTTTAAATTAATTACGATGGAAAGACCAGATTTTTTTACATTAAAAAATGGAGAGAAGGTCAAACTTCCTTTTTCAGAAAAAGAATACCAAAGAAGAGTAAACAATTTAAGAACCATAATGAGTAAAAATAATCTAGATATGATTATTTTAACATCAATGCATAACATTGCTTATTATACAGGTTTTATTTACTGTTCATTTGGTAGACCTTATGGATGTGTTGTAACTGCAAATAAAATTTCAACAATTTCAGCAAACATAGATGCAAGTCAGCCCTGGAGAAGGTCTCATTGCGACAATGTTATATTTACTGACTGGAAAAGAGATAATTTTTTAAAAGCAATAGTTTCAATTATTGGAAGAGATGAACCACCAAAAAAAATAGGAATTGAAAATGATCATGTTACATTAGATGTTAAAGATAAATTATCTTCTATTTTTACATTTTCAGTATTTACTGATGTTTCTAATGAGTTAATGAAAACCAGGATGATTAAATCAGCAGAAGAAATTGATGTAATTAAAAATGGTGCAAGAATTGCAGACATTGGTGGTGAAGAAATAGTAAAAAATATAAAAGTGGGTCAGAGTGAGCTTGAAATCGCAATAGCAGGAAGAGATAAAATGGAACGAGAAATAGCAAAAACTTATCCTGATGCAGAGTATATGGACACATGGGTGTGGTTTCAGTCAGGAATAAATACAGATGGTGCACACAATCCTAAAACTTCTAGAAAACTTATTTCTGGAGATATTCTTTCTTTAAATACTTTCCCAATGATTTCAGGTTATTACACTGCGTTGGAAAGAACTCTTTTCGTTGATAAAATTGATGACGCCTCGTTAAAAGCATGGGAGGCAAATATTAAAGTTCATAAAAGAGGCTTAGAACTAATCAAACCAGGAGTAAAATGTTCAGATATTTGTCATGAACTAAATGAGCTATTTGCTGAACTTGGATATCTTCATTACAGAACATTCGGTTACGGTCACTCATTTGGTGTATTGTCTCACTTTTATGGAAGAGAAGCAGGATTAGAACTACGTGAAGATATAGACACAGTATTAGAGGAAAATATGGTAGTTTCTATGGAACCTATGATTATGATACCAGAGGGAACTCCAGGCGCAGGAGGGTACAGAGAGCACGATATTCTAGTTATAGGAAAAAATAGTGCAGAAAATATTACCAAGTTTCCTTTTGGCCCTGAGCATAATATTATTAAATCATAAATTATGAGTGAAAAAAAAACTATAGTTAATAGCTGGAATGAATGGGACCCTTTAAAACATGTGATCGTAGGAAAGGCTGATGGTACCTGTATACCAGCTCCTGAACCTGCTTTAGACGCAAAAGTTCCAGAAGATTCAGATATGAGAGGCCAATTCGGTCCAAGAACAAAAGATACAGTTGATAAAGCCAATCAGCTACTTGACGATTTTTCTAATATGTTAATTAAAAGAAACATCAAAGTGGATAGACCAGACCCAATAGATTTTAATCAAAAAACTTCAACACCTGATTGGGAAACAGATACAATGTTTGGCTGCATGCCACCAAGAGATGTTTTATTAACAGTAGGCAAAGAAATTTTAGAGGCTACAATGAGCTACAGATGCAGATGGTTTGAGTATCTATGCTACAGACCTTTGTTAAAAAAATATTATAATGATGATCCAAATATGAGGCATGAGTCTGCACCAAAACCGAGATTAACAGATGCGGACTATAGAAAAGATTATCTGTCGGATAAAATTGGAATTCAAAAAAGATTAGAGTGGACAGAAGATAAGTTTTTTGTAACTACAGAAGAAGAACCTTTATTTGATGCTGCTGATGTTTTGAGGTTTGGTAAAGATTTGGTTGTTCAGCATGGATTTACAACAAACTTAAAAGGAATTGACTGGCTTAAAAGACATTATAAAGATCATCGAGTTCATGCAGTTAATTTTCCAGGAGATCCTTATCCAATTCATATTGATGCAACATTTACACCGATTAAAGAAGGTTTAATAATTAATAATCCTCAAAGGCGTCTACCAAAAGAACAAAGAAAACTATTTGAAGATAATGGATGGGAAATAATTGACTCTGCACAACCTGCACACAATGAGCCACCACCATTGTGTTATTCTTCTACTTGGTTATCTATGAATGTATTAGTATTAGATCCTAAGACAGTTTGTGTAGAAAAAAGTGAAGTATATCAAGCAGAACAATTAGACAAACTAGGAATGGAAGTATTACCAGTAGATATGAGAGATGCTTATGCATTTGGTGGAGGACTTCACTGTTGTACAGCAGATGTTTATCGAGAAGGTGAATTAAAAGATTATTTTCCTAAACAATAGTTATGGTAAAAATTAAAACAAAAAGAGAGCGAATTAAGTTCGCATCAGATAACGTAACTGGTGCTTGCCCAGAAGTATTAGATTCAATTTTAAAAGCAAATGATGGAGACAGCGCTCCTTATGGCAATGATGATTTATCCAAAATTTTACAAGAAAAATTCTCTAAAATATTTGAAAAAGAAGTAGTAGTTTACCCAACTGCATCTGGTACAGCAGCAAATGCTTTGGCTTTATCTGCATTAACTCCAGTATTTGGTAATATTTATTGTCACAAGTTATCTCATATCAACACAGACGAATGTGGTGCGCCAGAGTTTTATACTGGCGGTGCAAAACTAGTAACACTTAATGGTATTGATGGAAAAATTACACCAAAAGAATTATCTGAAAGTATTGGAGGTATTGGTGTGGTACACCATACCCAACCATCTGTAGTGAGCATTACTCAATTATGTGAAACAGGCGAAGCTTATCAACTAGATGAAATAAAAGAGATTTCAGATACTGCTCACAAACATAATTTAAAAATGCATATGGATGGAGCTAGATTTGCCAATGCTTTAGTGTCCTTAGGTGCAACCCCAGCTGAAATGACGTGGAAATCTGGGATAGATGTTTTATCTTTTGGAGCAACAAAAAATGGCTGTATGGCTGCTGAAGCGATTATATTCTTCAAACCAGAGCTTGTAGGCAATCTCTCTTTTTTAATGAAAAGGGCAGGACATTTATTATCAAAAATGAGATTTGTTTCAGCCCAACTAGATGCTTATATTTCAAACGACGTTTGGTTAAAGAACGCAAAACATGCAAATAAAATGGGAAAAAAATTAAGTGAAGGACTAAATGCAAATCCAAAAATTGAATTAGCTTACCCGACACATGCAAATGAAGTATTTGTGAAATTTCCAAGACCAATCATTGAACACCTGAATTCAGAAGGTTATAAAATGAATGAGGAAGAACTTGATGGTAAAGCCGTTAGACTTGTTACAGCATGGAATACTGAAGAAAGTGATGTAGATCAACTTTTAGAAACAATTTCTAAAAAAACTAACTAGGGTTTTTTTTAAGAAACTCAATATACTTTATAACCTCATCAAACTGTTCATCAGGAATATCCTTATAAGAGTTCTCAAACTTTTCTTTGACACAAATTGCAACATGTGCGTAGGGGTTACGACCCTTAGGGTGATTTGGGTGGTCAGGTAATTGACCAGC
>CAJQJC010000002.1 GCA_905478565.1 uncultured Candidatus Pelagibacter sp. | reverse complement strand
GAGAGCCTACTTTGCTTAATCAGTGATAAATGGCTTAGAGCCTTATTTTTTTTAATATCTTCAAGTGTTACACTTTTCACTAGTTTTTCCCTAAACCTAACTTGAACAGCTACAAATCTGCCACTCTCATCTGTTTTATCTAAAAATGATTCTTTAATAACTTCTATAATCCCAACAATTTCCTTACCTATGTTTGAATGATAAAAAAAACAAAGATCTCCTTTTTTCATTCCCTTTAAATTTTTTGCTGCTTGATAATTTCTAACTCCATCCCATGGCGCTCCTTTAGCTCCAGCTTTTTTTTGTTGATCAATTGACCAAACATCTGGTTCAGATTTCATTAACCAATATTGCATTATAGTTTTACTCCTGCACCTTTCAAAAAAACCGCATTTTGATCTAAAGGCCATCTTGGTCTTGCTGGGTGGTCTAATTTACTAAATTGTTTTAATTTAAATTTTTCTAAACCGACCATTGCTATCATTGCTGCATTGTCTCCACATAAATTTACTGGAGGAAAAGTTGCTTCAAATTTTTCGTCTGCACAGAGATTTTCTAAAACTGTTCTTATATTTTTATTTGCAGCAACTCCGCCAGCAACTACAAATACATTTTTTTTAGTATTATTGATCTTTTTAAATTCTTCAAAAGCAATTTTACTTTTTTTTAACAATATTTCTTCCACAGTTTTTTGAAAAGACGCTGCTAAATCATATTTCTCTTGTTCAGTTTTAATTTGTTTAGATATTTTTAGAACGGCTGTTTTTAAACCTGCAAAGGATAGATTGCACCCTCCTTTATGAAAAATAGGTTTAGGTAATTCATATTTATTCGGATCACCTTTGCTTGCATAAACTTCAATTTGAGGACCCCCAGGAAATGCTATTCCAAGTAACTTTGCTGTTTTGTCAAAAGCTTCACCCACAGCATCATCAATAGTTGTACCCAATCTCTTGTAATTTCCTAAGTCTTTGACACTTAAAAATTGAGTATGTCCACCAGATATTAAAAGTAAAAGATAAGGATAGTTTAGATTTGAATTTAACTTAGGACTTAAAGCATGACCTTCAAGATGATTGACGGCAATAAAGGGTTTGTCAAGCGATGAAGCCATGGCTTTTCCAAAACTTAAACCAACTGATAGACAAACGATAAGTCCTGGACCAGCTGTCGATGCTATTGCATCTATATCTTGAATTTTTACTCCACTTTCATTGATTGCTTTTTTTGTAATTAAATCAATTTTTTCTATATGTGATCTTGCTGCTAATTCAGGAACCACCCCTCCAAATTCTTTATGTACATCAACTTGGCTGGAAACAATATTAGATAAAATTACAGGTAAACCTTGCTCATTTTCAGTTAAAATTGAAGCAGCAGTCTCATCACAGCTTGATTCAATTCCTAAAATTATAGGTTTTTTATTCATTAAATTAGTTTTTATTAATAATACAATCTCAATATAAGTACTAATTATAAAGTAATAAAATGAGAAATAAAAAAATTATTATTGGATCAAGGGGAAGTAAATTAGCACTTATTTATGCTAACAGAGCTAAAGAACTCATAGCAAAAAATGAAAAAATAGAAAATGTTGAGATCAAAAGCATCACAACAAAAGGTGACACAATAAAAGATGTCCGAGTGTCAGAGCATGGTGGGAAGGGATTATTTTGCAAAACAATTGAACAAGAATTATTAGAAAAAAAAATAGATATTGCTGTTCACGCATTAAAAGATATGCCAGCAGAAGAAACTAAGGGGTTACTAACTAATTGTTTTTTAGAAAGAAATAACCCAAGAGAAATTTTAATTAGCAAAGATAATAAAAATCTAAAAAATTTAGAACCAGGCTCAATTATTGGAACATCTTCATTTAGAAGAGAATTTCAAATACAAAGAATAAGACAAGATCTTAAATTTAAATTGATAAGAGGAAATGTAGATACGAGAATTAAAAAACTTAATGACGGCTTATATGATGCTATTATATTATCTTATGCAGGAATTGACTCTTTAAGATTAACCAGAAAAATATCTCAAACCTTTTCAACTTCAGAAATAATTCCAAGTGCTGGACAAGGAGTTGTAGCATTGCAGTGTAGAGATAATGATGAAACAATAATTAAATTATTAAAAGAAATAAATCATATACAAACACAAAATTGTGTTTTAGCAGAAAGAAATGTTTTGAAAGTTTTAGAAGGTGATTGTGAAACAGCGGTCGGAGTTTTTGCTGATATTGATAAAGATAAAGATAAGGTAAATCTTGAAGCAGAACTTTTTTCCTTAGATGGTAGAGAAAGATTTTATCTAAAATCATCTAAAGAAATTAGTAAGGCAAAAGAATTAGGTACCGAAGTAGGAAATAAATTAAAAAGGGACTCTAATAATTGTTATAAGAAATAATATGCATATTTTATTTACTAGACCATTAGAAGATAGTCATGAAATGATTTTGAAGTTTCAGTCATTAGGTCACAATGTTTCTCATTTACCGCTAATAGAGATTGAAGGAATAAAAATTAATCTTGTAAATTTTTCAGACTTTAAGGGAATAATTTTTACAAGTTCAAATGCAATTAAATATCTTGATATTAAAAATATTGATAAAAAAATTAATTGTTTTTGTGTAGGAGCATCTACAGAAAAAAAGGCAAGAGCTGTCGGTTTTCAAAATGTTTTTGCCGCTGAAGGAAATATTAATAATTTGAAAGAATTAATTTTACAAAATTTTAACATGTCGGAGGGCAAGTTACTTTATGTCAGTGGAGAAATAATTTCTGGTAATCTAGATGAACAATTAATTTCTAAAGGATATAATGTAGAAAGAGTCATCAATTACAAAGCAAACGCAATTATAAAATATGATGAAAATTTTATAGAAAATTTAAAATCTAAGATGCCAGAAGTTGTGTATATTTATTCTCAAAATAGTGCGATTAATTTTTTAAAGGTTATCAAAGATTATCAGCTAGAAACCTTGTGGATGAATACCAATTTGATGTGTATTGGAGAAAAAACCTCTTCAATTTTAAATGAAATTAAGTGGAAAAAGATTTTTCTTTTTAATCCTGGAGAAGAGGAATTTTTGTTATATAAAATCTAAATATGGAATTATTTAATAATTTTAGTGAATTATTTTTATCAGTTTGGTCCAAAGGGATTCATGGAGTTGATATTTTTCAAATCTTAATTGGTATTAGTATATTTTTTATTTTTTTAATTTTTAGAGGAATCATAAGTAAGGTGATTATCAAAAGATTGCAAAGTATTGCAAAAAAAACAACTAATAAATTGGATGATACTTTTGTTCATGCAATGGAAGGGCCTGCAAGATTTTTACCAATTGTTTTAGGATTTTTTATTGCGAGTTATTATATGTCATTTGCTGAAGATGGCAGAGCAGTTGTTGATACAATTAATAGAACACTAATTACTATTTTCATTTTTTGGGTAATTCATCAAATTATTGAACCAATCTCTTATATTTTAAGTGGATTAGATAAAATGTTAACACGAGAATTAATTGGTTGGATAATAAAATCTCTTAAGATTTTAATTTTTATATTAGGTCTTGCGGCTGTACTCGAACTTTGGGGAATAAAAATTGGACCAATTATTGCAGGACTAGGTTTATTCGGTGTAGCAGTTGCATTAGGTGCACAAGATTTATTTAAAAATTTAATTTCTGGTATTTTAGTTTTAGTAGAAAAAAGATTTAAAATAGGTGATTGGATCATGGTGGATGGAATTATAGAGGGTATAGTTGAAAAAATTGGTTTTAGATCTACAACAATTAGAAAATTCGATAAGTCGCTAGCAATAATTCCTAACTTTCAATTTGCAGAAAATGCAGTCATTAATGTAAGTGAAACTTCAAACTGGCTAATTAGTTGGATAATAACACTTCAATACGACACGACAGTTAATCAACTTAAGACTATAAGAGATCAAATTGAAAATTATATTAATAAAAGCGAAGATTATAATACAAGTGTTGGAGTGGCAGTAAGAATTGATAAATTTTCTGACAGCTCCATAGACATGTATGTTCGTTGTTTTACAAAAACAGATAGTTGGAATGAATGGCTGTCTGTAAAAGAAAGATTGGCAATCGAAATTAAACAAATAGTTGAGAAAAATAATGCATCTTTTGCGTTCCCAAGTCAGTCGATTTATATAGAAAAAAAATGATAGCTATTTTTTACTTAGTTCTTCAAGTATTAAAACTTTATTCCTATGTAGTTATAGCAAATGTTATCATCAGTTGGTTAATTGCATTTAACATTTTAAACACGCAAAATAGATTTGTTTATTCGATTTTAGAAATGACTTACAAATTAACAGACCCAATATTAAACAAAATTAGAGGTTTTCTTCCAAATTTAGGTTCACTAGATGTATCACCAATCGTATTACTCTTGTTGATTTGGTTTATAGAAATGTGTATGAAGCTTTACATCGCACCAATGATTTTTTAGAGAAAATAAAATGATTTTAATAGACGGAAAAAAAGCAGCAGCAGAATTAAGAGAAGAGCTAAAAAAAGAAGTTTCTGAGCTAAAAACTAAATATAATAAAGTTCCTGGTTTAACAGTTATTTTAATTGGTGATATGGCTCCTAGTCAAATCTATGTTCGGAACAAAGAAAAATCTGCAAATGAAGTAGGATTGAAATCAGAAGTTATTAAATATCCAGAAGCTGTTGAAGAAAAAACAATACTAGATAAAATTGAAGAATTAAATAACGATGAGACTGTGTCTGGTATTTTAGTTCAATTACCATTACCAAAACACATTGATAAACAAAAAGTTATTGAAGCAATTGCTCCCTCAAAGGATGTAGATGGATTTCACCCAATGAATGTTGGAAACCTTTCCTCAGGTTATGAAAGCTCAGTTCCTTGTACCCCGTTAGGATGTTATTTGATGATTAAAAAAATTGAACCAAACTTAAATGGAAAAAAAGCAGTTATGGTTGGAAGATCAAATTTAAATGGAAAACCGATGGCACAATTGCTTTTAAAGGAAAATTGCACAGTTACAATCACACACTCTAAAACAAAAGATTTAAAAGCAGAATGTTTAGAGGCTGATATAATTGTGGCTGCAGTTGGAATACCAGAGCTTGTCAAAGCAGATTGGGTTAAAAAAGATGCGATCGTGATAGATGTTGGTATTAATAAAACTGACAAAGGAATTGTAGGTGATGTTGCATTTGAGGAAGTTTCAAAAGTTGCAAAAGCTTTAACACCAGTACCTGGTGGTGTAGGACCAATGACGATTGCCTGCCTATTAAAAAATACTATCGAGTGTTTTAAAAGATCTCAAAGATAAACTCATTTAATCAAAAATTAATGAAGATAAATTGAGAGGATTATTTGCCTCATAATTTTATATTTTAATTAAGGGTTATTTTTAATAATATTTCTTATGAAGAAACCACCATACCCATATAGAATTGCTATATTAATGTTAATTCTCACAGTTCCTCCTATTGGTGCAACGCAATTAGGCTGGTATTTATATGACCAACAAACAGGCTTTGATTTTGGTATGATTGTTGGAGTATCCTCAGTTATTTACGCTGCATGGTTAATGTATGAAAAAGGCTGGAGAGAAGAGGATGAAGATTGATTAAAATCAATATATAAAGAGATAATGGAAAAAATAATTTTTTTAAGTTTAGCATTACCCGTTCTGGTTTTTATTTTGTATTTAGGTGTTTCAGCAATCTTAACAGGTTTTAAAGCAAAGAATGAAA
>CAJQJC010000001.1 GCA_905478565.1 uncultured Candidatus Pelagibacter sp. | reverse complement strand
AAAACAAGACCTGAGTGGGTTAATAATGCCTTAGCCAGTAAATCTCAGTATCAAAAAAAATACACTGACTCTATAAAAAATAATAATGAATTTTGGAAAAAAGAAGGAAAAAGAATTTCTTGGATCAAACCATATAAAAAAATCAAAAATGTTAAATATAGTAAGACTGATGTAAAAATTAAATGGTATGAAGATGGTACTTTAAATGCTTCAAGCAACTGCATAGATAGACATCTCAAAGATAAAAAAGATAAAACTGCAATAATTTGGGTTGGAGATGATCCTAAAGATACAAGAAAAATATCATACCAACAATTACACAATGAAGTGTCTAAAGCAGCAAACGGATTGAAAAGTTTAGGTATAAAAAAAGGTGATCGTGTAACAATTTATTTAACAATGATTCCCGAATTGGCAATTACAATGTTAGCTTGTGCAAGAATTGGAGCTATTCATTCCATTATTTTTGGTGGTTTTTCTGCAGACTCTATTTCAGGGAGAATAAATGACTGTGAGTCTGAGTTTATAATTACTGCTGATGAAGGTGTAAGAGGAGGAAAGACTATCCCTTTAAAAGAGATTACAGATGAAGCTCTTTTAAAATGCCCTAATGTTAAAAAATGCATAGTCGTTAAAAGAACTGGTAATTCTATAAATTGGGTAAACGAGAGAGATATTTGGTACGACGATTTAATAAAAAATGTCTCTAATCAATGTGACCCTGAAGAAATGAACGCAGAGGATCCATTATTTATTCTTTATACCTCAGGCTCAACAGGGAAGCCCAAGGGTGTTCTACATACTACAGGTGGATATATGGTTTATGCATCAATGACTCATCAATATATTTTCAATTACAAGCCCAAAGATATTTATTGGTGCACAGCTGATATAGGATGGGTAACCGGACATAGTTACATAATCTATGGTCCTCTCGCTAATGGAGCTACAACGATTATGTTTGAGGGTATTCCAACTTACCCTGACAATTCTAGATGGTGGCAAATTATAGATAAATATAAAGTGAATATTTTTTATACTGCTCCCACTGCAATTAGAGCATTAATGAGAGATGGTGATGAACCAGTTAAAAAAACTTCCAGAAAATCACTAAAATTATTAGGAACGGTTGGAGAGCCAATAAACCCTGAGGCTTGGATGTGGTATTTTAAGACAGTTGGTAATTCAGAATGTCCTATAGTTGATACTTGGTGGCAAACAGAAACAGGAGGTATCCTGATCAGCCCACAAACTGGTGCGATTGATTTAAAACCAGGTTCAGCAACAAAACCTTTCTATGGAATTAAACCATCTATTCTTGATCAAAATGGCAAAGAAATTAAAGGTGCCGGACAAGGTAGACTGTGTATTTCTCAATCATGGCCTGGGCAAATGAGAACAGTTTATGGGGATCACCAAAGATTTATTGATACGTATTTTTCACAATTCGATGGTAAATATTTTACGGGGGACGGAGCAAGAAGAGATAAAGATGGTTACTATTGGATTACAGGTCGTGTTGACGATGTAATTATAGTTTCAGGACACAATTTAGGAACAGCAGAAATAGAAAGTGCATTTGTTGCTCATCCAAAAGTTGCTGAGGCAGCAGTGGTTGGTTATCCACATGATATTAAAGGAAACGGCTTGTATTGTTATGTCACTTTAAACGCTGGTGAACAGGATGACTTAGATCTTGAAAGAGATTTAAAACTTTGGGTTAGAAAACAAATAGGCCCATTAGCAACACCTGATATCATTCACTTCTCACCAGGACTACCTAAAACAAGATCTGGAAAAATTATGAGAAGAATTTTAAGAAAAATTGCAGCTAATGAACACGATCAATTAGGGGATACAACGACTTTAGCTGATCCAAGTGTTGTTCAAAGTTTAGTCGATAATAGAAAAAATATTTAGATTTTTATTAATTTAGAAAATTCATCTTTAATATTATCCCATTTTAATATCATTGAGTTTAAAACTATTTTCCTATCTAGAGCCTTTAACTCTTCTGCGATAGGAGCCCACTCATATAATGCTAAGGCACTTTCATTGAAGGGCCATGATTTATAATAATCATTCCAATCAATTTTATCTAACCGTTCTGTAAATTTTTTTTTGGCTTGAGCGACTACTTCTTCAGGCATTCCATTTGCAAGTTCTTGATTTAATATTTCTTCATATATGTTTGTAGCATTGTCCGTTTTTTTATAATCATAAAAAACACTTAAATAAGATAAACTGTAAAAAGTTAAGTCTTGAAGAGCTACGGAATAGATGTTCCATTTTGCCTGATTGATAGATGCCAAAAATTTTTCATCATCAAAATGTAGAACCCATTTAGTTCCCATTCTTGTTTTTAAATAATTATATAAAGTTACTTGAGACACCCACGCTGATTTTTTTTGAATAAATGATTTAAGATCATCAATATTCTTAATTTTTTTCTTTGGTAAAATTCCTTTGAATAAAGCAAATAAATAAACTCTGAAATCCTCAAGTTTTACGTCTTTTAGTTTAAGTTTATATTTAAGCATTTTTATCTACCTGTAGTTGTTTTATAATATAAAAACCCTCTAATTTCGACTTATTTTAGGGGTTTCAATCTATATCAATTTGAGTAAGGTTCCTCTTTTTAACCTATAGGGAGAGTAAAAAATGTCAAAACAAGAAAAACACTGGGAAAAAACTAAAGGTTTGCTATTCATTACTTTAGCAATTTGGTTTGTATTCTCAATTGGCATCTTTTTCTTCGGAACCGAAATGGAAGCATCTAGCTTTAAACCTTTTGGATACCCACTGTCGTATTATATGACATGTCAGGGATCATTACTTGCGTTTGTAATTTTGATCTTCTGGTTTGCTGGTAGACAAGAAAAGATAGATGAAGAATTTGGTTATACTGAAAGAGAGGATGACTAATGATTAAAGGTAAATTTATAGACAATCTACCAAAAGTTTATGGAATCTACACAGGTGGATTTTTAGCTTTCATAATCTTAATGGCGGTTCTTGAACAAGCAGGAGTATCTGCAAAAGCAATTGGTATTGCTTTTGTAGCGTTCACTGTTGGTATCTATGCGATAATCGGTTGGTTATCACGTACACTTCAAGTAGACGCATATTACGTAGCAGGAAGACAAGTTCCTACTGTATTCAACGGAATGGCTACTGCAGCAGACTGGATGTCTGGTGCTTCATTCGTTGCAATGGCAGGTGGTATTTACTTCAAGGGCTATGGATATATGGCGCTTCTAGTTGGATGGACAGGTGGATACGTACTTGTGGCTTCTTTGTTAGCACCTTACTTGAGAAAATTTGGCTGTTACACAGTTCCAGATTTTATCGGTACAAGATACGGTGGTAACCTAGCAAGACTATCTGCAGTGTTAGTATTAACAGTAGCTTCATTCACTTATGTGACTGCACAAATTAACGCGACAGGAACTATTGCATCAGTTGCACTAGATATTCCTTTTCAAGTAGCTGTGTATGTTGGATTAGCAAGTATTTTGATGTGTTCATTGCTTGGTGGAATGAGAGCAGTTACATGGACGCAAGTTGCGCAATATATAGTTTTAATTATTGCTTACTTACTTCCTGTGTTCTGGATCAGTAATAAAATGGGTGCTGGATTCTTCCCACATTTAATGTTGGCAGATGAAGTAGCTAGAATTGCTGAATTAGAAGGTCAGTTTGGTTTTGTTAAAAACTCAGCTGCCGACTTAGCTACAGTACCGAAAGGTTTAGCTGGAATAACTAAAGCACACTCATCAGTTAACGGAACAAACTGGGGATTTATTTCTCTAGCAATTTGTATGATGGCAGGAACAGCTTCTTTGCCTCACGTTATGATGAGATACTTTACTACTCCAAGTGTTAAATCAGCTAGAAGATCAGTAGCATGGTCGCTACTTTTCATCTTCTTGTTATACTCAACTGCGCCAATGTTAGCTACGTTGTCAAAACTATCATTGATTGATCCAAACCTTGCGACAGGGATTATTGGTAAATCAATTACTGATGTTCAAGCAATAGACTGGTACCAAAACTGGAACCAAGCAAATCTGATGTTTGTTAGCGACTTTAACGGAAATGGAACTCTTGAATTAAATGAGTTTTTCATGGGTGGTAAAGCCGTTGTGTTAGCAACTCCAGAAATTGCTGGATTACCTTATGTAATCTCAGGTCTAGTTGCTGCTGGAGGTATGGCTGCTGCCATGTCTACGGCTGATGGTTTAGTTCTAGCGATTGCAAATGCTTTATCTCATGACTTGTACTACAAGATCATTGATCCAAAAGCAGAAACTGCAAAAAGGCTAATTGTTGCAAGGGTATTACTTGTATTAATTGGTTTTGCTGGAGCAACTATTGCAGCTCTTGAAATTCAAGGTATCTTAGGTTCAGTAATCTGGGCTTTTGACTTTGCAATGTCAGGATTGTTCTTCCCACTTGTACTAGGTGTATGGTGGAAGAGAGCAAACGCACAAGGTGCTGTTGCAGGTATGCTACTAGGTTTAGCAGCTGGTACTTGGTATTTAATCCACGTACGTACTGGTGGAACTCCAATATGGGGTGTAACTCAACTTACATTCGGTATAATTGGATCATTGGTTAGTTTAGTGTCTATGGTTGTTGTTAGTTTACTAACAAAAGCACCAGATGCAAAAACTATGGCAATGGTTGATGAAGTTCGTATTCCTAGCGGTAAAACAGTTCTAGGAAAACAACACTAATTAAATTTTTATTAAGGGGCGATTTATTTCGCCCCTTAGTTAAGTTAAAAAACAAAATTCCTTTTTATATTTATGCCTGATATTCATCCCGCTATACTTATAATCGATTATATTTTAGGTCTCATTATGTGGACTTTAATTGGAAGAGTAGCGATGAATATTTTTCAAAGAGAAAATTCAGAATTCTTTTTTATGAAAGCATTTGTAAAGTTAACAAATCCTTTAATACGTTTATTTAAACCAATAACTCCATCTTTTATTATTCCTTTTCTTGTTCCACTTTATGTGGCTTGGTTCTTCTATATGATCAGATTTTACCTTATGCCTTATCTATTGGGTTATTCTGTCATGGGAATGCTCTCTTTTCCTCTAGAAAGTGAAATTGCTGCAGAAATTTATCGAATTTTTGGTAAAAATTAATTCAAATTAAAAAATAAAATTGATACTAGTAATATTGTAATCAATGAAAAATATAAAAATTTCACCATCAATTTTATCAGCTGATTTTAGTCAATTAGGTAATGAAATTAAAAGACTTGAGGATGGTGGAGCTGATATGATTCATGTAGATGTGATGGATGGACACTTTGTTCCAAATTTAACTTTGGGTCCGCCTGTTATAAAGTCCTTAAGACAGTACACCAAAATACCTTTTGATGTTCACTTAATGATATCACCAGTCCACAAATACATAGAAGATTATGCAAATGCTGGAGCTGACATCATAACAATTCATCCAGAGGCTACAAGTAACTTGAACGACTCAATTAAACTTATTAAAAAACTAAATAAAAAAGTTGGCATTTCATTAAATCCTGAAAGTAAAATTGACTTAGTAAAAAAATATTTAGATAAAGTAGATTTAATTTTAATTATGAGTGTCAATCCTGGCTTTGGAGGTCAAAAGTTTATGCCTGAAGTTTTAGAAAAAATAAAAAAATTAAATAAAATCAAAGGACAAGAGAAATTGAATTTTGACATTGAAATAGATGGTGGAATAAACTTTGATAACAGCAAATTAGCTATTGAAGCTGGAGCAAATATTTTAGTTTCAGGTACAACTATATTTAAAAATAACGATGGAAATATAAAAAAGAATATTGACCTTTTAAAATCAAGTTAAAATAATGATTTTTAAAAATTCTATTTCATTTTTAAAAAAAAAAATTTATTCTTTTTATTTAAACTCCAATATTTATGATCGCAGAATTTCTTTATATGATGACTCTATCCTAACATATAAGCCTAGCCCAAGTTTACTTGATTGTTTGATTAAATTTAATAAAAAAAAAATAAATATAGAAAATTATTCTATGGATGAAATATGGAATAAAGATTTATTGGAAAAAGATCATAATAATTTAAACAGTTTTTTTTGGTTATTTAGCTTAGATTTAAAGTCCTCTAAGAGAGAAACTCAAAATATCATTTTGAAATGGATTGAAAAAAACAATAAATATAATTCTAAGAATTGGCAAATTGATATTTTATCAAAAAGAATAATTTCCTGGATTTCAAATGCTAAACTTACTTACGAAGATGGTGAAGTCGTTTATAGAAATAAATTTAATAATATAATTAAAAAACAAATTAACCATCTAATTAAAGAAATTAATAAATCTGATTGGGTTGATGATAAATTAATTGGTTGTGCGGCAATTATTTTATCTGGATTATCTTATAACGGGAAAAATAATTATTTATTATCTGGATTAGATTTATTAAAAAAAATTATAAAATTTTCGATAGATGAAAATGGATTTCCTAAATCAAGGAATATTAGACAATTAAATTTTTATTTAAAATATTTTATTCTAATTAGAGAATGGTTAAAAGAGTCTCAAAATGATATACCAGAATACATTGATGAAAATATTTATTATTTAGGTCAAGCTTATGTATTTATATGGCAAAATAAAAAAAAAAATTTTCTATTTAATGGAAATCATAATTCTAAAAATGAAGATTTTGATAATTATTTAAAAAGATTAGGATACTCTTTTAAAAATCAAAATAATGAATTAGGGGGCTATGTTATTCTAAATAACAAAAAAAATTCGTTAATAGTTGATATTGGATCAAGTGTTGACAGAAAATTTTCATCAAATTACCAAGCAGGTGCATTATCTTTTGAAATTGTATCTAATGATAAAAAATTGATTAGTAATTGTGGATATTTTCAAGATCATAATCATAAGCTAAATGAACTTTCAAAAACAACAGCTGCACACAGTACGCTAGTAATAAATGATCAATCTTCTTGTAAATTTAAAAAAGACTCTCAGTCTAATTCCATTATTTCTGATGGATTAAAGATAATAAAAAAAAATATTGTTTTCGAAAAAAACTATTGGAAAATTGATGCATCTCATGATGGCTATTTAAAAAATTATGGCATTATTCATAACAGAGAAATAGAATTTTTTCCGGAACAAATGAAGTTCATCGGATACGATAGATTAATCTCAAAAAATAAAATTAAAAACTTAAAATTTGATATTAGATTTCACTTGGAACCGAGCAGTAAAGTTATGAAAACACAAGATAATAAATCAATATTTATTGACCTTGATGGAGAGGGATGGAAATTTAATTCAGATGATAATAATATTAACATTGATAGTGGTCTATATTTTGGAAAAAAAAATTCTTTTACAGATAATCAAAATATAAATATTTCAGGCATGACTAACACTGAAAATCAGACTATAAAATGGGAAATTACCAAATTATAATGAAAAAAATTAAAAGAGCTCTAATCTCTGTTTCTGATAAAAATAATCTTATAAATCTTTTAAAGGTTTTAAAAAAATATAATATTGAAATAATAAGTTCAGGTGGAACATTTAAGGAAATTAGAAAATTAAAATATAAATGTCTTGAAGTTTCAGATTATACACATTCTCCAGAAATACTTGATGGAAGAGTTAAAACATTACACCCAAAAATACATGCTGGTTTATTAAGCAAAAGAAATAACAAATCTCATCAAAAAGATTTAAAAAAATACAATTTTAAAGAAATTGATCTTGTAATTGTTAATTTTTATCCTTTTGAAAAAACGTTAGAAAAAACAAAGAAACACTCAGAAATTATTGAAAATATTGATGTTGGTGGCCCAACTATGGTTAGAGCTGCCGCAAAAAATTATAATGACGTTACTGTTTTAACTTCTACCAAACAATATAGTGACTTAATTGATGAAATAGAAAAAAATAAAGGATCAACTTCTTTAAATTTTAGAGAGAGAATGTCTTTGGAGGCTTTTTCAGAAACCGCATATTATGATGCATTAATTTCAGGCTATTTTAATAAAATTACCAATAATCATTTTCCAAAAAAGAAAGTTATTTATGGCAATTTAATAGAAACGTTAAGATATGGTGAAAACCCTCATCAAGAAGGTGCTATTTATTCTAAATCACAAAAGTTAAGTATTAATCAAATCCAAGGAAAACAGCTCAGCTATAATAATTATAATGATATTTTTTCAGCCTTAACTATTTCAAAATCTTTACCAAATGACACTGGTACAGTTATTGTAAAGCATGCCAATCCATGTGGTGTTTCTATAAATAACAACAAGCTTAAAAGCTATAAAATGGCACTAGCTTGTGACCCTATCAGTGCTTTTGGTGGAATTGTATCTTTAAATTTTAAGATAAACAAAAAAATTGCTATTGAATTAAATAAAATTTTTTTAGAAGTAGTAATTGCAAATGGCTTTGACAGCGAGGCTCTAAAAATTTTTAAAAAGAAGAAAAATTTAAGAGTTATTGATGCTACAAATTTCGTTATGTCCGACGTTATTAAATTTAACTCAGTTAATGATACTTTGCTTTCACAATCAGAGGATCTGAAAAAATTTACTACTAAGGATTTTAAAATAGTGTCGAAAAAAAAACCTACAAAATCTCAACTGAAGGACTTAATTTTTGCATTTAATGTTTGTAGATATGTTAAATCAAATGCAATAGTTTTAGCAAACAATGCTGCTACAGTAGGTATAGGCTCAGGACAACCAAGCAGGCTTGATAGTTGTCAAATAGCTATCAATAAAATGAATAAGTTTAAAAATTTTAATGAAGGACTCGTTGCTGCTTCAGATGCTTTTTTTCCTTTTGTAGATGGAATTGAAAAATTAATTCAATCAGGTGTGTCTGCTGTTATCCAACCATCAGGTTCAATTAGAGATAAAGAAATTATTAAATTTGCAAATCAGACAAATACAATTTTACTATTTTCTAAAACAAGGCATTTTAGGCATTAACTATTTGGTCAATCTTAGCTGCTAAAATAAAGTCATTAATGGACAATCCTTCAATTGCGTGTGTTGTAATTTCAATTTTTGCATAACCCCAACCGAATGTAATTTCTGGATGATGGTTTTCACTCTCAGCTATTTCTGCAACTTTATCTATAAAATTTTTGCTTCTTTCAAAATTCTTAAATTTAAAATTTTTTTCTAAAAAATATTTTTGTTTTTCATTTTTTTTTACATCCCACCCATCAACTTTTTTTTGATATTTATGTATTTCACTTATGTCGAATGGCAAAACTCCACCCTCGCAAGGTTCACATTTTTTGTTTAATAGATCACTCATTTTTCTGGAGCGGGTCAAGGGAATCGAACCCTCTACCTAATCGTTGGCAACGATTCGCTCTACCAATGAGCTAGACCCGCTTATAAAATCCAGTATAATTAGATGTTTTTTTCAATACAAGCAATAATAAAATATTTGTCTCCTTTATAGATTTTAAAAAGTTTGTTAAAATATCGAATGAAAAAAGATGAATTACCAAAAATAATACCTGTCTTTCCTTTAAGTAATTTTATTATTTTTCCACACACAACTGTTCCCTTGAACATTTTTGAGCCTAGGTATGTTGAAATGATAAATGATAGTTTAAAAAACAATAAAATAATTGGTTTAATCCAACCAAAAAATAATTCAGAAACAATACCTGATCTTTATGAGGTGGGGTGTTTAGGAAAGATTAAAAAATTTGAAAGCACCTCTGATGGAAGGTATTTAATTGAGTTACTTGGTTTAAGTAGGTTTAAAATTATTAAGGAAATAAAAAATGATAAGTCTTATAGAGAGTGTGAAATAAACTTTAATGATTTTAAAGAAGATACCCAATTAAAAAAAGAGGAGCTAAAATTCTCTGATTTAGAATTGATTTTTAAAAGTTTTAAATCATTGTTTGAAAAAAAAGGGTATTTGATAAATTGGAAATCTTTAGAAAAGCAAGATTTAAATGAGACTATTAATGCTCTTTCAATGGCATCACCGTTTTCACTAGAAGAAAAACAAATTTTGCTTGAATGTAAAAATTTAATATCTCGGAAAGATAAAATAGCTGAAATTTTAAATACTTATAACTATGATGATTTTAATAACTCAACTCTTCAATAACTCCTAAATCCAACATCAGCGACTTTCATTAGCATATCCTTAAAAAACTTGTTCTTCCCAATTATTTTTAGGAAATTATTAAAGTTTGTATTATTAGAGTTCTTATTAAAATTAAATATTTCATGAATTAAATCAATTCCATTTGAAAAAATGAAATTTTTATGTTTTGTTTCTTTTTCAAATTTTTCAATTATAGAAATATCTAACGGCAGCCCACAATCTATTTTTTCCTCAATTAAATCAGATAAAACTTTAATATCTCTTAGAGTCATATTGAATCCTTGTCCCGCCAAAGGGTGAATTTTATGAAGCAAGTCTCCAAAGGCCAGAATATTTCCATGCGAATAATTTCTTAAATTTGTAAGATTTAATTTAAAACTTTTTAAATCTGAAATTTTTTTTAAAACAAATCCTGGATTATTTTTATTAATTAATGTTAAAACTTCTTTATTTGTATATACACTTTTGTTTTTAAGGTCTAAAGAGCACACAACTGATGTTTCTGTTTGAGACAAAGGCAAATATGCTATTGGTCCACATTTAGTAAAAATTTGCACAGCTTTATTATTATCAAATTTGTCGTGTATTATTGTTCCTGTATATGCACGATTAAAATAATCCTTACTAATTTTTCTAGAAAAATATTTTTTTGAAATAGGGTTGTTTGGATCACAATTAATAATTAAGTCATATTTATTTTCCTTTATTATTTTATCTACCGAAAATTTTTTTGTAATTATCTTTTTTTTAAAGAAATTATTTTTTTTAAGTGCATTACTTAGATTATGATAATACTTATCGTTTTTTATCATATAAAATAGAATATCTTTTTTTTTAAAATTTAAAATTCTATCCTTTTTTTCCTTTTCTGAAAAAATTTCAATTTCTTTAATGGGCCAAGTGTCTTTTTTTTGAAGAGCCAATATCTCTTTATTTAAAAACTCTAAATTTTTTTTTGTTATTCCAATAGTTCTGTTTAAAGAAGAATTGACTGTCTTTTTTGTTTCATAAATCCGTACATTTATATTTTTTTTTGTCAGATTTTTAGCTAAAGATAGAGCAGTGAGACCATTACCTAAGATACAAATATTCATAATTAATTTTTAATTTTAACAATAATAATTAGGTGATACAAAGTGATTAATTTGATTCATTAATTTATGGAAATTAAAAAATTAGCCAATGTCGCACTAAATTTTAGTATCAATAGGTTTATTGAAATTTTAGCGATAATTATTGTCCTATGTGGTATTTTTGTTTTAACTTCATTAATAAGTTATTCACCGGATGACCCTAATTTTATTTTTCCTGATAATACGAAAATAAATAATATATTGGGTTTCCGTGGCAGTTTTACAGCTGATTTATTTTTTCAATCTTTTGGATTAATTTCTTTTCTAATCCCTTTAAGTTTAATTTTAACCGGAATAAACATATTCAGAAATAAGATGATTTTATTAATACTTGGTAGCCTTTTTTACTCATTGCTATACTCTTTAATTGGGTCTCTATTTTTTAGTTTTTTTCACTCTGAAACTTTTAAATTTTATGTAAATGGCAATGGTGGCTTTGTTGGTAACTATCTTGAAACAACCTTCCTTAATAATTTAATAAATATTAATTCTCAGTTTTTTTACTTCTTCTTCATTTTTATAATTTTTTCTTTATTTCTAATTAGTATTCAATTTAAAGTTAATTCTTTTTATTTATTTACTAAGAAATTATTTAATTTTTTATTCACATCTTCTAGAAAAAATTATACCAAAGAAAATGAGGTCATTAATGAATTTATACCACAAGATCAAATCAAAGATTTAATTCAAGAAGATTTACCCTTTATCAAAAATGAAACTTTACAAGACTCGAAGAAAACTAAATTTAATTTACCTCCAATAAATTTACTAAAAATTCCTAGTAGCAAAGATAAGAATAAATTAAATGAAGACGAATTCATTGATAGTAGTTTTTTAGAAAAAATTCTTTTAGATTTTGGTGTTAATGGTAATATTAAAAAAGTTAGTCACGGTCCAGTGGTTACTCTAAATGAGTTTGAACCTGCTGCTGGTGTAAAAGTTTCTAAAATTATAAATCTTTCTGATGATATTGCTCGAAACACTAGTTCTGAATCTGCTAGAATAGCAACTATTCCCGGTAGAAGCACAATTGGAATTGAACTACCTAATTCTAAAAGAGAAAATGTTTATATGAGTGAAATATTAGCTAGTAATGACTTTAGTAAAAGTAATATCAAATTGCCAATCGCTTTAGGTAAAAATATTTCTGGATTACCAATAATAGGTGATCTGGCAACTATGCCTCATCTTTTAATTGCTGGTACTACTGGTTCTGGTAAATCTGTCTGTATTAATACAATAATACTTTCTTTACTTTATCGACACAAACCAAGTATGTGCAAATTCATTTTAATAGATCCAAAAATGTTGGAGCTTTCTACTTATGAAGGGATACCGCATTTATTATGTCCTGTAATAACAGAGGCAAAAAAAGCTGCTTCAGTTTTAGGTTGGGTTGTAAAGGAAATGGAAAGTAGATACAGGCTGATGACTAAAAAAGGAGTAAAAAATATCGATGGTTACAATTCAAAACACTCTTTAGCAATGCCCTATATTGTTGTTATTGTTGATGAAATGTCAGACTTAATGCTTGTAGCGGGAAAAGAGATAGAAAATTACATCCAAAAACTTTCTCAAATGGCTAGGGCTGCTGGAATACATATCATTATGGCTACGCAACGGCCTAGTGTTGATGTTATTACTGGTACTATCAAAGCAAATTTTCCCACGCGTATTTCTTTCCAGGTAACTTCAAAGATAGACAGTAGAACAATTTTGGGGGAACAAGGTGCTGAACAATTATTAGGTAAAGGAGATATGCTTTACATGTCCTCTGCTAACCGAATTATTAGAATTCATGCTCCTTTCGTTTCTGAAAATGAAATTGAAAAAGTTAACAATCATCTAAGAAATCAAGCTGAGCCAGATTATATAGATGAAATCTTAAATTTTGCAGATGAAAAAGAATTGGGAGAATCTTCTGCTAATAATCAAGATAAAGACGAATTATATCAAGAAGCCTTGAATATCATTAAATCTGAAGGCAAAGCTTCCACTTCATTCTTACAAAGAAAACTCCAAATCGGATATAACAGAGCAGCTAGAATCATTGATATGATGGAAGATGAAGGAATCGTTAGTAAAGCCAATCATGTGGGCAAAAGAGATGTCTTGTAATGATAAGATTCTTTTTAGTTATTTTTTTAATTATTTTTAGTCACCAAGTTTTAGCATCTGATAGTAAAAATATAATTAATCATTTACAAAAAACTAATAATTTAACATTCAACTTCATACAGTCTGTTGGTGAAAAACGTGAACAAGGAAAATGTGTTATTAAATATCCAAAAAAAATTTTATGTAAATATGATAATTTTAATAAGAAAACTATTGTTTCAAATGGAAAATCACTAGTGATTAAAAACAATAACTATTATATTTATCCTCTCGAAAAAACTGCCTTATCTTTATTGCTAGATAAAGAGTATTTGATATCAAAACTTAATAAATTAAAACCTAAAGAGTTAGATAAAAAATATTTAAATTATAAGATTTTAGAAAATAATAATGAAATAAATATTTTTTTTGATAAAAAAAATTTTAATCTTGTTGGATGGCAAATTGAAGACATATATCAAAATTTAAGTATAACTTTTATTTCTTCGGTTAGGATTAATCAAATTATAAGCGATAAAATTTTTGAGTTACCAAAAAAAGATGATTAATTAAATATTTAATGTTTCTGATTTAAATATTTCCATGCCTCTAGCCAAATAGTTACTTAATGCATTTTTATGATCGTTAGAACAAGTGTGAAGCCAAATCCTTTTAGCTCCTTTTGAGAAAGAGCATTTAATTGCGTCACTAAGCAAATAACCTCCTAATTTTAAGCCTCTGTATTCTTCTAATATTCCAAAATATGCAATTTCTGCCTCTTGTTTTTCGGACTTATAAATAAGCTCATAATATCCAGCTATTTCATCATTTTCTTTAAGCATATATGAAAAAAGGTTTGAGTCTGAAACGTGCTTTATCCAATTCTGGTCGGTCCAGACTAATCTATCTATCCAATTACAATTTTTTCCAACATTTTTATAAAAAAATTTATTTAATTGGAAATCTTTTGAGTCAATTAATTGTATAGAAAAATTTTCTGAGGGTTTTTTTACTTCTTTAAGATTTTCTAGAGATTTTATTTCTAAATATTTTCTTAAAATTGGTTTGCTCATTCTACCATTTTGCCAACTTTTTCACCTCCAAACAAGTGAAAATGTAAATGAGGAACTTCCTGGCCTCCATGCTCATTAATATTAGTTAATGCTCTATATCCCTTTCCTTTATCAACAGAAATACCAAGTTTTTTAGCAACCGTGTTAATTCCTTTTAATAGTCCAACTATTTCACTTGCTGATGCCTTTGTAGTGAAGTCATCAAGATCTATATATTTTCCTTTTGGTATTACAAGCGCATGAATTTTTTTCTGAGGATTAATATCATAAAATGATAAGACGAACTCGTCTTCATAAATTTTTTTACAGGGAATTTCTTTTCTTAAAATTTTTGCAAAAATATTATTATCATCATAAATCATTTTTTTCTCTTATCTAATTCCAGCATTACATCTTCAATTTTTATGTTGTTTGCCTCGAGATACATTATTAAATGATAAAAAACATCAGCTGCTTCATGTACTTTATTTGTATCTTTTTCGACTGCATCAATTAGCTCACTTATTTCTTCTAAGACCTTAGCTTTGCTCAAAGATTTTTCACTTAGTAATTTATTTGTATATGATCCGTTTACTGGTTTTTTTTTTCTATCTCTTGCTAAAATAAATAAATTTTCTAATGTTTTAAGCATATTAAATTCTAACAGGTATTCCTTTTGAGTCCAAATATTCCTTCGCTTCTTTAATAGAGTGTTTTCCATAATGAAATATTGATGCAGCCAATACGGCGCTAGCTTTTCCTTTTTCAATTCCATCAACTAAATGATCTAAATTTCCTACACCACCTGATGCTATTATAGGAATATTTACTATTGTGGAAATCTTAGACATTAAATCAATATCGTAACCAACTTGTGTCCCATCTCTATCCATTGAAGTAACCAATAATTCACCTGCACCACAATCTTCCATTTTTTTTGCAAAATCTAGAGCATCTATACCTGTTTTATTTCTTCCTCCATGCGTAAACACTTCCCATTTTTCATTATTTTTTTTTGCATCAATTGCAACTACAATACATTGAGATCCAAATTTTTTAGAACTTTCTACTATTACATCAGAGTTTTGCACTGCAGCTGTATTAATAGAAACTTTATCAGCCCCACAATTTAATAATTTATTAATATCCTCAACACTTCTAACTCCACCACCAACTGTTAAAGGTACAAAGCATTTCTCTGATGTTTTTCTCACAACTTCATAAATAGTCTTTCTGTTTTCATTTGAGGCCGTGATATCTAAAAAACAAATTTCATCAGCTCCACCATCACTGTAAATTTTTGCTTGTTCAACGGGATCTCCCGCATCCTTAAGGTCAACAAAGTTAATACCTTTAACAACACGACCATTTTTAACATCAAGACATGGTATTATTCTATTTTTAAGCATCCTCTTTTACCAGTTCATTTAAATTAATATCGCCATCATAAATGGCTTTTCCAACTATTATACCTTCAATATTTTTTAAGCCTTTAGCTTTTTTGACATCTTCCATTGATGAAACCCCACCAGATATAATTACAGGACAATTTGATACATTAGCTACTTTTGATGTCTCTTCAAAATTTGGACTTTGTTTCATTCCATCTCGATCAATATCAGTGTAAATTAACCTACTAACACCATAATCATTAACATCATTTAAGTAATCTAAAGTTAATTGATTAGAATTTTCTTTCCACCCAGACACTGACAAATACCCATCCTTAGCATCCAGACCTAAGGCAATTTTATTTGGAAATTTTTCACAAGCTCCTTTTAAAAAACTTTTATCTTTTATAGCAGCACTGCCTAAAATAATTTTCTCTACACCAACATCATTATATTTTTTAATACTATCAATAGTTCTAATCCCACCACCTACTTCAATTTTAAGATCAAATTTAGTCACTATTTCTTTAATGATATCTAAATTAACCGTCTCTCCAGTCAAAGCTCCATCCAAATCAACAATATGTAAATTTTTAAAACCATGGTCTTTATATTTACTAGCTTGGTCCACTGGTGACATTTTGTATTCCGTTTTTTTATCAAAGTCACCTTTAACTAACCTTACACATTTTTTATCTTTAATGTCTATTGCAGGAAATATTTTCATATTAAATACTGTTTATAAATTTCATCTCGTTTGGTTTTGTTCATTGTTTTTGTATCTTCTATAAATTGATTTCTCAAATCTCTTGATTTAAAAATATAAAAACAAACAGTATCCTTGCTATGATAGATGGCTTTTAATTCATCATCAATTTCGTTTAATTCTCCTGGAATATCAGCTTTTATACAAAACATTTTATATATTTATAAAATTATTAATTATTTGAAGTCCCAACTTATCACTTTTTTCAGGATGAAATTGGGTTCCAAAAATATTTTCTTTTTCAACAGAACAAACAATATTTGACGAATATTCTGTTGTTGCAGAAATTACATCTTTATCTTTAGGTATAAATTCATAGCTATGAACAAAATACATATGAGAATTATTTTCTACATTCTTTAAAATCTTACTATCTTTAAGAATATTAATTTGATTCCAGCCAATATGAGGAAGTTTAAATTTTCCATTTTGATTATTTATTTTTGAAATTTTACCTGATATCCAACCTAACCCTTTTGTTTCAGTTTCTTCATAGCCAATATCAGCAAACATTTGAAGGCCAACACAAATTCCAAGCAGGGGTTTTTTATTATTTATTGCAAATTCATTTAAAGTGTCAACTAGACCCTTTATAGAATTTAAAGCATCAATGCAGCTCTTAAACGATCCCTGGCCCGGCAATACCACCTTATCACTCGATTTAATTTTATTTAAATTTGCCGTTACTTCAATATTAACTTTATCTTTAGCTGCTTCTTTAAAAGAATTTATTACTGAACTAATGTTTCCTGAATTGTAGTCAACAATCGTGACGTTCATCAATTTTACAATGAACCTTTAGTTGATGGAATACTTTTTTTGTTTCTAGGGTCAATTTCCAATGCAGTTCTTAATGATCTTGCTAGAGCCTTAAAACAAGACTCAATTATATGATGGCTATTATCTCCATAAATATTTTCCATGTGTAATGTTATTCCTGCTGACTGGGAAAATGCTTGAAACCACTCTTTAAAGAGCTCTGTATCCATCTCTCCAAGTTTTTCTACTTTTAATTTAACTTTCCATATCAAGTAAGGTCTATTTGAAACATCTATTGCAACTCTTGTTAATGTTTCATCCATTGGAATCATCGCGTGAGCATATCTTCTAATTCCTGCATAATTTTTTAGTGCTTTCTTTAAAGCCTCACCTATCGCTATCCCTGTGTCTTCTGTAGTGTGGTGGAGATCTATATGAGTATCTCCTTTTGCTTTTAAATTTATATCTATTAATGAATGTTTTGATAGCTGTTCCAACATATGGTCTAAAAAACCTATGCCTGTATCAATTTTATATTTACCTTTTCCGTCAATATTTAATTCAACACTGATGCTTGTTTCTTTTGTTTTTCGAGAAACTTTTCCTTTTCTAGTCATAATTAATTATAGGTATATAGAGATTAGTTAATTATATCAATATTAGTAATCAAGCACTTGAACTATAAAAATTAATATCCATCTATAATCTATGACAACAATAGTACTTATAAGAAAAAATAATGAAGTAGTTGTGGCTGGAGACGGTCAAGTTAGTATGGGTAATACTGTTATAAAAAGTACTGCCGCAAAAGTGAGAAAAATTGAAAAACGAAATGTCATAGCTGGATTTGCAGGCTCAACAGCAGATGCTTTAACTTTATTTGAAAGACTTGAAGCAAAACTCGAAAAACATGCCGGTAACCTTCCTCGAGCTGCTGTAGAATTGGCTAAAGACTGGAGAACTGATAAATATTTAAGAAGACTAGAAGCTTTAATGGCAATAGGAGACAAAGAAAATAGTTATATTATTTCTGGAACTGGTGACGTCTTAGAACCTGAGGGAAATGCAATCGGAATAGGTTCTGGTGGAAACTATGCACTAGCCGCTGCGAAAGTTTTATTGGACACAGATTTAAGTGCTGAAGAAGTGGCAAAAAAAGCAATACAGGTTGCTTCTGAGATTTGTGTATTTACAAATAATAATATTAAAATTGAAAAAATTTAATGAAAAAATCAAACATAACTCCTTTTCCTAAAGATAAGAAAGAAGAAACAAGTTCTTCTTTGGTTAGTTCACTTTCACCAAGAGAAATAGTTTCTGAGTTAGATAGATATGTTGTTGGACAAAATAAAGCTAAAAAAGCTGTTGCCATTGCATTAAGAAATAGATGGAGAAGACAAGCTCTTAAAGGTGAAATGAAAAATGAAATTTTACCAAAAAATATATTAATGATGGGCCCTACAGGTGTCGGAAAAACAGAAATTTCTAGAAGATTATCAAAATTAGCTGAGGCCCCTTTTGTAAAAGTAGAGGCTACAAGATTTACGGAAGTTGGTTATGTTGGTCGAGATGTTGAGCAAATTATTAGAGATCTACTTGAAATCGCAATTGCGATGGAGAAGGTAAAAAAAAGAAAAGAAGTTTTCGCAAAAGCACAAAAATTAGCTGAAGAAAAAGTTCTAGACGCAATAGTTGGAAATAAAGCAAGTTTAGCGACTAGAGAAAGTTTTAGAAAAAGATTAAGAGAAGGTGATTTGGATGATAATGAAATTGAGATAGCTGTAAATGATAGCGGCTCTCAAGCTTCTTTTGAAATACCTGGTATGCCTGGAGCAAATATTGGCATGATCAATATTGGTGAAATGATTGGAAAAACAGTTGGTAACAAGCAAAAAAAAAAGAAGATGTCTGTAAAAGAGTCCCATGAAATTCTTATTAATGATGAGTCAGACAAATTAATTGAAGAAGATAAAATTATAAGTTCTGCAAAAAATTCAACAGAAAACAATGGAATAGTTTTCTTGGATGAAATAGATAAAATTTCAGGTAGAACAGACAGAGTAGGAGGAGATGTTTCTAGAGAAGGAGTTCAGAGAGACTTGCTGCCTTTGATAGAGGGAACAACCGTAAGTACAAAATATGGGCCAATTAAAACAGATCATATTTTATTTATTGCATCTGGTGCGTTTCAACTTGCAAAGCCATCTGATCTTTTGCCTGAGCTTCAAGGAAGGCTACCAATCAGAGTCGAGCTGGAAGCTTTAACAAGTGAAGATTTTAAAAGAATTCTAAAAGAACCAGACTATAGTTTAATAAAACAATACGTTGCTCTTTTAAAAACTGAAAATGTAGATCTAGAATTTTCTGAAGATGGAATAGATGCTATAGCAAATATGGCCTCAGAAGTTAATGCCACAGTAGAAAATATTGGTGCAAGAAGATTGCATACAATTATAGAAAGAATTTTAGATGATATTAGTTTTACAGCAACAGATAGAGCTGGTGAAAAAATTGTGATTAATTCTGATTATGTAAAGCAAAATCTTGACCAATTAGTTAAAGATACAGACTTATCAAAATTTATTCTTTAATATTTTTTGATTTAAATTTATTCTTTAGGTAAATATAAAAAGCTCCACTTCCTCCATCCTCTATTTTTGCATCAGTTATTTCAATGATCATTTTATTAAGTAAACTATTATTTTCGATAAACTCTGGCACAGAATATTTTAAAATACTCAAATCTTTAGAGAGATAGGGGTTTTCTTTATTTTTGGACCGTAGACCTTTTCCTGTAATTACTATAATCTTAGTAACACTATTATCAAAACATTTTTGAATAAAACTCTCTACAGATTTATTTGCTTCTTGAAGAGAATATCCATGCAAGTCAATTTTTTTGATTTTTTCATGTCTTATTTTTTTTGAAGAAATAAAATCTTTATTTGGAATTTTTTCTTCATTTTTTAGAAATTTTTCCCAATCTTTTTTATCTTTATCTGAGATCTTTTTTATCAATTAAGTAATTGTATCAATTAATAACCAATTTAAATTGGATGGATTTATATCTTTAGCAAAAACCCAGGTATCGTAAACTGTTTTAATTTTTTCTGGATCACCTGAAATTAATTTTTTTTCTTTATCTTTAATACAAGTTATAATTTCACTTATGAAATCAACAGTTACTTCCAATCTATTTTCCACTTTTTTATGTGATTTAATAACCGCAGATTTTATACCTATAAATGTTATCTCAGCGTGATGACCATTTTTTTTTCTTTCTAAAAGTGCTTCCTGGAATTGATCATGAATTTTTTTACCAAGTAAGGGCTTACTCGCTATAAGTTTATTATCACTATCGCTAAAGTCAGTAATAATTGTTTCGTAAGCTATTTTAGCACCCTTTAAAAAATCTTTTTGGGCCTCTTCATCAAATTCTTGTTTTGATGGCTTTTGTTTAATTTCAAATTTTTTAAATTCTTTCTCAAATTGAGATGGCATTTTACCCTCAAAACCTGTTTTTTTTCCAAGAATTCCTCTTAAACGTAAAAAAATAAAACCAGCTATCATGGCAAGAAGAATAATGTCTATGTATTCAAAACTGTAATTCATAGCTTTATAATATTTAGTATGTTGATTAATTACAACTAGCAATTTAGACTGGGGACAAATGAACACATTTTTATTAGCTATAATTGGTATTCCAGCTCTAGAAATTTATTTATTTATTAAAGTAGGTTCCCAAATAGGTGCCCTAAACACAATATTGCTTATCTTTCTTACAGCCTTTTTTGGTATTTATTATGCCAAACACGAAGGATTCAATAATTTGAAATCTGGGATGACCCAAATGGTTAAAAACGAATTACCTGTTTATGAAATTATATCTGGTGCTGCTTTAGCCTTTGCTGCATTTCTTTTAATTTTACCTGGTTTTGCTACAGATTTAATTGGCCTATTAATTATTTTTCCACCCACAAGAAAATTGATTTTTAAAAGGGTATCAACTAAACAGAACTTTAATAATAAGAAGAATAATCAAGATTATATTAATGGAGAGTTTGAGGATCTAGATGACGACAACAGATAAATTTAAAATTTTAACAAAATTTGTAAAAGACCTTTCTAGTGAAACAGCTGACGCTCAAACATATCTTTTTGTAAAAGATAATATTTCAAAATATCATTTAAATATAGAAATTAAATCTAAACCTGTAAAAAATCAGTTAATTGAAATCAGTGCAATTTTAAAATTTCAAGACAGTCAGCCCAACGAAAGACAATCTTATTTTGAAATAACATATGTTTCAATTGTCAAAGTTGATGATGATGTTAAAGAAAAAAAAGATTTAGAAAAAATAATTCTCTGTGAGGTTCCAAAAAAAATTTACCCAGACTTAGAAAAAGTATTT
The DNA here is from genome assembly GCA_905478565.1 of uncultured Candidatus Pelagibacter sp. Lineage (GTDB taxonomy): Bacteria > Pseudomonadota > Alphaproteobacteria > Pelagibacterales > Pelagibacteraceae > Pelagibacter. The sequence goes on along the minus strand of CAJQJC010000001.1, from coordinate 2,067 downwards.
TTAAATTTATTAACTGATTCTGGGTTTCCTGGGATTAAATTAGATAAAAAAATAGACTTTGATAAACTTTATAATGAAAAATTTAATTAAAATAATTTCTTTTCAAGCTATTTTTTAAATACTCTTTGTGTAATTTAATTTCATCTTCGGTTGGTTCAATTACTTTTTTATAATATTTGCTAGTTTCAATATTTTCAATTTTGTCTTTTTCAACATTTTGATTTTTAAAATCAAATAAAGGCTCTTTCTGATCTATTAAATTTATATAAACCTTTGCTAACAAATTACAATCTATCAAGGCTGTGTGTTGTGTTCGTTTCGAATTATCCACTCTATATCTTTTACATAGAGCATCTAATGAAGTGGGTGACCCTGGAAATTTGTCTCTAGCTAAAATTAATGTGTCAACTACATTATCATTTTTAATTTCTTTCTTACCAAGTAATTTTAATTCATTATTTAGGTGGGATAAGTCAAATACAGCATTATGAATTATTAATTTTTTATTTTCAATAAATTTCAAAAATTCATCTACAACATCTGAAAATTTTTTTTGAGTTGATAAAAATTCATCAGTGTAACCATGCACTTCTAAAGCTCTTTCAGAAACTTTTCTTTCGGGGTTTAAATAACAATGGAATTGATTCTTTGTAGGCACCAGATTATCAAGTTCTATACAGCCAATTTCAACAATTCTATGTCCATCTCTGACTGACAGGCCAGTTGTTTCTGTGTCTAGTACAACTTCTTTCATTTACAAAATTTTTTTTAATATATTCTTTATGCCTACCCTAACAGAATTTTCTGTAAAATTGTTTTTTATAATATGTGTAGATTTTCTTCTTTTATACTCTAGGGGTAGTTGAATTTTTTTAAATCTTTTAAATAATTTTAAATTAAAATTTTTTCTTTTTTTCAATCTTTTTAAAACATCTGCTTTTTTTGATTGTACAAATATTAAAATATCATCTTTTTTGTTAATTTTGTTTTCCATTAAAAGTGGAATATCTAAAATTACAATTTTTTTATTAATATTTTTCTTCAAAAATAAATTCATTTTTTTTCTTATCTCTAAATGAACAATATCAACTATTTTTTTTAGATTAGTTTTATTTTCTAATATTGCTTCGCAAATTTCATTTTTATTTATCGGGAATGAATAGATATATTTTGGTAATTTTTTTCTTAATTTATTAAAAATTTTTCTATTTTTTTTATATAATTTACCGACTTCAACATCAGCATTAAATACTGGGTAACCAAATCTTTTAGCTACATAACTTTTGCCTGATCCAATATCTCCTATAATTCCAATTTTGATCATTTATCTAATAATTTAACAATTTCGATATCAATTTCTGGTTCTATATTTGTCCAAAGTTTAAAAGCATACATAGCCTGGTTTAAAAACATTTTTTGGCCATTTTTTATTTGATTTCCTCTTAGTCTTGCTTCTTTTAGAAAATTTGTTTCCTTTGGATTATAAATTAAATCATAAAATAATTTATTTTTATCCTTATCACAGTCACTAAAATCTAGATCTATTCTTTGATTTTGTTTTAATCCAATGCTCGTGGTATTAACAACTACATCGAAATTTTGAGGTCTTTGACCCCAGTCCAAAACTTCTATATTAGGAAAGATGTTTTTTAATTCATTTGCCTTCTCCTTGGTTCTGTTGCTCAGAAAAATTTTCACTAGGTCTTGCTTAAATGCTGAAATTATTGATGCCGTAACGCCTCCTGCACCAAGAATAAAAATTATTTTTTTTTTTATGGGATTAAAAGCCCCTACATCTTTTGCTGGATATAAATCATTTATTGTTAGAGCAAACCCTGGTTTATCTGTATTATATCCTATTATTTTATTTTTTATTTTAACAAGAGTATTTACTGATTTTGTTTCTTGTGCAGTAAAATCGAGCTCATCTAGAAATGGTATAATTAATTTTTTAAATGGAACTGTTACATTAACGCCAACTAAATTTTCTTCTCTAATTTCGTTTATAATATCTTTTAAGTTTTTTTCTTCTACTTTTCTTTTTTCATAAATACTGTCTATTAAATT